>NZ_JAFEQJ010000007.1:0-19558 GCF_016890655.1 Staphylococcus sp. GDY8P72P | reverse complement strand
TTAAATTGTTTATATCTGAAATAGTTCATACAGAAGACTCCTTTTTGTTAAAATTATACTATAAATTCAACTTTGCAACAGAACCCTCTTTTTAATATCCCCGACTGGCAATGCCGGGATAGACTGTAACATTCTCACGCATAAAATCCCCTTTCATTTTCTAATGTAAATCTATTACCTTATTATTAATTCAATTCGCTCATAATTAATCCTTTTTCTTATTACGCAAAATGGCCCGATTTAAGCACACCCTTTATTCCGTTAATGCGCCATGACAGCCATGATAATTACTAATACTAGGAGAAGTTAATAAATACGTAACCAACATGATTAACAATTATTAGAGGTCATCGTTCAAAATGGTATGCGTTTTGACACATCCACTATATATCCGTGTCGTTCTGTCCACTCCTGAATCCCATTCCAGAAATTCTCTAGCGATTCCAGAAGTTTCTCAGAGTCGGAAAGTTGACCAGACATTACGAACTGGCACAGATGGTCATAACCTGAAGGAAGATCTGATTGCTTAACTGCTTCAGTTAAGACCGAAGCGCTCGTCGTATAACAGATGCGATGATGCAGACCAATCAACATGGCACCTGCCATTGCTACCTGTACAGTCAAGGATGGTAGAAATGTTGTCGGTCCTTGCACACGAATATTACGCCATTTGCCTGCATATTCAAACAGCTCTTCTACGATAAGGGCACAAATCGCATCGTGGAACGTTTGGGCTTCTACCGATTTAGCAGTTTGATACACTTTCTCTAAGTATCCACCTGAATCATAAATCGGCAAAATAGAGAAAAATTGACCATGTGTAAGCGGCCAATCTGATTCCACCTGAGATGCATAATCTAGTAGAATCTCTTCGCTATCAAAATTCACTTCCACCTTCCACTCACCGGTTGTCCATTCATGGCTGAACTCTGCTTCCTCTGTTGACATGACACACATCATCTCAATATCCGAATAGGGCCCATCAGTCTGACGACCAAGAGAGCCATAAACACCAATAGCCTTAACATCATCCCCATATTTATCCAATATTCGTTCCTTAATTTCATGAACAATCTTCATTCTTTCTTCTCTAGTCATTATTATTGGTCCATTCACTATTCTCATTCCCTTTTCAGATAATTTTAGATTTGCTTTTCTAAATAAGAATATTTGGAGAGCACCGTTCTTATTCAGCTATTAATAACTCGTCTTCCTAAGCATCCTTCAATCCTTTTAATAACAATTATAGCATCTAATCTTCAACAAACTGGCCCGTTTGTTGAACTACTCTTTAATAAAATAATTTTTCCGTTCCCAATTCCACATTGCAATAATAGAAAATCCATCTTCATCGGCTTTTTCGTCATCATCTGTATGAATCAAATCGCCTTCTTCTGTGTCATCAAGGTTTAATTTTTTATGTATTTCTTTTAACAAACCACCATAGGAGATTAACCTTTTACGGTGTAAACCTTCCTCCAAATCAGACAAACGTTTCAAATTCTTTTCTTCATCATCGGTCATAAAATCCGTATCCTTTACAGGATATTTTGCAGTTTCGTCAATTGCCGATTGTATATCCGATTTATATTTATTTTTCGGTCGAATCATTTGAACTTTTACATTTGGATCATAGTCTAATTTCATTGCCTTTTTCCAAAATTGAATCCATTGTTTTTGATTCACGTAGTTTTCTGTATTCTTAAAATAAGTTGGTTCCACACATACCAATACATGCATGTGCTGATTATAAGAATTATCTTTATTATTTATTGTCACTTCCGTTGCACGCATAAAACCAACAAGATTTTTATTAATTTTTTTATATTGCATCATTCGGCGAAATCCTTGAGCCATATCTGACAAACTCTTATTTAATTCTTCGCCATCATAAACATTTTTAACTGTTAATGTGAGAAACAACCAACGAACTGTTGGCTTTTGTTTAATAACTTCAGCAACAACCTTTTGTGACTGAATGCCATGTTTCATTGCTCTCCTCCAGTTGCACATTGGACAAAGCCTGGATTTACAAAACCACACTCGATACAACTTTCTTTCGCCTGTTTCACGATTTTGTTTATACTCTAATATTTCAGCACAATCTTTTACTCTTTCAGCCTTTTTAAATTCAAGAATATGCAGAAGTTCAAAGTAATCAACATTAGCGATTTTCTTTTCTCTCCATGGTCTCACTTTTCCACTTTTTGTCTTGTCCACTAAAACCCTTGATTTTTCATCTGAATAAATGCTACTATTAGGACACATAATATTAAAAGAAACCCCCATCTATTTAGTTATTTGTTTGGTCACTTATAACTTTAACAGATGGGGTTTTTCTGTGCAACCAATTTTAAGGGTTTTCAATACTTTAAAACACATACATACCAACACTTCAACGCACCTTTCAGCAACTAAAATAAAAATGACGTTATTTCTATATGTATCAAGACTCAAGAATTACGAAAAGTTAAAATTAATGACCATTTAATACAAATGGTAACCGAAGGCATGACAAAATCTTCAGCTATGGTCCATGATGAATCTCCAGCTATAGGAAGAATGATACCTTCATTAGAAGAAATGCAAGGCGACTTAAAAAAATTAGATTCTTTTAAAAAAGAATTTAATTAAGAGTTAATAATGATAACTTAAAATCACTTTTTAATTACTTTTGCATTCTTACCATATATGATGTTATACTGTATTTAACAAAGAGAGTTCCATAGGTACACCAATCCCCTCACTATTTCCGGTAGTGAGGGGATTTTTTGGTGCAGCTATGTCGCCTTATTACTTGTTACGATTGTTTAGCCAAAACGTGAAAATCGCAACAATGCATCCTGAAATCACAGGTGCAATTATACTAACAAAGAGAATTGCCATAGGTCTCACCTCCTTCCATAGTAATTTCGCCTATGGAAGTTAAGGCGACTCCATTATTATATCATCTGTGAATGTACAAACATATCTACTTCCGATAAGTTGAATTATGTGAAACGAAATTCTGATTAATTTAACAAGTTTAATGAAATCGACTTTAAAAGAGAACGAAAAACAATTGCAAAAGCAGATTGATTTTTGGCAACGTGAATTCAAATTTTGGAAGTAAATTAAATAAAGAGTCGAGTTTATTATAAACTCGATTCTTTATTTATCATTTTCGACATAGTTTTTGAGATTATCTAGTTTATCGTTCCAATATTTTTCAAAATATTTAATCCATTTTTCTACTTCTAATAACTTTTTTGGTTCAAGCTTGTATCTAGTTTCTTTTCCATATTTTTTTTTAGTAACTAATTCTGCTTGATAAAGAATATATAAATGTTTATTTACTGCTGTTCGAGAAATACTAAAATCTTGAGTAATTGATTTTATAGACATTTCATCATCTGCAAGTAATTTTATAATCTTACGACGTTTAGGATCTGCTATTGCTTGAAATACATCATATTTTGTTTTTGTATTATTCATTGGAATTTAGATATTTAGGAAGTTCAATTTTCACTATTTCGTCCCAACCGTCGTCCATAAATCCTTGTACAACAGGGTGTGGTTGACCAAACTCTGTTTCTTTTTCCTTATTCCATCCAGAATGTATAAGTGTAAATTCTGTAGTATCGTTATCTATTTTTTTTAATTTGAATGTTATTTTCCAATCTTTTCCCCAATTAAAACTTAAATTATCTTTGGGATTTAGTTCTGTTACTTTACATGGAGATTCCCCATATTCTCCAGCATAAAGAGTAAATTCTTTTCCTAATTTAGCTTCAAAATCGTTTGGCATCCACCAAGATGTTATACCTTCTGATGTTGAAACAGCATCCCAGACTTTATCTTTATTTGCTTTTAATACTACTACTTTTTCTATCTTTGGCATTTCAGTATTGTTATTCATATAAAAAGCCTCCTATTAAATATGACACCTTTTGGTGTTATATTTAATTTAACATATTTCATGTAATTATGTAATATTTTTTATAGCAACCATCATTTTGGGTTGCTTGGGATTTGATTTTGAATTGGGTTTTGAACTTATGGACTGACTTGTTCAGTCCATTTTTTGTGCTTGCACAAAAATAGGTTTGAGCCTCGCAGAGCATACGATTTAACGACTTATTGTAAAATAAGTCTAGTATGTTATTAGACCTTTATTTGACCCTGCAGGAACTAAGAGATTTATCCCTTATTTATGCCAATTTTTAAATTTGCATGTAGATGGGCAGTATTGAAACTAATACTGGGAAGTTACAACGAAATTAGGGTAAAAATTAGTTTGTTGAATGATGTCGAATTTCTACAAGCTAAAATCAAAACAAGAAGAAACTCGTTTTTAACTCGTTTCTAAAACCATAAAAAAACAGTAATAACAGAAAATATATATAATCAAAATACAATCAAAAAGGGGGATGTATATGAAATTTAGAAATATTCAAAATGAAGACTATACTGTTTGTGCTAAAAATTTAGTTTCAGCTTATGAGGGAGCTCCATGGTATAACAAATGGACTGAAAAAGAAGCATTACTTAGAATTGAAGCCACAATGAGCGGATTTAATTCTAAAGGATATGTAATTGAAGAAAATAATAAAATAATCGCAATGTGTATCGGCAGAATAGATTATTATTTCAGTGGCATGAACCAATTTTGTATAGATGAATTTCATGTTATACCTGAATTTCAAAAAAATGGCGTAGGTAAAAAATTAATGAATTCTGTCTCTGATTCACTCAAACTTGATGAAATATATAAAATTTTTCTAATTACAGGTGGAGAACTAGCAGAAAATTTTTATAAAAAAAACGGCTTCATGAAATCAGAAGAAGGAAGCATGTTGGAACTCCAACTGTAGAATTATGACTAAAAATTAAAAAGTTGCTTTATTCCAATTGCTTTATTGACGTTGAGCCTCGGAACCCTTAACAATCCCAAAACTTGTCGAATGGTCGGCTTAATAGCTCACGCTATGCCGACATTCGTCTACAAGTTTAGTTAAGGGTTCTTCTCAACATAAATAAATTTTCTCGGCATAAATGCGTAATCTAACTTTTGTCATAACGTTTAGCAAAACATAATACAAAATTAAAAAAGAGAGATGTGAAAATACCTTCACATCTCTCCTTTAACTATTACTTGATATCTATAACTTTTCTTTGACTATTTTCAGTTTTTGGTAAATATACAGATAAAATACCATCTTCAAATTTAGCTTCAATATTATCTTCATCTATATTATTAAGTGAATACATTCTCTTCACATTACTATATGATCTTTCTTTTTGAATTACTTTACCATCATTATCTTTTTCTTCATTCACCTGATTATTTTCTCCAGAAATGATTAACATACCATTTTCATAAGAAATATCTATTTGATCTTTTGAAAAGCCTGGAAGCTCAGCTTTTAATTCATATCTATCTTCTTTTTCATTAATATCAGTTTTTATAGTATTTTGGTCAGGTAAATTACTAAAAATTTGTCTTCCAAAGTCTCTAAACAATTCACTAGCAGTCATATCAAAATAATCTTTTACAAATGGTTTTAAATCATAAGCCATGATAATCACTCCTTATAATAATTAACCTATTTTTTGATTAATACTTTTGATATACTCCAAATAATTTAAATATTCTTCCCAATTACTATTAACTTCAAATTCGATAAAAGGACAAAACTCATATACACCATCAAAATTAGACATATTCTTAAAAGGAATTAGTTTTTTTGAATTTTTATCTAAATTCATATCAACCCCTCCCTACAAAGGATATAACTATTTTCACTATATATATAACATAAAGGTCAAAGATGGTCAATAATTTTTTTATTCATTTTTCACTTTATTTTTTAAATATCCAGATTCTTTTCAGATTCTCTCCTAAGAGCATAAGGGGACACAATGCCACTACGTGTCACTCAGCATAGCTGAGGTGTCTTCTTATGCTTTATACATCTCTTTTAAGCCATGTTAAAACCAAACAGATCATACGCCTAAGACACATATTCCAATTTTAAAATGTATAACCTGTATAAAAGTTTCCTGGCATCGTCAGAACTTGTATTCAGATTCTTTACAAGACTTTTATATCGGCGATTATAAAATTATAACTTCTCCAAGATTTCCCAATTTCAATTTTAAATTCTCAAATCTGCGTTATTTTTTCAAAATATACATTTTTATGCATACTTTTATTTTGAATTTTAAGGGGGTATTTTAAGCATGTTTATTTTTCCCTTACTCAAAATAACGCTTTTTATTTTTTTAAACCTTACAACGCAAATATGAGCTAAATAAGACTCAAGACAAGAAGAAACTCGTTTCAAAAAAAGATTCCTTTTTCTAAATGAAAAGGAATCTAATAAAGAAACTACTCAACATCTTCTAAAGGCAAACTCATACCTTTCCAACCTTCTAAAGCCCCAGCTAATTCATATGCTTCAAATCCATTCCTATAAAAATCTAATAAAGCTGCCTTACCTAAAATAGTACCGCCAGTCCAATCATAAACTACATATATTTTATCTTTATCTAAACTAGATAAATGATTTTTTAAATCCTTAGCAGGTATTTCAACAGAATTCTTAATTTTATCTTTTTTAACTTTTTTAGGTGCGTTTCGAACATCAATAATTACATATTTGCCTGTTCCGTTTTCCATATCTTTAAGAACTTCATGATGATTAATATACAGACTTAGAAACGTTTCTAAAAATTCTACTTTATTCAAAATAGATCATCCTTTTCTAAATTATTTTTAAGTTTATTCGCTAATCTATAAAATTCTTCTTTTTCTTGTTCGCTAAAAACTTCAAAAACCTTTGAAACAACTTCATAGTTATAAGGCAAAAATTCTTTTAATTTCCTCAACCCCAAATCTGTTAATTGAACATAATTTGTCCTCTTATCATGAGATAAAACTTCTCTTTCAACTAACCCGTTTTTCTCTAAACCCTTTAAAACTCCTGTTATAGTAGATTTCTTGCTACCTATTTTTTCAGACAAATTTGAAGGAGATAACGTCATATCTTTTTCATAAGATAATAACATCATGATTGTGAATTTAGATTCAGATAAATCGAATTTCTGTAAAAACACATCATGGTTCAATTTCATTTTTTTATACGCTTTTTGAATTTCTAAATAAAGTAAAACTGAAGTAATATCCAAATTACTATATTCATTTTTTAAATCCTTCAACTTCTCAAAAGACGGACTATCAATTAAATAAAATTCATCCAAAAAGAACACTCCCCACATTTAGTTAGGCGCCTAACTATTAAAATATAACATACCCAAAACAATTTTTCATATACTTAATTGCTTTATTGACGTTGAGCCTCGGAACCCCTAACAATCCCAAAACTTGTCGAATGGTCGGCTTAATAGCTCACGCTATGCCGACATTCGTCTGCAAGTTTAGTTAAGGGTTCTTCTCAACTTCAATAAATTTTCTCGGCATAAATGCGTCGTCTACTTTTTTCTAGAACGATTAATCAAGAAATAACCTAAAAGACCACAAATCAAAATAAATAAAAATATAAGCATTTTCTATCTCCTTTTTGGCAAAACTTTATCACAAGACTTATTAAAAAATTAAATACCCTTATTTTGAATTTTAAGGGGGTATTTTAAAGATTTAGGCATAAAACATATAGTTTTATACCTAAAAACCTACATAAGCTTTTAAAACGCAAATATGAGCCGAATAAATATATTCTAATTCTACAAACTAAAATTTGATCAAAACCAGTGACTAATTTTTTAGACACTGCCCAGTTACATGCAAATTTAAAAATTGGCATAAAAAGTGGGTAACCATGCTGGTTAAACGCTATAGTTCCTGCAGGGGCAAAATACATAAAAAAACGCTAGCTTTTTAGCTAACGTTTCACAATTTTTAAATAATAATTTTGTTTTTCAAAATTCCAAATTGCAGTAATTGAATGTGCTTTTTCTTCTTCGTCTGTCGTTTTATCTTCGTCACTTGTATTAATTAAATTACCATCTTCGGCATCGTCTAAGTTTAAAATTTTATGTTTTTGTTTAAGCAATCCACCATAACTCAACATACGTTTTCGGTATAAACCTTTTTCTAAGTCACTAACAATTTCTGAATCTTTTTCACTATCTCCGGTTAAATAATCCGATGACTTAACCGAATATTTTGAGGTCTCTTTGATTGCTGCAAGCTTATTTAATTTACTGATTAAAAATATTATATTTCGCCATATTTTGTCTTCTCATATCGACTGAATAGCTTTCTTCAAGTTCACTTAAAATTGTTCGCATTAAGTACCCTTGCATCGAACTGATCGTTTCCTTTTGGCCTTTAACCCCTCTATCATGTATCGCTTTTTTTACTCTTTTTAAAGCTATTAATATTTCATCTTCAATATGTTCTAACATGTAGTAAGTATCATCATGGTTTGAATTAAATGATTTTTTAGCTTTAAGAATTACACTTTTTATAATTTCTAAATCTGTATAACTGTAATTTAATAAATAAGACGTAAGTTGATCTGGGAACTCTTGGAGTAGTATTTCTTTATCATCTTGATTACCAAAGTTATTTAAAAATTGATTTGGCTGATTTGAATGAGTATGGTCTATTGAAATATTGTTGTAGGTATCATTCAGGTCATTCATATCATTATGCTCAGTCTCTATATAATCAGTATTATTTAAATTAGTATCATTTGATTTTGATTTTCGAAATTCTTGTTTTTTGACTTTCAAAATTCCAGAATTTTGATTTTCATCACTCTGGAATTTTGATTTTCGAAATTCCTTGATATCATTAAGTTTAGATGGTTTTTTGGGCTCTAGTATATATATTTTATTTGGTTTGTTTAACCCCATTCTTTCTTGTTCTAAAAGATTAAAACTTTCTAATTCTTTTTTAATTTTAGTTACTTTTTGAGTTCCACAATTTAAAAGATTACATAAATCTTTAGTAGTAAATATTAAATATACATTGCCATTTTGATCAATCCAATTATTTATTTTAGATAATTCGAATCGGTCTCTAAATATACAGTAAGCAATTTTTGCAGAGTCACTAAGCTTTCTAAAATAATCATCTTCAAATAAAAATTTATATAGTTTATAAAATCTTTCTTGTTCAAATTCTTGTATTGTAATTCTTTTAAAATTTGACATAATAAAAACCTCTTTCCGAAATTTAGTTTGGTAAGAGGTAATAAAACGCTTTATATAGCTTTACATTTATTTAAAGATTTAGGCGCTTGCACTAAGATGTTATTCATTATATAATACAAGTATAAATTTGATATTAAACAAACGTGCTATAACGTTTTATTACCAACCCCCGACTATTACCAGTAGTTGGGGGTTTTTGATATGTTAATTATATTATAGCACTTTAAATAGGGTTGTAAAAGGAGAAGATAGACGATTGTCAAAGGTTGATAAAGGTTTGACAAAGTATTGATAAATCTTATTAACCCTAGATAAAACATTGATAAGCTATTTTTTGTTTTCCTTAATGTATATTTGTATTTCAGTGGTTACAGTTATATAATAGGGTATAAAGGTTTGACAAACTATTTATAAAGGTTTGATTGTATGAAAAGTGTGAAAATGTTGAGTGAGGAATTAAAGGTTAGTAAGCAAACAATTTTTAATAATATTAAACGACTAAATATAGAGACAATAAAACAGGAAAATACTTCATTTATTAAAGACGATACTGATATAGAAAGAATCATTCAAAGGGTAAATGAAAATAAAAAAAAATATGGTTTCGAAAGTAATACAGCGGATATAAAAAATAATGAATCGGATAATGTTGAGTCTGAAAATGATGCTCAGATAATAGAAATACTTAAACATCAAATTGACACCTTAAATAGGCAAATTGAAAAACAAGAAAGTCGTCATGAAACAACATTAGAATTCTATAGAAAAGAGTTACAGGAAAGATCAAAGTTGCTTGAAAATCAACAAATATTAGCTTTAGAAAGCAATAAAAAAATTCAAAAACTAGAAAACCAATTAGAGGAAGAGAGACACCTTAATTATCCCCTTGATACATCTAATAACGATAGAAAAAACGTTGATGTACAAGAAACTACAGATACTACTAATTCTGTAAACATTAATCAAGACCAAGAATCAGAGATGCAATATGAGGATATATCTGAGAGACAAAGTCATGAAAGTACACAAGATGATCTATCTAATTCAAATGACAATGATAGTGATATTGAAGAAAAAAGTGAAGAAACGCAACAAAAAAAAGGATTCTGGAACCGTTTATTTGGTAGCTAATTATTGTTTTAAAATCTATATTTATTAAAAAAACGCTACAAGTTAAAGAACTTGCAGCGTTTTTTATATCATATATTTAATTTTTGATATGTTAATATTTAATTATACTTAAATTTAATAGGGTGGAGCGATTAATTTGGGATACCAAAGTGAATATGGTTTAGAAGAAAATGTGATTAAACAGCTACAAGATTTGGGGTATGAGCGTGTATTATTGCGCAACGAAACACAATTAAAAGAGAATTTTAGACGTATTTTAAATGAACGAAATGCAGATAAGTTAGAGGGTACGCCTATATCAGATAGTGAGTTTAAACGTATCATGATTGATATAAGTGATAAAAGCGTATTTGAAAGCGCTCAAATATTAAGGGATAAATACGTACTAGAACGTGACGATGAAACAAAAGTTTATCTTAGCTTAATGAATATAAAAAAGTGGTGTCAAAATACATTTCAAGTCACAAATCAAGTGAGTGTAAATGATACACACAAAAGTCGTTATGATGTAACTGTTTTAATTAATGGATTACCTTTGGTTCAAATTGAACTTAAACGTAGTGGCGTTGCGATTACAGAAGCTTTTAATCAGATTGAACGTTATCGCCGTCAAAACTATACAGGGCTATTCAGATTCATACAAATGTTTGTTGTGAGTAATAAAATGGAAACACGCTACTACGCGAATAGCGATCAAAAAATCATGAAAAGTCATATGTTCTACTGGAGCGATGAAAAAAATGAGCGTATTAATGTGCTTAAAGATTTTATTGAATCTTTCTTAGAACCGTGCCATATTGCTAAAATGATTAGCCGTTATATGATTATTAATGAAACAGATAAAATATTAATGGCCTTGAGACCGTATCAAGTTTATGCTGTAGAGGCTTTGTTAAATCGAGCTATAGAAACAAATAACAATGGTTATATTTGGCATACAACAGGGAGTGGTAAAACCCTCACATCGTTTAAAGCCAGTCAAATATTAGCGCAAGAACCAGATATTAAGAAAGTTATATTCTTAGTCGATCGCAAAGACCTAGATGGTCAAACTTTAGGGGAATTTAATAAGTTTGAGTCAGATTCTGTTGATAGGACGTTCAATACTAAAAAGTTACTCAAACAAATGGATGATCCTACACGGAAACTAATTGTTACGACGATTCAAAAAATGGATAATGCGATTAAATCAGGACATCCAGCAATGGAACGTTATAAAGAAGATAAAGTCGTTTTTATTATTGACGAATGCCATCGAACACAATTTGGTTCAATGCACCGTATCATCAGACAACATTTCGGAAACGCCCAATACTTTGGTTTTACGGGAACACCTAGATTTGAAGAGAATGCGAGTCAAGATGGACGCGCGACTGCGGATATTTTTGGAGAATGTCTACACCATTATCTAATCAAAGATGCGATTAGAGATGGTAACGTGCTAGGTTTTTCTGTTGAATATATGAATACGTTTGACCGTAGTGAAAAAATTATCGAAGATGGTTATGTTAATAAAATTAATGAAGCTGAAATATGGATGGCAGACGAACGTGTTCAAAAAGTAGCAGAACATATTATTGCGAATCATAATAAAAAAACACGTGATCAAATGTACACAGGTATGTTGACCGTTCAAAGTATTCCAATGGCGATTCAATATTATCGTGTTTTCCAAAAATTGAAGAAACAAGGTGTACATAACCTTAATGTCACGACAATATTCAGTTATCAAGATAACGAAGCCATAGATGATACGATGGATGAACAAACAAGAAGAGATATATTAGAAGGTATCATTCAAACGTATAATGAGACCTTTGATAAAAATTTCTCAACGGATACGTTTGATGGTTACTTCAATGATGTATCAAACCGTGTCAAAAAAGGATTACCCAATCAAAAATTAGATATTCTTATTGTTGTCGATATGTTCTTAACAGGCTTTGATAGTAAAAAATTGAATACGTTATATGTTGATCGTAATTTACAACATCATACGCTTATTCAAGCTTACTCACGTACCAATCGTGTGGAAGAGCCAACGAAACCCTATGGAAATATTGTTGCTTATAGAAACTTAAAAGAAAAAACGGATGAGGCTATTGAGCTTTTCTCTAAAACAGACAATACCGATACGGTATTGAGCTTATCGTTCCAAGCGTACTTAACGAAATTTAAACAGGCTCTGATCGAACTATTTGAATTAGCTGAAACACCTCAAGCCGTAGACCAATTAGAAAGAGAAGAAGATCAGCGTGATTTTGTAATCGCATATCGTGAGTTAGCCAAGCATATGCAAAAGTTAAAAACGTTTGATGAATTTGCATTTGATAAGGAAATGTTAGGTATTGATGAACAAACATATGAAGATTATAAAGGTAAATATTTAGATATCTATGATAAAGTGATGCGACCTGATAAAGAAACTCTAGAGGGAGAATCTATATTAGACAATATTGATTTTAATATTGAGATTTTACGAAATGATTTGATTAATGTTCAGTATATTTTAGATTTATTAAATCAAATTGATTTAAGTGATACAGAACAACAAGAAAAAGACATTAAAGAGATTCGTAAAGTGCTTGATAAAGCTGACGATGACCAATTGAGATTGAAATCCGATTTAATTCGAACATTCCTAGATAAAGTCGTACCAAACTTAAATGAAGGTGATTCAATTGATGATGCTTATTATAATTATGAATCTAAAGTGAAGGTCGGAGAGCTGGAACAATTTTCTGAGGAAACAGATTATCCGTTAGAATTATTGAAATCGTTAGTTAAGGAATTTGAATTTAGTGGTCATTTAAATAATAACTTAATTGAAGAAGGCGTTTCTGGCGGCCTTTTAATACGTACTAAAAAAATAAAGCGTGTTAAATCATTTATCAAAGATATGGTTAAAAAATATAGTGTTTAATAAAAACAAGTGTAGTTTTAAAAAACTACACTTGTTTTTATTTTGAAATCATGCTACATTTGTTTTGTAGAAAAACAAAACTACAGGAGGTCTGGTATGTTAAAAGATTATGTTAATTATCAAAGTGGCACATTAATACAGCGCTTAGAAGTTGATGAGAGTGACCTGGGGAATCGTTATATGGTATATGATCAAAATATGTTAGATATAGATTTAGGGTTAACCATAGATGATACATATCAACCTAGAGTCATCAAATTAAAAGATACATCAAGAGCAACCGTTGTACGTAAAGATGATATTGTCCTAAGTATGATGACAGGTGAGTGCACCTTAGTGAGCTCAAGACACGATGGTTCAATTTTACCTTATAACTATACAAAAATTGAAGTTACTTCAGACTTATTGGAACCTGCTTTTTTAGTCTATTGGTTTCAACTAGCACCAGAGGTACAATCACAATATAAGCAATATATGCAAGGTGGCTCAACAATAAAAAAACTAACACATCAACAGTTAAAATCACTCTATATTACCTTACCTTCAATTGAACGACAACGGTTGATTGGGCAAATTGGTATTAAAGAAAAACAATTAAACGTATTAAAACAAAGGCAAAGTCGATTAAAAAAGCAATTCTTATCTAACACTTTATTCAAGGAGGACAATTAAATGTCTATTACGGAAAAACAACGCCAACAACAAGCTGAATTACAAAAAAATCTATGGTCTATCGCTGATGACTTACGTGGCAATATGGATGCCAACGAGTTTAAAAACTATATCTTAGGTATGATTTTTTATCGTTTCTTAAGTGAAAAAATTGAAGAACAAGCACAAATACTCTTAGCTGAAGACAATATAGATTATGAAACTGCGATGGCAGATGAAGATTATAGACCCGTCTTAGAACAAGAATTTATTTCACGTATTGGTTATGTGATTGAACCACAATATCTATTTGGTCACTTAGTTAAAAAAATTGAGAAACAAGCTTTTGAAATGGAAGACCTGAGCAATGCGATTAAAAACATAGAAAATTCTACACGGGGTCATGATAGTGAAGATGACTTTATTCACTTATTTGATGATTTAGACCTTAATTCTTCACGTTTGGGTAACTCTAATGCTGCACGTACAAAATTGATTTCAAAAGTAATGATGAAGATATCTACATTACCTTTTGTTCATAGTGATATGGAAATCGATATGTTAGGTGATGCTTATGAGTACTTAATTGGTCAATTCGCAGCAAGCTCGGGTAAAAAAGCTGGCGAATTCTATACACCACAACAAGTTTCAACAATTTTAGCTAAAATTGTAACCGCAAATAAGAAAGATATTAAGAGCGTTTATGACCCTACATGTGGATCGGGGTCATTACTCCTTCGTGTTGGGCGTGAAGCTAATGTACGTCAATATTATGGTCAAGAGTACAATAGTACAACGTATAACTTAGCTCGTATGAACATGTTATTACATGATGTTAACTATGCGAATTTTAAGATTGAAAATGGGGATACGATAGAAGATCCGGCTATTTCAGACGAACGTTTTGAAGCTGTTGTTGCAAATCCACCTTATAGTGCGAAATGGAGCTCAGATCCACAATTCTTAGAAGACCCACGTTTTAGTAATTATGGGAAATTAGCACCTAAATCAAAAGCAGATTTTGCATTCATTCAACATATGATTTACCACTTAGATGATAATGGCACAATGGCTGTTGTTTTACCACATGGTGTATTATTCCGTGGCGCAGCTGAAGGTGTTATTCGTCAGTATTTAATTAAAGAAAAAAATTATTTAGACGCAATTATTGGTTTACCATCCAACTTATTCTTTGGGACATCGATACCGACAAGCATATTAGTATTTAAAAAATGTCGTGAAGCTGATGATAATGTACTGTTTATTGATGCCTCGCAATCATTTGAAAAAGGAAAAAATCAAAACCATTTAACAACCGAAGATGTAGAAAAAATTGTTGAAACGTATAAAAACCGCGAAACATTAGATAAATATAGTTATGCGGCAAGTTTAGAAGAAATCGCAGAAAATGACTATAACCTTAATATTCCAAGATATGTCGATACATTTGAAGAAGAAGAACCTATTGATTTAGAACAAGTTCAAAAAGACTTAAATAGTATCGATGATGAAATTAAAGCAGTTGAGCAAGAAATAGAAGGCTTCTTAAAAGAATTAGGAGTGGTGACACATGACTAATGAACTGAAGAATGTACCAGAATTAAGATTCCCAGAGTTTGAAGGGGAGTGGGAAAATAGTAAATTAGGAACTGTTGCGAATGTTTATGATGGAACTCATCAAACACCGAAATATACAAGTGAAGGTATTAAATTTCTATCTGTTGAAAATATAAAAACCTTAAATTCTAATAAATTTATTTCTAAAGAAGCATTTGAAAAGGAATTTAAAATTCGTCCGGAATTCGGTGATGTTTTAATGACTCGTATAGGAGATGTTGGGACACCAAATGTTGTAGAAACAAACGAATATTTAGCCTACTATGTAAGTTTAGCATTATTAAAACCAAAGAAATTAAATTCTTATTTTCTAGAATCATTAATTCGTTCTCAATCAGTTCAAAATGAATTATGGAGAAAGACATTGCATATAGCATTTCCCAAAAAAATTAACAAGAATGAAATAGCTAAAGTAGAAATTAATTATCCTGAACAACAGGAACAACAAAAAATCGGTGAATTTTTCAGCAAACTTGACCGACAAATTGAATTAGAGGAACAAAAGTTAGCGAAATTAGAAGAACAGAAAAAGGGATATATGCAAAAGATTTTTTCACAGGAATTAAGATTTAAAGATGAGAATGGGAATGATTATCCAGAATGGGAAATAAAAAAACTTATGCAAATAGCTAAAGTTAAGACTGGAAGTAAAAATGTTCAAGATAATATACAAGATGGAAAATTTAAATTTTTTGACCGCTCTGTAGAAGTTAAATATTTAAATACTTTTGATTTTGATGAAACAGCGATTATATATCCAGGTGAAGGAAGTAAATTTTTACCAAGATACTTTAGTGGGAAATACTCCTTACATCAAAGAGCTTATAGTATTTACGATATTAATATTAATAATAATTATCTTTACTATTATCTGTCATTACAAAATAATCATTTCTTAAAATATGCTGTTGGATCAACAGTTAAATCTCTTCGAATGTCAGGTTTTGATAAGCTCAAAGTGATGGTGCCAAAAAATTCTGAACAAGAAAAAATAGGAGATTTTTTCAATGAACTAGATGAATTAATAGAAAAACAATCGAGTAAAATTGGTGTATTAAAACAACGCAAAAAAGGTTTTTTACAGAAGATGTTTGTGTAGTTCTGATAACGACCTATTATGTTAACTAACTATTTAACTTGTCTTATATAAGCCGGTGGTGGACATTGTTTTTGTTACGATAAAAAAAATGATATATTAGAGTCATAATAATAGAGGAGGATTCATATGAAGTGCTTATATAAAAATTGGGGAATTTATTTGAGGTGAAAGAATAACTAACCCCTTAAACTTCAATCACCTCGAGCAAAAGAGGTAAAAGTTGAACTATATAAACAATAAAATTAAAAGCTTAAGTTATAATATTTTATTTTGGCTCTGTATTCTTTCATTTTTTAGCGTATTAAATGAAATGGTTTTAAACGTTTCACTTCCTGATATAGCTATTTCTTTTAATACTTCACCTGCTATTACTAATTGGGTTAATACTGCCTACATGCTAACTTTTTCAATTGGTACAGCAGTATACGGCAAATTATCTGATCAAGTAAGCATTAAAAAACTACTTATTTTAGGGATTATTTTAAGTTGCTTAGGCTCATTAATTGGATTTTTTGGTCATAAACATTTTTTAATTTTAATTTTAGGTAGGTTAATACAAGGAATAGGTTCTGCTGCGTTTCCTTCTCTTGTTATGGTTGTCGTATCACGTAATATAACTAAAGCAAAACAAGGGAAGGCATTTGGATTTATAGGATCAATTGTTGCATTGGGTGAAGGAATAGGGCCTTCAATAGGAGGCGTTGTAACTCATTATATTCATTGGTCATATTTACTTATAATACCTATTTTCACATTAATAACCATTCCTTTTCTTAATAAAATCATGGAACCTGGCGAATCTCAAAAAGGAGATTTAGATATATTAGGGATCCTTTTAATGTCTATAAGTATCATAAGTTTTATGTTATTTACAACAAGTTACAAATGGTTTTATTTAATAACCTTTGTTATTTTCTTTATCATTTTTATTAAACATATTGTAAAAGTTACCCATCCTTTTATTGACCCAGCTTTGCGGAAGAACCCATCATTTATTTTTGGATTGATTTCAGGAGCTCTTATATTTGCTACTGTAGCCGGATTTATCTCAATGGTTCCTTATATGATGAAAGCTCTTTACCATATAAACGCCGCGACAATTGGGAACAATGTTATTCTTCCTGGTACTATAAGTGTTATTATATTTGGATATATTGGTGGATACTTAGTAGATAAAAAAGGTGCTTTGTTTGTCTTTGTTATAGGTTCGCTATTTATATCTATTAGTTTTCTTGTTATTGCATTTTTTGTTGAATTAAATTTGTGGGTAACAACCATCTCTTTCATTTTTGTCATGGGAGGACTTTCATTTACAAAAACTGTTATATCAACGATAGTTTCTAGTAGCCTTTCTCATGAAGAAGTCGGTTCTGGTATGAGCTTATTAAATTTTACTAGTTTTTTATCAGAAGGCACAGGCATTATAATAATGGGCGGATTACTATCAACACAATTTTTAAATTATAATTTCCTTTCAGAATTCATTACTTTTTCCACCAACCTTTACAGTAATATCCTTATTGGTTGTACAATTATAATTGCACTTTGTTGTTTGTTAACATTTATATTATTTAATCGTACAGTAAAACAACACACTTAAACTCAAAATTATAAATATATTGTTATTACTGTCGTAGTAAATTTATAGGATATAAGGAAATAGCATAGCGTTATCTTTCTAACCATATAAAACACCTCATATTTATTTGTGAGGTGTTTTATTATGTGTATTGTTGATTTAGAGTAAACCCTAATCAGTCAGTGAGAAATGTTGTTTTTTTAAGGTTTAAATTGTATGATTAGGGTGTAACAAAAAGGTGGTGAGATTTTGAAAATTGGTTATGCCCGAGTATCATCTAAAAATCAGAATTTAGATAGACAAATTGAAGTACTGAAAGCAAATGGTGCAGAAAAAATATTTACTGAAAAACAATCAGGAAAAAATATTAAAGAAAGACCAGTATTTCAAGAAGTAATGAATTTTGTACGAGAAGAAGATACTTTAATAGTCGATGCATTAGATAGGCTAGGCAGAAATTATGATGAAGTAATTAAAACAGTAGATTTTCTTAAAGAAAAAAATGTTAGATTAATAATTACAAGCCTACCAATGATGAATGAAATTATCGGTAATGAATTGTTAGATAAATTCTTAAAAAATTTAATTATTCAATTACTGGCAATGATTTCAGAACAAGAACGAAATGATAGCAGACGTAGACAGGCTGATGGAATAGCTGTTGCAAAATCTAAAGGTATATATAAAGGGCGACCCAAATTATATAGTCCTATTGCTAAAGACCCACATAAACAGGCAGTATATTATCGTGTTGTTAGTTTTTTAGATCAAGGTATGGCAATTAGTAAAATTGCTAAAAAAGTAGGATTATCAAGACAAACCATATATAGAATAAAAAAAGATTATCAAAGTGGAATATATAAAGATATAGATAATTAATTTATTATGGAGGTAATCGTTATGAGTAAATCAGGAGATTTCAGAGAGTACCCTAAAATTTTAAAAATAGAGAATGATGGAAGAATCATTGCTTTAGATAAACATGGTAGAGTAAACAGTCAATTTTATACAAACACAATAACTGATGAAGATTCGATAAAAGTTTTCGGTTTGAAATTTAAATTATTATATCATGATTATGTTAATGATAATTTAAGTAGAGTTGAAAAAAATAAAGATTCATATAATGAAAATATATCAACAAGAAATCGACCGGAAGATTACTATAATGAACGTGATTTTAGACGTGATTTAGAACAGCAGCAAGAGAACACTAAAGCTAAAAGAAAAAATAAATGGTTAGTAGCAGTCATTGTAGTATTATTGATTGGTTTAGTAATATTGTTGTTTAAATCATGTAGCAATGGAAATGAGCAACAACCTACAGATAATAATGATACATCACAAGAACAAATTGATAATGGCCAATCAAATAATGATAAAGTCCGTATAATTG
>NZ_JAFEQJ010000006.1:145651-519075 GCF_016890655.1 Staphylococcus sp. GDY8P72P | reverse complement strand
TCTATAAGTTTCACCATTTCGATACCATCGCCACCAAGTTTTTACCTGTGTGCTATTTTTGATATTTAATGCTTCCATAATTTCTTTTACAGTATATCAAGCTTCTTTCATTTCAATCGTTTTATATTTTGTTTCTATTGAATAAGACATTATTTTCATAGAAAAAACACCTCCGTATGATTCATTTTAAATGAATTCAACGAAAGTGTTTTTATTTTATTCCCACTAATTGGGGTCAGTTCAGATTATTGCCTAAGGTTTGTTTGTTTATAGTTAATAGTTAATTTTAGTAAATAGCAGAGGTCTTTTAGATCAATGTTAGCTCTTTGGTATCACCAAATGGCTGAGGCAGTGCCCGCGGAAAGCGTGCACAAAAAAACTGCCAACAAAGTCGGTGGACTTTGTCGACAGTATAAGAGATGCGACGTCAAAGCGTTTCTCTTTTTTAATGATTTAATCAACCGCCACTTCGTATTGTTCGTAACATAAGAACGATGAAATAAGCGATTAGACCAAATAAAAACGTAATGAATAAAGCATGTAGTAATGCGATAAACAAATTAACATTCGTCATCATTGATAATGCACCAGTAATTACTTGTAAAATAACAAGGATAAATGCAGT
The DNA here is from genome assembly GCF_016890655.1 of Staphylococcus sp. GDY8P72P. Taxonomy (NCBI): domain Bacteria; kingdom Bacillati; phylum Bacillota; class Bacilli; order Caryophanales; family Staphylococcaceae; genus Staphylococcus; species Staphylococcus sp. GDY8P72P. The sequence goes on along the minus strand of NZ_JAFEQJ010000006.1, from coordinate 518,450 downwards.
AGTATATCCGTAACGAATTGTACGATTATGTTGATAATGATTTATGGCATGAATAAATGTTATTAAAATCCATACAAAAGCGATAAATGCCATACCTCTATGTGCAAAATTAACCCAGTCCGCCACATTATGTGGTATTAAATCATTAAATGGTAATGGCCATGCACCATATGCTAGACTTGCTTCTTTATGTCTAACTAATGCGCCCGTGTAAATTGTTAAATATACAATTACAGCCATAATCCAAGTATAAACACGTAAAGGTTTTCTGATAAATAACTCGTCAGCTTCATATTTTTGATCAATTTCATATATAATTAAAGTCAGTACGAAAACGGAAGAGAAACTTATTAAAGAGATACCAAAATGCAACGCTAAAACATAAGAATTTTGTTGCCACATTACAGCTGCTGCACCAATTAATGCTTGTAATAGTAAAAAGCCAACACTAATCATACATAAAGGTTTAACTTCTTTAATATGACCAATATGCTTCCAAGCAACGATTGTTAACCACAAGACAACCATTAAAGATAATCCTGAAACAGCTCTATGACTTAATTCAATTAATGTTTGTATTGGTAAGTTTTGTGGCAAAAATGCACCGTGACACAATGGCCAGTCTGATCCACAACCATCAGCTGAACCAGTTTTTGTAACTAACGCTCCACCGAGTTGTACAAAAGCCATAATAATTGTTGCTAAAATGGATAACCATTTTAGGTTTTGTTTTTTAAACAATAATGAACACCCCACTAAAAATAACCTGATTCAGACTAAAATTTCCAATACATAATAGTATAGTATAATTTACAAGTTTTGCAAAAAGTACAATAACTATAAAATGACTAGTAATTTATAGTCTTTAAACTCACTTAAAAACAATTATAACAAGAATAATTATATAAATTGTGTCTTAATCATGACGATTTTGAATGTCGCTAAAGTGTCACAAATAAATTTTATTAAATCTAGTCAACGCATTAAATATGCTTTATCATAGATATTATATGAGAAATTAGGAGGGGAACTATGAACAAAGAGCAAACTTTGTCACATTCAACAAGTCGTGTAACCTATAAAGAGTTACAACAAATTATCAAAATGGGACTTGTACAAGGTAACTTGATTCCTGCTTTCGCAGGTTCATGGCTGGCGATTGTTTTGGCAAACCATTCCTTCCTCATGTCAATACCACAAATTCTTATGATGTTAATAGGGTCAACATTAATTATGGGTGGCGCATGCGCGTTGAATAATTATTATGATCAAGATATTGACAGTATCATGCCAAGTAAACAAAAAAGACCAACTGTTAATGGCAGAATATCAGAAAGAAACTTATTACTGTTAAGTTTCGGCATGATGCTGATAGGGGAAGCGTTATTATTTGCATTAAATGTACCATCTGGAGTAATCGGTCTATTGGGCATAGTAGGCTATGTTTCTTTTTATTCAATTTGGTCAAAACGTCACACAGTATGGAATACTGTAATTGGTAGTTTCCCAGGGGCAGTACCACCACTTATCGGTTGGACTGCAATAGAAGGAAATATAAGTATGACAGCAATTGCACTATTTTTAGTTGTATTTTGTTGGCAACCAATCCACTTTTATGCATTGGCTATCAAGAGAAAAGATGAATACTCATTAGCGAATATTCCAATGTTACCATCTGTTAAAGGTTTTAACAGAACGCGTATAGGAATGTTTGTATGGTTAGTGTGTTTATTACCATTACCATTTTTATTTGCAGACTTAGGTGTTACTTTTATAATTTTAGCCACGTTGCTTAACTTAGGGTGGTTAGCAATGGGATTAACGAGTTTCAAGAAAAATGTAGATCAAACGAAATGGGCAACAAATATGTTTATATATTCTTTGAATTATTTAGTTGTTTTCTTTGTTCTTACAGTTATCGTTTCGTTAATTCAGATGTTTTAAATTTTAAATATAAGGATGGAACTTATGAATTTACCAATTTTACCGACTATAAGTACGTCATGTATTATTATTAGTGCAATATTAATCGCAATAGGCTGGCGATTAATTTGGAAACGAAACATAGAAGCACATAAAAAAGTAATGTTAACAGCAGCTGTTTTTGCACTTATATTCTTTATTATTTATGCCTCACGCACTATTTTTATAGGAAACACTGCTTTTGGTGGTCCTGATTCAATAGAGATATACTATACAATTTTCTTAGTATTTCATATTAATTTAGCAACAATTGGTGCAATTTTAGGTATAATTCAAATAATCACAGCATTTAAAGATAAATTTAACATTCACCGTAAAGTAGGGCCTGTAGCATCGATTATTTGGTTCTTTACAGCTATTACGGGTGTCGCTGTTTATTTATTGTTATATGTTATTTATCCTGGAGGAGAAACAACTTCTCTATTAAAAGCTACATTTGGAGGATAATTAACAGAACTCAAAGCTTAGCATAAGGCTAAGCTTTTTATTTTTGTACAATTTGAAGTGTAATCAATAGTCATCGAATTATTATTAGGCTAAACTGATACATCTAGGTTACTGTTAAACCATGATGAAGATTCTTGCTAATGACTTGATAAAATGTGTACAATGACCATATGATGAATTAGGTGGGTGAATGATGAATAAGCTAATAATAAAAGTTATTGGTGCTTTAGTTTTAATATTATTCCTAATTTATTTATTTTATTCTCCAAGATTAAAATTTGATGTATTAGAAAATCCAAATAACAATAGTAAACAAACAACGTCGAATAAAGATTACAAACAGCAAAAGGGAGATACAGAAAATAAAACACCTGAAAGTGGTGTAGGTACTTGGATAGGAAAAAATATTAATAATTTAACAGATAAATATGGTCAAGCTGATCGTGTTTATCCATATCAAAATGGATTTAAAACATATGTATTTAAAGATAAAGATCAGTATTATTTAGTTTCAGCGAAAAAGAACGTTATCAAGTCTGTCTATGCTACTGGAACAAAATCTGATGTATCGCCATTAAAAATATCAGATAATGCTTCGAGTGTGTTTGAAGATTTAACAATTAATCCAGAACCAACAATCTCAACGCAGAATAAAACATATGATTTAGAACTATCAGATGAAGATATGAAAACACAAACTTTAGTTAAATTTGATCATATGTATGCTCAAGTTTATACAGACCAACAAACTAACAAAATTGTTGGCGTTCGCTATTTAGATAGTGAAGCTTTAACAACTTTCAAACCGTATCAAACAGTGGAAAATGAAGAAGCTAATGACAAAAAAGAAAAAGAGCCTAAAAGACCATATGAACAAAATGCCAACCAATTAATGACTTTGTATGAAATCACTAATGAAATGCGTAAATTAAAAGGGGCAAAACCTTTAAATGTTAAGAATGAGCTATCTCATATAGCTTCATATAACTTATATGAGGCAACAGATTCAGAAAGTGTAGAATTTACAGAAGAAGCATTAAAACAACAACTAGATGCACGACAAATTCCATTTAATTCAGCGAGTCAAAACGTTGGATATGAATTTAATGATGTGCCAACGTTGATTCATAGTTGGTTAAATTCAGACATTCACCGTTCACGAATGTTGAACACTAAGTACAATACTATGGGTGGAGAAGTAATGGATGATTATTATACATTAATCTTTGTTGAAGATAAGTAAGGAGGATATAAGATGATAACGGAAGAAACAGTAAAAGTCCTCGACAAAATTGAAATGTTAGGTGAAATGATTGGTAACTCAGACTTATATGACGCGTATCGTCAAGCGGAGCAAGCGTTAGAAGCTGATGATGAAGCCCATTTATTGTACCAAGCATTTTTGAAGTCGAAAGAATCATACGATGAAGTGATGCGCTTTGGCAAATACCATCCTGATTATCAAACAGTAATGATGGACACGCGAAAACGTAAAAGAGCATATGAAATGTTACCTGTAGTGATGGACTTTAAACAAAAAGAGATGGCACTTCAAACACTTGTTGACGAAGTGATTACCAAACTAGCACACGCTGTTTCACAAAATGTGAAAATTGAAGCAGGTAATCCATTTTTCCAAAAAGATGTTGGTGGTTGTTCCACTGGCGGTTCGTGTAATTGTTCTATTTAGCAATTGTTATAGACAGTGATATAAATAAATTGAAAATTTTTAAGTAAAAAAGTTAGCGAACAAAGATGTTTGCTAACTTTTTATTTAATATTATTAAAACGTTGAGCTAAATCTGGTCGATCGGTAACTATCGAATGGACACCATGTTTCGTTAATTCTTGCATTAAATCTAAGTTGTTCACTGGGCTATAACTAGGAACTATATTTAAACGTAGTAACCATTGAATATAGTTGTATTCTAGACGTTTTGTATGGTTTATTTGAGGTGTTAATTGAAAAAAGTGTGATTTAGGTTTGAACGTATGTCCTATTCCTAAAATGTATTTAATAAATGCTTCAGTCATTTCCTTTTGACTTGCTCCAACAGCAATCTCTTCCTCATTGTAGTCAGCGAATGCTGTTAAATGTTCTACGAATGGACTCATAACAACAACACGGTGTTGTGCGTGATGCTGTACGATAATATCAAAGAGCAACTTAGGTATACGATGTGCATTAGTAGTATCAGGCGCATCTAAGATATGTACAATGATTAATTGATTAGGATATTTTGTTAATACCTCTGATAGCGATAGTATTTTAGCCAAATGATGGTCTCTGTATGGGTGGTGTTTATTTATATCTGTAAAGTAATATCCAGCATCTAAATGTTGTAATTCAGCTAAATTATGAGTCATAACAGCGCCCGAACCATTTGTTGTGCGGTCAAGTTCACTATCATGAAAAGCAACTAAATGATAATCTTGTGTTAACCTAATATCAATATCAAAACCAGTTACTTTGTGGTTATTGGCATAATCAAAAGCAAGTTGTGTGTGCTCTGGACGAACGGCCATACCGCCTCTACGTGCAAAAATATAAGGGCTTGCATGAGTGAAAAACGTAGGGACAGCCATATTTGTGCGTTTGTAGTTATATTTTTTGAGAAAGAATAAACTGCCAACTACTCCCACTGTGCCTATAAAAGCACTTTTGATTAATACATTAAATTTAGTCATTATAGATAACCTCCTATAAACTATATACCCAAACATCGTACTACTACATATAATTGTTATTTATAAAAATAAAAAGTCATGATATTATAAAGTGGCTAACAAATGGAGTGAAATAATATGGATATTATAGCGAGAACAAGTTTAGTTATTTATTTGAAACATATGAAACACGAACGTCAAATTAGGAAATTCGGTCACATCGTCCATTCAAATAAGCAAAAAAAATATGTCATGTTGTATATAAATGAAGATGAAGCGGACGCCATTGTACACAAGTTGATGAAGCTAAAATATGTGCGTAAAATTGACGGGTCACCATACAAATATTTGAAGAAAGTTTATGAAAAAGAAAGACATGAACTTTCATAAATATAACGAGCGCTAATTTGAATTTATTGTAACGGTGGAATCCAATTTTGCATGCGTAAAACACTGGTCAAATAATTAAAATATAGATCTAAATCATGATACGTTTCAGGTGGTTGGACATCAATCCCTTTAAACGATAGATTATATTGTTCTGCGTATTCTTTAATGAGTTCAAATTTTTTATTAGTTTTTGGATACGGATAATTAAAGGCATTTATCATAATGTACATAGCTTGAAAATGTCGTTCTGTTGTTGGATGCATAATTATCGCTACAGAAGAACGCTGTTTGTCCGACATGGGTGTATGAAAATTGACAATGGCTGCAATTCGTTGATGGTTATATTCAATTAATGTTGTAAATTCAAACAAATCGGTGAGACCTTCACCTAGCAAAATAAATGATTGTTTCATTTTATATGTCTCCTTTTACGTTGTGCATATAAAATTATATAAAATTTGGTGTGAGATTGGAAGTGTAGATAACAATGAGAGTAATTTCAGGTGTACACAAAAGTAAACCGTTAGAAAGTATGGAAGGGCGTAATACACGACCAACTATGGACAAAGTCAAAGAGGGGATTTTTAATAGTTTACATGAAGTATCGGGCTTAGGCTTAGATTTATTTGCAGGCAGTGGTGCCTTAGGTATAGAGGCACTGTCTAGAGGTATGGAAAAAGTTATTTTTGTAGATCAAAATTTTAAAGCAACACAAGTCATTAAAGGTAATTTAAAAAGTTTAGGTATTGAAGCACAAGCAGAAGTATATAAAAACAATGCAGATAGAGCGTTAAAAGCATTAAGTAAACGAGAGATTCAGTTTGATTACATCTTTTTAGACCCACCCTATGATAAAGGGCTTATTGACGAAGCATTAGAAGCAATAGCAAAATTTGATTTATTAAAAGAACATGGTATTATCATCTGTGAGTTTAATCATAAAGAAACTATAAAGTATGAACCATTTCATAAAATAAAGCAGTATCATTACGGGCTAACAGACACATTGTTACTAGAAAAGGGAGAATAATATGACTACTACAAAAGCTGTGATTCCAGGAAGTTTTGACCCAATTACTTTTGGACATCTAGATATCATTGAAAGAAGTACGGATCGATTTGATGAAATACATATTTGTGTATTAAAAAACAGCAGTAAAGCAGGCACTTTTTCGGTGGATGAACGGATGGCTTTAATTGAAGAATCTGTTAAAGGTTTAGACAATGTCACTGTGCATGACTTTAGTGGGCTTTTAGTGGATTTCTGTGATGAAATTGGTGCACAAACTATTATTAGAGGACTACGTGCTGTAAGTGATTTTGAATATGAACTGAGATTGACTTCAATGAACAAAAAACTTAATAGCGATGTTGAAACATTGTATATGATGACGAGTACTAATTATTCATTTATTAGTTCTAGTGTGGTCAAAGAGGTAGCTGCATATAAAGCAGATGTTTCTGATTTTGTGCCAGAGCATGTTGCAAAAGCATTGAATGAAAAGTTTAAAAAATAATAGCTGTGCAAACGTATAACTACCTAGTGCATCCACACTAGGTAGTTATACGTTTTTTGTAAACAGTAGGTTTTTAAGTTTCAGTACGAATTACCGGGGTGTTGAAATCGGTAGCTTGTTGTTGTGACAATAAATTATAAACTGTTGTTGCGCGAATTTCGGAAGAGAAAAAGTGTGCATTTTGCTTATTGATATTAGTAACAAAATGACGTTCTGGGAACTGCTTTTTGAGTTGCTTTAGATAGCGTTGTCCTTGTTGTGACATTCCTAATATATGCACGGCTTCGATATTTTGTGGCTTGTCACCTTGATAGAACTGTAACAATATATTCATTAAGACACGTTGTATATGTGTATAAGTATAACGTTTAGTTTTTAAAAGTTGCATTAATTCAGCAAAAGAGGTTGCTTGTCCAATATACTTTTTAATACGTTGTTCTAGTCCTTCATTCATTAAATGAATGCCTTGTAATGCTTCAATAGAGTGTGTGATGATAGCATACTTTAAAAATGGAAAGCACTGTTCTACTGTCAAATGTGGCGCAGTATATAGCTGTTGAATATCATTAGGTACGACAGACTGCCAACTTGGATCATTGTCTTGTAGTGCATTTCTAATAGAAGTACCACTAGCATATGTTGGATTGATAATATTACTCTCATGGTGATTAGTTTGATGACGTGAAATGGTCCAAGGTTGGATATGTGGCGCATATTGTTGAATTGCTCTCACATAGGATACACCTAATGTATTATTCGGTGACTTTAAAATTGTATTATTATTCGTCAGTTCACTTATAATTCGAGGATAACTTTTACCTTCTTTTACTTTTTGGGTGAAAGCTGGTGTATGTTCCAATTGTGTTAATTGTTGCGCTACTTGTTGAAATTCTGTGATATTTCCAGATTCGCTGCCAAATGACAAGTGATCAACATTGAGGTACTGTGCAACCTTAACAGCACTTTCAGCAAAGTATTGGCCTGCAGATATTGCTGCAAACGCAGGTAATTCAACAACAATATCGACGGCTTGTAATGCCATACGTGTGCGCAGAAATTTATTATAAAATGCAGGGGCACCACGCATGACAAATTGTCCGCTCATGATTGCGACACTAATATCTGCTCCTGAGATTGACTTTGATTGTTTGGCATGGTATAAGTGACCATTGTGGAAGGGATTATACTCTGTTACTAACGCAACGCTTTTCATTTGCATTTCTTCCTTTCGGTATTCATTATAGATATTGTAACAGATATAAAAGTGTTAAGAAAAAATCTTGACAACTTAAATCTATAAAGTTAAAATAAATTTTGTGCTTGTTAGAGGTGAAGCCATATGAAATGGTCAATAACGCAATTAAGAAAATACCAAGATGAGCCATTTGTATTTAAGCAAACGGTGAATTTTGATCATTTGAAAGACTCATTGGATTTGTTAGATTTATCTGCCATTACGGTAGAAGGTGAACTAACCGTTAAATCAAACGAGGTTATCGCAGATATGCATATTACTGGTGTTTATACCATGTCATGTGCCAGAACCTTAGTTCCTGTAGAAGTGCCGCTAGATACTACTTCTCAAGAAATTTTTGATTTAGAGGGATTTGATTCATACAGTGAAGATGATGAACATTATCACGATGCCACTGATGGAATGATAAATTTAAAAGATATTGCAGAAGAACTTGTCATCATAGAAAAGCCAATGCGTGCATTTGCAGAAAATAGTGATCAAATGATGCGCGAAGGTAATGGTTGGGAAGTTATTGACGAAACGCAAGCGGCTGAACTTAAAAAAGAACAAGAAGCGTCAGAGTCTAAGCAAGTCGATCCAAGGCTTCAAAAATTACAACAATTATATGACGAAGAGCAATAGCAGTTTCAAGTAATCTATAGTATAATAGATTATTGAATCTGAACATTAATGATTTTGTGTTTGAATATAAGGAGGATAAATCATGGCAGTACCAAAAAGAAGAACATCTAAAACAAGAAAAAATAAACGTCGTACTCATTTCAAAATTTCAGTACCAGGTATGACAGAATGCCCAAGCTGTGGCGAATACAAATTATCTCACCGCGTATGTAAGAACTGTGGTTCATACAATGGTGAAGAAGTTGTATCAAAATAATTTCAATATGTAAATGACTTCATTAAGTCAACACAATCGTTCATTAATTATTAAGTCAATAATTTTTGGACGATTTTTTTAGATATGTAAATCTAATGACAATGATTGGTAGTGACAATGTGAGCACATTAAAACAGCAGAACATTATAGAGAAAATTGAAGCAAATGATTTCGAGTGGTTATATAACCATTTTAGTGACTATTTTCAAGATGTAACTTCATTAGTAGAGTTAAAATCAATACTAAAAGAGTATAATAAAATTAGCACTACCCACACGCTTTTTCGCCATATAAAAGTCAATAAAACAGATGAATTTATTTGGATAGCTGACAATGGGCAAGCAGGCGTTAGTGTGACACTTAATAAATATAATGAAATTGTCAGTATGGTGTTATTACCATTAGAAAAAAATAAATCGCAAAAATTGACAAAACAATATTATACGATGCCAATTGAAGGAGAATATTTTGTTAGTGCCGGCGGGGATAATGAATTATTAAATCATCATTTTAATTTTAAATATCAGCGTAATGCTTATGATTTAACAATGGTAAATGAAGATATGACTTATCAAGGTACACCTAATCAAAATGAAAATTATTATTGTTATGGTCAATCAGTTGTAGCTCCAGCCAATGGAAAAGTAGTACAAACATTAAAAAATATTAAAGACAATACCCCAGGTGAAGCCAATACGAATCATCCAGAAGGTAATTTCGTTATCATTCAACATCAACTAAATGAATATAGCATAGTAGCCCATTTGCAAAGTGACTCTATCAAGGTAGATGTAGGTGATATTGTAAGAAGAGGACAACATATTGCTAACATAGGTAACTCTGGCAACAGTAGTGAACCGCATCTCCATTTTCATATTATGAATAAAATTAAAACACATAGTGGTTATACTTATAAAATTAAATTTTTAGACCAAAATGAGCCACTAAGAGGCGATAAGGTTTATTATTCAGGTGATAAAATGAAAATAGAATCACATCACGCGCTCACAAATGTATTGAAAAATTATGGCTTACATCTTTTACACAGATTTAAAAACTAAAGATAGTGAGGATATGTTATGGAAAACATTACTTCTGCACAAAATAGTAAAATTAAGCAAGCTACTAAATTAAAAAAGAAACGGGAACGAGATAAAACAGGTTTGGCATTAATTGAAGGTCATCACTTGATTGAAGAAGCTTTTAAAAGTGACATAAAAATTTTACAATTATTTATGGTTGAACAAGGTCGATTAGATAGCCAAATTGTGGACTATGCTGAAACATGTTTTGAAATTAACATCAAAGTAGCTGAAGCACTGTCTGATACTGTTACACCTCAAGGTTTTTTCGCTGTGATCGAAAAACCAACTTATGATACTACTAAAGCAACACAAGTTTTGCTAATAGATCGTATTCAAGATCCTGGTAATTTAGGGACATTGATTAGAACTGCAGATGCGGCTGGTTTAGATTTAATCGTCTTAGAAAAAGGGACTGCGGATCCGTATCAAGATAAAGTATTACGAGCAAGTCAAGGCAGTGTGTTTCATTTACCAATCGTTACTGACGACTTACATACATTTATGCAATCATTCCAAGGAGATATCTTTGGTACGGCTCTTAACGATGCAAAACCATTTAATGAGGTGGCAAATGTAAATCATTTTGCACTATTGTTAGGTAATGAAGGTGAAGGTGTTAACCCTGACTTATTGGCCGAAACAACACAGAATTTAAATATCCCTATTTATGGTAAAGCTGAAAGTCTCAACGTAGCCATTGCTGGTAGTATTTTAATGTATCATTTGAAAGGTTGACCCTTACTACCAACATCGTATATAATTATTTTGAATGAAAAAAATATAAACCAATAAAAAGACGTAAATTATCACTAATTATTGTTCAGGGAGAATAATCATGACTGTAAATTATTCCAATAATGTATAATTTTTTTCACCTTTTTGGTTACTTAAAGAAATTTAAGTCGGCTCACATTCCGTTACCAATGTCTAACAAGTGTATGCAATTGCATAAATTTGGGTGGTACCACGGAAAGACTTTCGTCCCTTAATTACAGAGGGGTGAAAGTCTTTTTTTGTAATAATGAAGTAAATGAAACGGTAATATAAGGAGGAACTACTATGGCTCTACCAGTAGAAATGTCGGAATTAAAGCAACAAGCTTTAATAGATATAAATGAAGCTAATGACGAACAAATATTACAAGGAATAAAAGTGAAATATCTTGGTAAAAAAGGTTCGGTTAGTGCATTAATGAAACGTATGAAAGATTTGCCTAATGAGGAAAAACCTGCATACGGTCAACAAGTGAATGAAGTACGTCAAGCTATTGAAAATGCAATTGAAGCACGCCAAGGAATTTTAGCAGAGGCTAAATTGGAACAACAATTAGCGACTGAAAAAATTGATGTGACTTTACCTAGTCGTAAAATTGCTATCGGAGCAAAACATCCTTTAACGCGCACAATTGAAGAAATAGAAGACTTGTTCCTCGGTTTAGGTTATGAAATTGTTGATGGCTACGAAGTGGAACAAGATTATTATAATTTTGAAGCTTTAAATCTTCCTAAATCTCACCCAGCAAGAGATATGCAAGATAGTTTTTATATTACTGAAGAAATTTTAATGCGTACACATACGTCACCTGTTCAGGCGCGAACTATGGAACAACGTAATGGCCAAGCACCTGTAAAAATTATTTGTCCAGGTAAAGTATATCGACGTGATTCAGATGATGCGACGCACAGTCATCAATTTACTCAAATTGAAGGATTAGTAGTTGATGAAAATATTAAAATGAGTGACTTAAAAGGTACTTTGGAATTACTTGCTAAAAAACTTTTTGGTGATGCACGTGAAATCCGTTTACGTCCAAGTTATTTCCCATTTACAGAACCATCTGTCGAAGTTGATATTTCATGCTTTAAGTGTAAAGGAAAAGGCTGTAACGTTTGTAAACATACTGGCTGGATTGAAATATTAGGCGCTGGTATGGTACATCCTAATGTACTAGAAAAAGCTGGATTTGACTCAGAGAAATATACTGGTTTCGCCTTTGGTATGGGTCCAGATCGAATTGCTATGTTGAAATATGGCATTGAAGATATTCGTCATTTTTATACTAATGATGTAAGGTTCTTAAATCAATTTAAAGCAGTAGAAGATAGAGGTGAAGCGTAATGTTAATTTCAAAAGAATGGTTAGAATCATATATAGATATAAATCAACCAGTAAATGTATTGGCTGAAAGAATTACACGTACAGGGATTGAAGTAGACGATATTATAGATTACACCGAAGATATCAAAAATTTAGTTGTAGGTTATATTACTGCTATAGCACCTCATCCTAATGCTGACAAATTAAATGTTTGTACGGTAGACATTGGTGAGAGTGAACCTGTACAAATTGTGTGCGGTGCACCTAATGTCGATAAAGGACAAACGGTAATTGTAGCAACAGTAGGTGGAAGATTACCTGGTGGTATTAAAATCAAAAGAGCAAAATTACGTGGCGAACGTTCAGAAGGTATGATTTGTTCATTACAAGAAATTGGTATTGCCGAAAATGTAGTTCCAAAAGCATTTGAAAATGGTATTTTTGTATTTCCAGAAGCAGTCGCTCCAGGAACAAATGCATTGGATGCATTATATTTAAACGATCAAGTAATGGAATTTGATTTGACACCAAATAGAGCTGATGCATTAAGTATGATAGGTACTGCTTATGAAACAGCGGCACTTTATAATACGACAATGACAAAACCACAAAGTACTACTGAAACAGCGACAAGTTCCATCTCAGACCAATTATCTGTCACGATTGATGCTACAGATCATGTACCATATTATAGTGCGCGTGCAGTAGTTGATGTGACAATTGCACCATCTCCAATATGGATGCAAGCGCGTTTAATGAAAGCAGGCATTAGACCAATTAATAATGTAGTAGATATTTCGAATTATGTATTGTTAGAATATGGTCAACCTTTGCATATGTTTGATAAAGATCAAATCGGTTCTGATTCTATCGTGGTACGTCATGCAAATCATCAAGAAACGATGAACACGTTAGATGACCAACAGCGCCAGTTACAATCTTCAGATTTAGTGATTACAAATGGTCAAGAACCAATTGCTATCGCTGGTGTTATGGGTGGAGATTTTTCAGAAGTCACAGCGGAAACAAAAAATGTAGTTATTGAAGGTGCTATCTTTGATCCAGTGTCAATTCGTCATACTTCAAGACAATTGAATTTACGCAGTGAAGCGTCAAGTAGATTTGAAAAAGGTATCGCTACTGAATTTGTAGATGAAGCAGTAGATAGAGCATGTTACTTACTTGCAACGTACGCCAATGGTACGGTATTAGCTGATCGCGTTGCAGCAGGTGATTTAGGTAGTTTTGTAACACCTATTGAGATAACAGTAGCAAAAGTAAATAACACAATAGGTTTTAATCTAACAGTTGAAGATATCGAAAGTATTTTTGTACAACTTGGCTTTGAAACACATAGTGACGGTGACACAATTAAGGTGTTAGTACCGTCAAGACGTAAAGACATTACAATTAAAGAGGATTTAATTGAAGAAATTGCTAGAATTTATGGTTATGATGAAATTCCATCTACATTGCCTGTGTTTGATCAAGTTACGAGTGGTGAACTAACAGATAACCAAGCTAAAGCGCGTCAAATTAAAGCGACTTTAGAAGGGGCAGGTTTAAGTCAAGCTATTAATTACTCACTAATTAGTAAAGAGCGTGCGCAAGACTTTACATTAGAGAAACATAACACAATTGATTTATTAATGCCTATGAGTGAAGCACATGCGACGTTACGTCAAAGTTTAATTCCACATTTGATAGATGCAGTAGCTTATAATGTAGCTCGTAAAAATGATGACGTGCGTCTCTATGAACTTGGTAGAGTTTTCTTTGGTAACGAGGAAGGCGAATTACCAGATGAAGTTGAATATTTAAGCGGAATTTTAACAGGGGATTATGTTGTTAACCAATGGCAAGGTAAAAAAGAAGCAATTGATTTCTTTATTGCCAAAGGTTTTGTAGATCGTATTGCCGAAGTTTTAGACCTATCATTCGCTTATGAAGCTACAGAAATTGATGGTTTACACCCTGGCCGTACAGCTCATGTCTATTTGAATGACCAAGTTGTTGGTTTTATTGGTGAGTTACATCCAAATGTCGAAAAAGATTATGATTTAAAACAAACTTATGTCTTTGAATTAAATTATGATAAGTTAATGGCTGTCGCAGTGGGCTATATTAACTACGAACCAATTCCTAGATTCCCGGGAGTAACAAGAGATATAGCTTTAGTTATTAATAGAGATCTGCCATCAGCAAAATTATTAGACACAATTAAACAAAATGGTGGAGATATTTTCCAAAATGCACAAGTCTTTGATGTATATCAAGGTGAACATGTTGCAGAAGACGAAAAATCTGTAGCTATTAGAATTAACTATTTAGATACTGCAGATACATTAACAGATGATAAAGTAAATGCTGTACATGACAATATTTTAGAAGCATTAGTTGCCCAAGGTGCGACAGTAAGATAATGCTCACAAAAAGAGGACTAACCTTTAAAATGGATTGGTCCTCTTTATATTTTGCTATAAAAAATAAAGAAAACGTCAATTTCCATATCTTCTCGATAGAAATTGACGTTTATTTTTGAGTCAGAGACGTTTTATGTCTAGGGCTCTTTTTTATGTTTAATTTTATTGATATTTTGAGGTAACGAGTTGCTGAGCTTTATTACGATTGGCAAAATGCTTTTTACTTAGATGATCAAGAAAACTTACACCATGTCGCTCAATAAGTTTTGCTGCAAATAGATCAACTTTTTTACTGGCACCTCTAGGCACTGTGGCATTAAGTTGTTGTGACATTTTGTCCATGTGTTTTACGAAAGCATATCTGGAAATAATACTAGCTGCGGCAATAGCAATTGATTTAGATTCACCTTTGGTTTCAAATTGAGTTTTTGATTCACAAGGTAACGCTGATAACGTATAGCGTTTGTAAACTTTAGGTTCCGCGAATTGATCGACAACAATATAATCTAGCGGTGCGCTATTTAACTTTGTAACTACGTTTTTTATTGCCTCATTATGTAGTACAGCTTTCATTTTCACTTGAGACCAACCAATATGTTGTTTGTCATTATAGCGATCATTATCTAAAGTCAGTAAAGAATGTGGAATGAAAGTCACTAATTGTTCAGCAAGTTCTACAATTTTAGCATCAGTTAATTTTTTGGAGTCGTCTACACCCAACGTTTTTAAAATAGCTACATTTTCAGTAGAAACATATGCAGCACATACTGTTAAAGGTCCAAAATAATCGCCACTACCTGCTTCATCGCTTCCTATACAATTAAATTGGTTATAGGCTATAGAAGTTGCTGGCGTTTGTTTGGTTGTTGAAGGTGATGTTGTTGCTGTTTTCTTAGGTAGCAATTGTTGTGCAATAGCTTCTGCATCTTTACCTTGGAACATCACTTTATTAGAATTATAAATTGATATCACTGTACTTTTATACTTTGTTTTTGCTTTCATACCTTGTGGTAATTGCGCTGTATCAAAGTCAATTTGTTGCATTAATGTTTGTATTTCAGTGTTAGTTAATTTATGTACGATATTTCCCATAATGTGTCACCACTTTTGAATTTTAATTGTTTGAAAGACAACGTTAATCTTATCATAAATGTAGAAAATTTAGCGACTATATCATCAATTCAACGGAAAGATAAAAGTATACATTAGCACATAATATTCTACGTATTAGTGAGTTATAAAGGTATTTAGCAAATATTTGAACAAAAAGACATCGATTTAATTAATTTTGCTGATTTACTAAATTATCAATCAGCAAATAATAATTATTAGCAGTTCTATATCAATTCAAATACAGGTCTTACAAAATAATTTACAGTCATGTATAATGGTGTGTGATAAATATATTAATAATTTTTAATAAACATAAATTTAACTATATATTGGAAATTACTGAAAAAGGTAGGCGCTAAATATGGGTGATTTTAAAAATCGAATTAACGTCAATATCAATGACCAACACTATACAATTGTTGGTACGGATAATCCAGAGCATATACGCTATGTAGCGAATTTAGTAGATGAAAAGCTAAAGGAGTTAGGCCGTAAAAATGCTGGTTTAGATACTACAAGAAAAGCAATCTTAACAGCGGTTAATGTGATGCATGAAAAAGTGCAATTGGAAGAGGAAAATGAACGTTTGCAACAACAGATTAAACAACTCCAAGATAGAAAAGACCAATGATAATCGATGTACTAAGTCTATTATTTATTATTTTTTTAGGATTTATTGGATTTAGACGTGGTACAGCATTTAGTGTTTTACATATAGGTACGACGATGGTAGCCTTATTTATTGCTAAATCCTATTATTTACCAATAGCAGAGCGCTTGGAATTGTTTTTGCCTTATCCTAAAACACAGGCTTATGATATAACATTTGCAATATCATTTAATCATCTAGAAACTCGTTTCTATCATATTATTGCCTTTATTGTAATAGCATCACTGGCAAAACTTATTTTTTATGCCATTATCGTTACGTTTGACAATTTAATATTAGCACATAAGTTAAGTAAGATGAGTAGGGGAATAGGAGTCATTGTCAGTATATTTGCGGCAAGTATTTATCTCGTACCGTTGCTATATATTACTTCACTTTACCCTAACGCGTGGATTCAATCCCAATTGACATCTTCGATAATTGCGAAGCAACTTATAACACAACTACCCATACTATCTCAGTTTGTTGTGAATATTTAATATCTTTCATAGGTGATGAAGGATAAAAACATAGGAGGATAAGACAAAGCGGCCATACTGCTACCAAGGCAAAAGTCATTTGTTTTATCTTTTTTTTATGGAGGGAATTGTAATGACTAAAAAAGATATCATTCAACTATTAGAAAAAATTGCTATATATATGGAATTGAAAGGTGAAAACACATTTAAAGTCTCAGCATATCGTAAAGCAGCACAAAGTCTAGAAATTGACGAACGACCACTTGATGAAATTAACGATGTCACTGAGCTAAAAGGTATCGGAAAAGGTGTAGGTGAAGTCATTAATGAATATTACCAAACAGGAGAATCAATGACTTTAAATAGTTTAGAACAAGAGGTGCCTGCTGGATTAATTCCATTGATGAAAATACAAGGTTTAGGTAGTAAAAAAATTGCCAAACTGTATAAAGAGTTAAATGTCATTGATAAAACAACTTTACAACAAGCATGTGAAGCAGGGAAAGTCAGTGAATTAAGTGGTTTTGCTAAAAAGACAGAACAAAATATTTTAGAAGCGGTTAAAGCATTAGGTGCTAGAAAAGAGAAATACCCAATAGATCAAATGCGTGGTTTAAATCTAAAAATAAAAGCGCATTTGGAGACTATTAATCAAATTGATAAATTTGAAGTTGCAGGTAGCTTTAGACGCTTTAAAGAGATGAGTAAAGATTTAGATTATATTATTAGCACAGATGAACCTGAATTAGTGCAACAAGCATTATTAACAATACCAAATAAAGTCAAAGAAGTTGCCGTGGGCCAAACTAAAGTATCACTTGAAATTGATTATGACGATGAAATTATCGGTGTTGATTTCAGGTTAATTGAACCTGCAGCTTTTTATCATACGTTACAACATTTTACAGGGTCAAAAGATCATAATATACGTATTCGTCAAATGGCAAAGGAACGTAATGAAAAAATTAGTGAGTATGGTATAGAACAAGCAGATGGTAATTTATTACAGTACCAAAGCGAAGCTGAAATTTATCAACATTACGACGTAAATTGGATTGCCCCTCCATTAAGAGAAGATGGTAGTGAATTTGATAAAAATTTAGAGCAAATTGTACAGTTAAATGATATTAATGGCGATATCCACATGCATACAACATATAGTGATGGTGCATTTAGTATTAAAGATATGGTGGAAGCAAATATTGCCAAAGGCTATGAATTTATGGTAATTACTGATCATTCACAAAGTTTAAAAGTAGCGAATGGTTTATCTGAAGAACGCTTATTACGCCAAATCGACGAAATTAAACAATTAAATGCTGAATATGATGAAATTGATATATATTCAGGCATAGAAATGGACATTTTACCTAATGGTGATTTAGATTATAGTAATGAAATTTTAGCGCAATTAGATTATGTTATTGCTGCAATACATCAAAGTTTTAATCAATCTGAAGCAGAGATTATGCAACGTTTAGAAAATGCATGTCGTAATCCTTATGTTAAACATATTGCACATCCAACTGGACGTATTATTGGTAAAAGACCAGGTTATGAACCTAACATTGAGCAATTATGTGCTTTGGCAGAAGAAACGAATACAGTGTTGGAAATTAATGCTAATCCTAAAAGATTAGATTTAAGTGCTGATGTGTTGAGAAAACATCCCAATCTAATGCTAACAATTAATACTGACGCCCACCATATTGACCATTTAGATTTTATGGCTTATGGGGTAGCAACTGCGCAAAAAGGATTTGTAACAAAAAATCGAGTTATTAATGCAATGTCGCGCACAGCTTTTCAGTCATTTGTAAACGACAATATTAAATTGAAGAAATAGAGGGATTAGATGAGACAGAAATCATTAGATGTCTTAGAATTCGATAAAATCAAGCAGAGTGTTGAAAATGAGGCCATGAGTGATATTGGTCGAGAAAAAGCTCGCGGCATGACACCTGCTATAGATTTTGATACTGTAACTTTTCAAATCGCAGAAATAGATGAAATTGCCCAAATTTATAATAAACATCGCATGCCTAGTATGAGTGGGTTGGCACAAGTGCAACAATATATTCATCGGGCGACAATTGATGGCGTATTAAATGTAAATGAGCTCAATGTGATCAAACGATTGATCCAAATACAAAATCAATTTAAGACGTTTTACAATCAATTAGTAGAGGAAGACGAAGGAGAAATCCAGTTCCCGATTTTAAATGATAAAATGGAACAATTACCGATTTTAACGGATTTATATCAAACAATACATCAAAAATGTGATGCTTATGATTTGTTTGATGATGCTAGTTATGAACTACAAGGTATTCGCAGTAAAATTTCAAATACAACACAAAAAATCAAACAAAATCTAGATAAAATCGTCAAAAGTCAAAGTAATCAAAAGAAATTATCAGATGCTATTGTTACTGTTCGTAATGATCGCAATGTTATACCTGTAAAAGCTGAATATCGTCAAGACTTTAATGGTATCGTTCATGACCAATCAGCTTCAGGACAAACACTTTATATCGAACCATCATCTGTAGTTGAAATGAATAATACAATCAGTAGGTTAAAAAATGATGAGGCTGTCGAACGTGAGCGCATATTAATTGAAATAACGGCACAAGTTGCAGCAGAAGCAGACGCATGCCTAACTGCAGAAAATGTTATGGGACAAATTGACTTTTTAACAGCTAAAGCGAGATATGCACGCTCAATTAAAGGAACAAAACCAACATTTCATCAAGATCGAACAGTCTATTTACCTAAAGCATTTCATCCATTATTAGATAGAGATACTGTTGTCGCCAATACGATTGAATTTGCTGAAGATATTTCAACTGTTATTATTACAGGTCCAAATACGGGTGGTAAAACAGTAACGTTAAAAACGTTAGGACTTATTGTCATCATGGCTCAATCAGGCTTATTAATACCTACTTTAGATGGAGCCCAGTTAAGTGTATTTGAAAATGTCTTTTGTGATATTGGTGATGAACAATCTATTGAACAATCACTGTCTACTTTTTCATCACATATGACGAATATAGTCGAAATTTTAGAAGAAGCGAATGGTAATAGTTTAATACTTTTTGATGAGTTAGGCGCAGGTACCGACCCGAGTGAGGGTGCAGCGTTAGCTATGAGTATTTTAGATTATGTACGAGCGGTTGATTGTCTAGTTATGGCAACGACCCATTATCCTGAGCTCAAGGCTTATAGTTATAATAGACAAGGTGTCATGAATGCCAGTGTAGAATTTGATGTGACAACATTAAGTCCAACATATAAATTATTAATGGGCGTACCTGGACGTTCAAATGCCTTTGATATTTCTAAAAAATTAGGTTTGAAAATGAGTGTGATTCAAAAAGCTAAATCCATGATTGGTCAAGATGAGCAAGAAATAAATGAAATGATTGCGTCGCTAGAACATAATTCTAAACGCGTTGATGAACAACGTATTGAATTAGACGAATTGTTAAGAGATGCACAAGCTACACATGATGCACTAACAAAGCAATATCACAACTACCAAGCATACGAACGTCAACTCATGGATGAAGCCAAAGAAAAAGCTAATCAACGAGTTAAAGCAGCTACTAACGAGGCTGATGAAATTGTTAAAGACTTACGTAAGTTGAGAGATCAAAAAGGTGCAGATGTAAAAGAACATGAACTTATCGATAAGAAAAAACGTCTAGATGACCAATATGAAGCTAAATCCATTAAGCAAAATGTCAAAAAGCAAAAATGGGACAAAATCACTGCGGGTGATGAAGTGAAAGTATTAACCTATGGACAAAAAGGGGAAGTACTTGAGCTGTCAGGAGATGACGAAGCGGTAGTTCAAATGGGTATTATTAAAATGAAATTACCACTTCAAGATTTAGAAAAAACGCAAAAAACTCAAGAACAACCAACGAAAATGGTTAAGCGTTCCAATAGACAAAATATTAAAATGGATTTAGACTTAAGGGGCTATCGATATGAAGAAGCATTGAGCGAATTAGATCAATATATCGATCAAGCTGTGTTAAGTAACTACCAACAAGTGAATATTATTCATGGTAAAGGTACAGGCGCATTACAAAAAGGTGTACAAAACTATTTGAAAAAGCATAAAAGTGTGGCATCATATAGGAATGGAATGCCAAGTGAAGGTGGCTTCGGTGTTACCGTTGTAGAATTAAAATAATAGTGAGCAAGTATTATGCATACGAAAATAAAATTTGTTATAATTTGCTCATCATTTGAAAATAAGGAGGATTGGCATTTATGGCAATCGTAAAAGTAACGGATTCAAATTTTGATGAAAATATTCAATCTGGTGTTAATTTAGTAGACTTCTGGGCAACTTGGTGTGGACCTTGTAAAATGATTGCACCAGTTTTAGAAGAGTTAGCAGGCGACTATGATGGAAAAGCTAATATTTTAAAATTAGATGTAGATGAAAACCCATCAACTGCAGCTAAATTTGAAGTAATGAGTATTCCAACATTAATCGTATTTAAAGATGGAGAACCAGTTGATAAAGTAGTAGGTTTCCAACCAAAAGAAAACTTAGCTGAAGTTATCGACAAACATCTATAAGCATAAAATAAATAAAGTGGACTGTATTTGTAATTTATTGTCCAACTGCACTAAAGTTTATTAATATGACTTTCAGTGCAACAGTCAGCTATTGTTAATACGTTAAATAAGAGAGTGTGGAACATTTACAATGTCTCACGCTCTTTATTTGTATAAATATTGGCAATATGATGATTAAAATTGTAACGAAGGGAGGTAAAACTATGGTGGAACAATATCAAGCAAACATTAAACAAAAATTAACAGTAGTACCTATGGAACCGGGCTGTTATTTAATGAAAGATCGCAATAATCAAATTATTTATGTCGGAAAAGCAAAAAAGTTACGAAATAGATTACGTTCATATTTTACTGGCGCTCATGACGCAAAAACTACAAGACTAGTTGGTGAAATACGTAATTTTGAATATATTGTCACATCAAGTGAAACAGAATCACTTTTATTAGAGTTGAATTTAATTAAACAATATCAACCACGTTATAATATTTTATTAAAAGATGATAAAAGTTATCCCTTCATTAAAATCACAAAAGAAAAGCATCCAAAACTTATTGTGACACGTACGGTCAAGAAGGGCAGTGGTAAGTATTTTGGGCCATATCCAAATGCATACTCAGCGCAAGAAACGAAAAAATTACTAGATCGTATTTATCCATTTAGAAAATGCGATAAAATGCCAGATAAGTTATGTCTGTATTATCATATAGGTCAATGTATGGGGCCGTGTGTTTATCCTGTAGATTTAAATAAATATGCTGAGATGACAAAAGAAATCACGGATTTCCTAAACGGTGAAGATAAAACAATAATGCGTAATTTAGAACATAAAATGCAAGCTGCGAGTGAAGATTTAGACTTTGAACAAGCGAAAGAGTATCGTGATTTAATACAACATATTCAAAATCTCACGAAGAAACAGAAAATTACTTCGACCGATAATACAGTTAGAGATATATTTGGTTATAGTGTCTCTAAAGGTTGGATGTGTATTCAAGTGTTTTTTATAAGACAAGGTAATATGATTAAACGTGATGCTACAATGATTCCTATCCAACAAACTGAAGAAGAAGAGTTTTATACTTTTATCGGGCAATTCTATGATTTAAATCAACATATCCTCCCTAAAGAAGTACACATTCCTAAACATTTAGATAGTGAAGTTGTTCAATCGGTAGTAGATACGAAAATTGTTCAACCGCAAAAAGGGAAGAAAAAAGAGATGGTTGATTTAGCCAATCATAATGCTGAACTTAGTTTAGAGAATAAATTCGAGTTAATTGCTAAAGATGAATCTCGTACGATAAAAGCAATAGAAGAGATTGGTGATAGAATGGGAATTCAAACGCCCATTCGAATTGAAGCGTTTGATAACTCTAATATTCAAGGTGTTGATCCTGTATCAGCAATGGTGTCATTTGTTGATGGAAAACCAAATAAAAAGGGCTATCGCAAATACAAAATTAAATCAGTCGAAGGGCCTGATGATTATAAATCAATGCGTGAAGTTGTACGTAGAAGATATAGTCGTGTCTTAAATGAAGGGTTACCGTTACCAGATTTAATTATCGTTGATGGTGGTAAAGGTCATATGAATGGTGTAATTGATGTTTTAGAAAATGAACTCGGTTTAGATATTCCAGTTGCAGGTTTGAAAAAAAATGATAAACACCAAACTGCAGATTTATTATATGGTAAAGAAGCAGAACTTGTACCATTGAAAAAGAATAGCCAAGCGTTTTATTTATTACAACGTATACAAGACGAGGTACACCGTTTTGCTATTACATTCCATCGCCAAACACGACAAAAAACTGGATTACAATCTGTATTAGATACCGTTGAAGGAATAGGTGCAAAACGTAAAACTAAATTATTACGTACATTCGGATCGATTAAAAAAATGAAAGATGCGTCAATTGAGGAATTACAACAAAGTGGTTTACCACTAAATGTTGCGAAAAACCTACATGATGCATTACATGACAATAGTGACAAAAAAAATTAGGCATGAGAATCATTCTCATGCCCAATTTACAATTATTTAGTGTTACAATAAGAAATAACGAGGTTTCTTTTTTTGGGTTTATTTGGAAGCGTTTTCTAATTGAGAAATATTATCATTTAATTATGGAACATTGTATGTAGTGTAATATATAAACGTATTGAAAATTTAATGCTTAGTTTATATTCAATTATATCACATGTAAGTTTCATTTTTTTGATGATTATACTTTGCTTAATTGGTTTGCGTGTTAAAAAGCAATAAAGAAATCAAAATTTAATTGTTTCACAGGGGGGACTTCCTTTTGGCTTATACGAAAAATCAATTCTATTTAAGACGCTTACATTCATTATTAGGCGTAATACCTATAGGTGGCTTTTTATTAGTTCACTTAATGGTTAACCACCAAGCGACTAAAGGTGCAGAAGCGTTCAATAAAGCAGCTGCATTTATGGAATCATTACCATTTTTAATCGCTTTGGAATTTGTCGTGATTTATATTCCGATATTGTATCACGCAGTTTACGGTGTACATATTGCCTTTACGGCAAAAGAAAATGTTGGTCATTATTCAGCATTTAGAAACTGGATGTTTTTATTCCAACGTATCACGGGTGTAATTACTTTTGTTTTCATTGCAATTCACTTATGGCAAACAAGAATTCAACGTGCATTAGGACATGAAGTTAACTTTGATATGGTACATGACATTGTAACTAACCCAGGATGGTTAATTTTCTATATCGTTTGTTTATTAGCTGTTACATTCCACTTTGCAAACGGCTTATGGTCATTCGGTGTAACGTGGGGTATTTTACAATCTAAAAAATCTCAACAAATTTTCACATGGGTTTCACTAGTCGTATTTATAGTTGTATCATATATAGGAATTAGCGCGATTTTAGCTTTCCTATAAGTTTTTTAATTTAATTTGATTTTTAGAGATATTTAGGGGAGTGACAAGATATGGCAGAGAAGAAAGTTATTGTTGTCGGTGGAGGACTTGCCGGTCTGATGTCAACAATTAAAGCAGCAGAGCAAGGTGCACAAGTAGACTTGTTCTCACTTGTACCTGTTAAACGTTCACATTCAGTGTGTGCGCAAGGTGGTATAAATGGTGCAGTAAATACTAAAGGTGAAGGCGATTCACCGGACATACACTTTGACGATACAGTATATGGTGGGGACTTTTTAGCAAACCAACCTCCAGTTAAAGCAATGACTGAAGCAGCACCTAAAATTATCCATTTACTTGACCGTATGGGTGTAATGTTTAACCGTACCAACGAAGGATTACTCGATTTTAGACGTTTTGGTGGTACAATGCATCATAGAACAGCTTATGCTGGTGCAACAACCGGACAACAGTTGTTATACGCACTAGATGAACAAGTAAGAAGTTTTGAAGTAGATGGTTTAGTAAATAAATACGAAGGCTGGGAATTCTTAGGTATAGTTAAGGATGACGAAAATACAGCTAGAGGTATTGTTGCACAAAATTTAACTACTTCAGAAATCCAATCATTTGGCTCAGATGCTGTAATTATGGCTACAGGTGGACCTGGAATTATCTTTGGTAAAACTACTAATTCTATGATTAATACAGGATCTGCTGCTTCAATTGTTTATCAACAAGGTGCTAAATACGCTAATGGTGAGTTTATTCAAATTCATCCAACAGCAATACCAGGTGATGATAAGTTAAGATTAATGAGTGAATCAGCACGTGGTGAAGGTGGTCGTATTTGGACTTATAAAGACGGTAAGCCTTGGTACTTCTTAGAAGAAAAATATCCGGATTATGGTAATTTAGTACCACGTGATATTGCAACACGTGAAATCTTTGATGTCTGTGTTAACCAAAAATTAGGCATTAACGGTGAAAACATGGTTTACCTTGATTTATCACATAAAGACCCACATGAATTAGACGTTAAATTAGGTGGTATCATTGAGATTTACGAAAAATTCACTGGTGATGATCCTAGAAAAGTACCAATGAAAATCTTCCCAGCAGTACATTACTCTATGGGTGGCTTATATGTTGACTATGATCAAATGACGAATGTTAATGGTCTGTTTGCTGCTGGTGAGTGTGATTACTCACAACACGGTGGTAATCGTTTAGGTGCGAACTCATTACTATCAGCGATTTATGGTGGTACTGTTGCAGGGCCAAATGCTGTCAAATATATTCAAGATATTGAAAAATCATATAGTGATTTAGATGAGACAATTTTTGAACGTCGTGTACAGGAAGAACAAGAAAAATTCGATCACTTATTAGCAATGAAA
Organism: Staphylococcus sp. GDY8P72P; assembly: GCF_016890655.1. Classification (NCBI taxonomy): domain Bacteria; kingdom Bacillati; phylum Bacillota; class Bacilli; order Caryophanales; family Staphylococcaceae; genus Staphylococcus; species Staphylococcus sp. GDY8P72P. The sequence continues at coordinate 492,565 of NZ_JAFEQJ010000006.1, read as the reverse complement.
GGTGAAGAAAATGCCTATAAACTTCATCGCGAATTAGGTGAAATTATGACAGCTAATGTAACTGTAGTACGTGAAAATGAAAGTTTAATAGAAACAGATCGTAAAATTGTAGAATTGATGGAACGTTATAAAAATATTGATATTGAAGATACACAAACTTGGAGTAACCAAGCAGTATTCTTCACTCGCCAATTATGGAATATGCTTGTATTAGCTCGTGTTATTACTATTGGGGCATACAATCGTAATGAATCTAGAGGTGCACATTTCAAACCAGAATTCCCAGATAGAAACGATGAGGAATGGTTGAAAACAACTTTAGCAGAATATCAAGGAAAAACAGAAGCACCAAAATTCACCTACGATCCTGTAGATATTAGCTTAATTCCACCTCGTAAACGTGACTATACGCAAAAGTCTAAAGGAGGTAAATAATCATGGCAGATACTCAACAAGCAACTGAACAACAAAACCAACAAAAAACAATCAAATTAATTATCAAGCGTCAAGATAATGATCAAGCAAAGCCTTACGAAGAAGAATTTGAAATTCCATACAGAGAAAACTTAAACGTTATCGCTTGTCTGATGGAAATTAGACGTAATCCAATCAATAGTAAAGGTGAAAAAACGACACCGGTTATTTGGGATATGAACTGTCTTGAAGAGGTTTGTGGTGCTTGTTCTATGGTTATTAATGGTCAAGCAAGACAATCATGTTCAGCTATCGTTGATCAACTTGAACAACCAATTAGATTAGAGCCAATGAGCACTTTCCCAGTTATTCGTGACTTGCAAGTTGACCGTTCTAGAATGTTCGATAACCTAAAACGTATGAAAGCATGGGTACCAATTGACGGTACATATGATTTAGGTCCTGGACCACGTATGCCAGAGAAAAAACGTCAAACTGCTTATGAATTATCTAAGTGTATGACTTGTGGTGTATGTTTAGAAGTTTGTCCTAACGTTACAAGTAAAAATGACTTCGTTGGTGCACAAGCTATCTCACAAGTTAGATTATTTAACTTACATCCAACAGGTTCAATGACAAAAGACGAAAGATTAGAAGCACTAATGGGCGGTGGAGGCTTACAAGAATGTGGTAATTCACAAAACTGTGTAAATGCTTGTCCAAAAGGCATCCCATTAACTACTTCTATCGCAGCATTGAATAGAGAAACTTCATTCCATATGTTCAAATCATTCTTTGGTTCTGACCATCAAGTAAATTAATATTTATATACCAACATCTGTGGCGTAAACAGGTGTTGGTTTTTTTATGAAAAAATTTATATAAAATTTCTAAGTAATATAAAGTGAGATAGATGAATTAAAAAAAGTATCTGTGCTACAATAGTAGTTACTAATATTAAGAGGATGAACGCATATATGGATAAACCAATCGGAGTTATAGATTCAGGAGTTGGTGGTTTGACTGTTGCTAGTGAAATTATCCGCCAACTTCCCAATGAAACAATTTATTACTTAGGAGATATTAAACGCTGTCCTTATGGTCCGAGAGCAAGTGAGGAAGTTAAAGCATTTACTATTCAATTGGCACAAAAGTTATTACAATATGATATTAAAATGCTAGTTATTGCATGCAACACTGCAACTGCAGTGGCATTAAAAACGCTACAAGAACAATTAACAATTCCTGTTATTGGCGTTATAGAACCTGGCGCAAGGACTGCAATTATGACTACTAAAAATCAAAATGTTTTAATTTTAGGTACAGAAGGTACAATAAAATCTGAAGCTTACCGTCATCATATTAAGAATATCAACCCAAATGTCGAAGTATCAGGCGTAGCATGTCCAGGATTTGCACCTTTAGTAGAGCAAATGCGCTATAAAGATCCGACAATTACGAGCATCTTAATCCATCAAACTTTAAAACAATGGCGTAATTGTAAAGCTGATACAGTAATATTAGGATGTACGCATTATCCATTACTGTATAAGCCAATCTATGACTATTTTGGTGGTAATAAAACAGTGATTTCATCGGGATTAGAGACAGCTAGAGAAGTTAGTGCATTACTAACATTCAGTAACGAACATGCAGGTTATCAAAAAAATCCTAAGCATAAATTTTTTGCGACAGGGGATACAGAACATATCGAAAGAATTATTGCAGAATGGCTAAAAATGAATGTTACAGTCGAAGTAGTCGATGTAGAGGAGGAAGTAGTAAGTGAAAGATATAGTCATAGCATCTAATAACAAAGGAAAAATAAACGATTTTAAAGTTATTTTTCCTGAGTATAATATCATTCCAATCGGTGATTTAATTCCAGGTTTCGATGTTGAAGAAACAGGTACTACTTTTGAAGATAATGCTAAATTAAAGTCTGAAGCAGCAGCACAAGCTTTAAATAAGCCTGTAATCGCAGATGATAGTGGATTAGAAGTATTTGCTTTAAATGGTGAGCCTGGCGTATATTCAGCTAGGTATGCAGGTTTAGAAAAAGATGATGATGCAAATATCAAAAAAGTATTAGAGCAGCTAGGTGACACAGAGGATCGTCGTGCTCAATTTGTTTGTGTCGTTAGCCTAAGTGCACCAAATGAAAAAACAATTCAATTTAAAGGCACAGTTCAAGGTGAAATTACACTAAATAAAATTGGTGATGAGGGATTTGGCTATGATCCAATATTCTACGTACCAGATTTAAATAAAACCATGGCACAGCTACAAGCGCATGAAAAAAGTGAGATTAGCCATCGAGGTAAGGCAATCGACCAATTACAACGCTATTTAAAGGATGATAATTAATGTCGAAATGGATAATTGTAAGTGATAATCATACGGAAAAAGGTATCTTATTTGAAGTGATTAATCACCACCCAGATGCTGATGTAGCCATACATCTTGGAGATTCTGAGTTTACTTATGAAGATAGTGAACTTAGTTATTATTATAAAGTAAAAGGGAATACCGATTTTTATCCAGAATTTGAAAACGAACAAGTCATAAATAGTGAAAGCTGCCGAGCATTTATTACACATGGGCATCTATATCAAGTTAATCGTAGTAGAATGCAACTGGCCGAACGTGCCCTTGAAGCAAACTGTCAATTAGCATTTTATGGGCATACACATGTTGCAAAATATGAAAATATTGCAGGTGTGCATGTCATCAACCCTGGTAGTATTAGTCAATCAAGAAGCAGTGAAGAAGAAAGTTATGCAGAACTGTTAATTGCTGAAGACACTAATGCAGTTACTTTGAATTTTAGAAATCGTCGACATGAAATAATAGAAACAATTAATTTTGAATTATGATCTCTAAAAGCGTGTAAGTGAATGTCGAATTATAATGCATAGTAAGTGGGGTTGTAACTATGCATTATAATTTATATTTACTTAATGATCGTTATTGAAAAAAAGAGGGTTATTAGGTTATAAATCGTGCAAAATGGCTATTTATAGTGAAAAATCATCATTATTTTAATTATAAAAGTATTGCTTTATAAAGATGAATTAGATATAATAATTATTGTGTTCAAAACGTGATGTCCTGGTAGCTCAGCTGGATAGAGCAATGGCCTTCTAAGCCATCGGTCAGGGGTTCGAATCCCTTCCAGGACGCTAACAGAGCTTTATAGCTCACAATTAAAAAAGAAACCCCATTATGATGGGGTTTCTTTTTTTGTTATACAATGCCACACTATAGAAAATAATAATCACTATATAAAAGAATAGATATTCTCAAGTGAAGCAAACTTGAGAAAATGATGATTAGAAATTATAGAGCAATCCTATACGACATATGAACTTAAGACTGTATTTTTTATGTACACTTATATTATGGTATGAAGTTATGATTATTGGTATAATTGATAGTTTTCGTTTATGTTTAGTGCAATGTATTTCAGTGTATTGTTGTAGTATTAAAGATAAGGGGGATTAGAAATGAAATGTGAAGTGATTTTAAAAAATGATAAAACAATTTATGTAGATGATTTTAATTGCATTGAATATACTGATGGGTATGATGCTGAAACGAAATTATTTGAAAATAAAGATTTCGGGGGCTTAGATTTGCTAGACGATGTTACATATACAATTATTGGCAGTAGTATCATAAAAGTTAAAGGAGAACAAATTCTTTATTTACATTTTAAAAAATAAGTATCTCATCTAATCAGGATTGAATAGCGATTGGGAAAAATATTTTGAATAACTACAGAAAAATATAAAGCAAATGAATACTTGATTTTGTTTAACTAATAAATGAGTGTATAAATCAACTATAATTATAATTTCTATCTAATATAGTAGATGTTTTATCCTTAAATCAGTACAACATGAGTTATGTTGTCAATCATTCAACTAATTTTAGAAATAATAAGCGTAAGAGGAATAGTACTAACAAAGCAACTAAGAACGCAATATGTTATATTTTAGCTAATAATCTTTTTTGGATATGCAAATAAATCTTGGCAACAAAATATATTGCCAGGTGTGTTAGTTAATAAAAAGGATGCACAAGAATCACTAAATTGGGTTAAGTTTATTGCCCAAGACGAAAATTGTGTAGAAGCAATAGCAAATCATGATACGAACACAGAACCACATACAATAGTTTTATAATTTTGGAAAGAGTTAATGTAAGGTTTTTTTGTACAACCACCTATTATGATCAATGGGTGGTTGTTTTATGTGCGTCGCTAGTATGAAAGTTTAAATGAATATGACTCGAAAAAATATTTCATAATGTGACTGGGGAAGAGTCCATAAAAGTTGATTATTAGTCACAAGTCGAGTTCCATCATGCTTCCTTCATTTGATTTCATAAATCCCGTTTTTTCATAAAAATATTCTGCAAGTTCCCCACCTGTAATTAGAAAAATTTTATTTATACCATCAACTTTGAGTGAGTTAGAGACAGAGTTCATTAAATTTTTACCTACACCTTTTTGTTGAAATTCAGGTATGACATGGAATTCATCAATACAAAATTGATTCATATTACTGAAATAATAATCTATTCTACCGATACACATAGCGATTATTTTGTTATTGTTTTCAATTACATAACCCTTAGAATTGAAGCCACTCAAAGTGGCTTCAATCCTAAGTAACGCTTCTTCTTCAGTCCATTTATTATACCACGGTGCTCCTTTGTATGCTGAAACTAAATTTTTAGCACAATTAGTATAATCATCGCTTTTAATTTTTCTGAATTTCATATTTATACCCCATTTTGATTGTATAAGAATTTTAGTATCTGTTTTTGTAATTATCGTTTTACAAACGAGTTTCTTCTTGTCTTAATAGTACTATATATATATTGTGTGTCACAATGTGAATATATTTTACTTAAGCAAACGTTTTTATTACTTTATGAACTTACATTTACATTTGACCTGCTAATTATCGTACATTGTTTTTAGATTAAAGCATGCCATTATTTATTTTTCTGCGTTATGTATAGCATAATATCAATTAAAACAAGAGGTAGTGTATGATTAAAACAAAGTTTAAATTGGAAAAAAACAAACGACGTTTTATTCAGCCGATAAAACAATTTATTGATTGGATAGAAGTATATCGAGAATTTAATCAAAATATACATATAATAATTCACGATTATCCCATATTGTCCTACGGTTATGTGAACGATTGCCAAATAGATATGTATCATAAAACAATTTACTATTCCCTATATGATATAGAAAATGATATGAAAAAGAATTATAGTAAGAAATTTAACATAGACATTATAACTAATGTCATGATTGAAGTGTTTGAAGATTTAAGTTTACAGTTAAGTAAATTTTACATTATTAATCAAGAGAACATGACTATACATGACTTCATAGTTAATTATGAGAAGTTTGAAAAGCAAATGTACCATGAACAAAGATGTATGGTTTATCAATTTGCCTGTATGAATACTAAATATAGTAAACATCTAAAAAGTGGTTTAAAGATAACATATGATAATGCTATACCTTATAAATTACAACATGCTATAGAGTTGTTTGAAGGTTTTATAACAGAACATATGAAATTCCCAATTAAAACTAAAGTAAAAATGACTTATGAGAATTTAATTGATTGCGATGGTTATTTTAAGTATCCAAACAATTTATTTAAGTACCCCAAAATTAAAATATCTTTAAATGATTTTGAGTGTATAGAAAATGAGTTAGGTTCATTCGATGCTGTTTTGAATATCTTAAGAATTTTAGCACATGAATTAGGTCATTATCATGCTTTTGTTAATGGGGTTTGGAATTATGATCAACACAAGCGAGAAATCGACGCATACAATTTTGAAAATTTAATAATACAAAAATTTATAGATGAAGTCTATTATAATTACTATTAATAGCAATTAACGTTATTAGAATATAAGTATAATAGATATTTATGTCTTTGAGGGGATTAAAAGTAATGAAATATGTTGTTAGGTAAAGTTGTACCTTTCCTATTGTAAATAGGATTTAATTTCATTTATGAATGCTATAAATGTATTTTTATCTACTTCTAAGCGTATAGACGGACCTGAATCACTTGGACTGTTTGAGTAATTCAATCCAGAATCAAAATTTAAATAAAAGATTATATCAGTTGTAATACTTTCAAAAACGGTAAAAGATATGTTTAGCTCGTAAAATGCATATTCTATTTTGTCCAACTTGTCAGTGAGGTTATTAATTTGATCAATTTCGGGAGAAAATAACACAAATTCATCATTAATTGTATTATCTTCATAAGTAACTGTTAAAGCAAAAATAATCGTTCTCAAATCATCTTCTACATAAGTATTTTTATGTTTTAAACTTATTGAAATATTACTGCATTTATAATTATTATCCTTAAGAACAATAGTATTTTTAGACATGAATTATCCTTCTTTCTCCACATTTTGTAATTTTCATCTTAGTCACAATATAGTAAAGGGGATAACAATCCCATTATGAATAGGCAACTTGATAAGATTAATAATTAAAAAAACAGCACCAACTCTAAAGAGTAAATGCTGTTTATTCTTAAACTTGAGATTGGCAATAATACTAAATGTTTGTCGATAGGATATATCGACTAAATACAGTGTAGCAAATAAAAGTGAAAAGAGCGTAATAGTCATTACAATAGTAAAAAAAGGGACACTATAAGTAATATGGAGAGTAGTTTGTGTAACAAGATTTAGTCATTTGATTCAGCATCATCTACTGATGAAATGAGCTTTTACTGTTCAATTTAAAAATTTTACTTTTAAATTGAATGCTATTTACGTATTTATAAAGAGAAGCTTATTATATGAATAGTCTTAAAAACTATAATTTAAAAAAAGATACATAAATAACAATGTTTGGACGAAGTATTAACTTTTAATATAGATGGCATAATGAGCTACACACTTGAATAAAATAATTTACGTTTTGTATTTATCATCGTATGACGTGATTTTATAAATACTAAGTAATGTGAGATTAATAAAGAAATAAGCATGTTTAGTAATAATTAGTAAATATGAAGAGGAGTGGTTTTATAGATTACCGTTATAATATACATACTAATTGTATGGAAGTATTTGGAAACAGTGATGAAGTTAAAATTTGTTTCGTCGCTGCGGGTACTATTGCAATTAAAAAGGATATGAATTCAATTCAATATATGCAGGGTGAAATCTTTGTACTTACACCTTATGATCAATTACCACTCATTAAATTTACTGGTGTGTTAATAGAATTAAGTATGAACGTGCTTATTTTCAATAGGTTTGCTTTTTATAACATAGAGCATGAAAAGAGTGTTTACTCAGAAAGACATGATTTTTTGAAGCGGCATTTTTTAGAAGTTATATCACAAATTAAAAAACAACAGTGGTTCGATGCTGATGTTAGTGTTATAAAACTTATAAATTATGTGCGTATGTATAATTATTATAATCCAGACGATATTAAGGTTCTGAGTCCTGTAATCAAACAAGTATTGGATTATATTAACGTTAATTATCAGCAAGGTTTAACACTAAACGATTTAGCACAGCAATTTTATGTAAATCCAAGTTATCTGTCGCGACTATTTTCAAAAGAGATGAATATTACTATGGGAAACTATATCAAGAAATTTAAAATATATAAAATAGCGTTGGAGATGTTAATAACTCAAACTACTGAAGGCTTCTATGAAAAGTACGGATATAAAAATTATTCAACGTATAATAAGAATTTTAAAAGTGTATTTGGTGTGCCACCTGAGCAGTTTTTACAAGATAGGAAAAAGTTGAAGGTAAATGACAATAGGTACAAAAACTTTACTGAATTGAAAAATTTTTGTGATGGTATAGAAACTGCATAAATGAATAGCAAAATAGTTCTAGTGTAAATTACACTTACTAAGAAAATATAAAATCAATATGATAAGTAAAATATGTAATTTGCATAAAAAGTAGCGCGCTTTCTGAACTATCATAGTGAAGTGAAGTATGAAACATTCATGATGATATTTTAATTAACGTAATTTAATTGTATGAAAATTTAGATTTATAACAAAAGCACATGGATTTTTGTTAGTTATAGTAGAAAAATAAATTAACTAAAGTAAATTTATAACCTTTGTACATGCGATTATGTAGCTAATCAACTCCATTTTGTGAATAATGTAATAAAATGTGTATATCTATGTAAGTATATAGTCTTATTATTTATATTACTATTTCTTTTCAATGAAATTAATGATATATTACAAATATGTTACAAGTTATTGTGCAAACTTGTAACTAAAAAGTTCTCTACATCTAGTTATGCTCAAACTAAGATGTAATTTAAATTACTTCATGTTAATGAACAAAGACATTCATTTGTAAAGGCAATCGGTTGCGATTGCCTTATTTTAATAATCTTTATAAAAATTATACATTTTTTAATTGTGCAGTAATCGTATTGTAAATTGAATATGCTATTATCTGTGGAGTAACAATTAAAGTTAGAAAAATAAGCTTGTCTGGAGAGATGACATTGAAGGATAAATTACAAAAAAGTTTAAATAAATATGTTGAAAATGGCAAACTTGAACAAGGTTTGCATAAAGTTAATGACCAAGTAAGAAAAAGAAAAGGTAAGGATTTTTCTAAATATATTGATAAAATAATGAAGAAATTACAACACAAATAATTGTTGCTAAGTATAATTAATGGATTAACGGTAAAGAAAAATTGTGATGGGTTAGGGTATGTACCTTAACCTTAGACTGTCGACAAAGTTTCTGACTTTTGTAGGCAGTTTTTTTATGCACGCTTTCCTCGGGCACTGCCTCAGCCTGTAGTCTTCGGCGGGTGCTATTACCGCAGGAGTCGGCATAAATCACTGCTAATATTACCCAAAATATTATAATATATAAATTAAACAGTAGTGATGTTTATTCTGTTAATTAATTGGTAAAAGATAGCAATATGAAATGATTTTTGATTATGAATTAGTTACTAACAATCATTTGTTGCGCTATGTTGATGCGATATTAGTTTTAAATTTTGCATATAGGCTTGTCGAAGACAATATTATGCTAGGGTATACACCTTAGTCTTTTTCTATATTCGATAAATTGTTAAACTAATCTTATAGGTAGCATAGATTGGAGATTAAGATATGACTAGAAAAACGGTACTTCTAGATTTTGATGACACATTGGTTAATTTTAACGACGCCGAAGAATTTGCTTTTTATGCTTTGGCAGAAAATTATCAATTAACATTAAATGAACAAGATTTAATAACATTCAAAGAGATTAACCAAGCGCATTGGGAAGCATTCCAAAATGAACGTTTAACTAAGGAAGAGGTATTGAGTAAGCGATTTGAAGCTTATTTTGCATTACATAAAATGAATGTCAATGGTGCTCATGCCGATCAAGTTTTTCGAGACGCTTTAGCAAATGCGCCTTTAAGTTATTTTGAACATACTTTAACTACATTACGTCAATTAAGCAAAGTGCATGATTTGTATATTGTTACAAATGGCGTATTAGAAACCCAAGAAAAGCGTATTGCTAAGTCTTTATTTAAAGATTATTTTAAAGGCGTCTTCGTATCAGAACAGACAGGTTTTCAAAAGCCAATGCCCGAATTTTTTGATTACGTTTTTAATACAATTGGCCATGAAAAACGTAAAAATAGTATCATTATAGGAGATTCTTTAACTTCGGATATTCTCGGTGGGAAAAATGCAGCAATTGCAACCTGTTGGTTTAATCCAAGACAGAATACTAATAATACACAAATACATGCTGATTATACTATTCAATCATTTGATGAATTATTAACTATTATATAGAAAAAGGTTGTGTAGCAAAAAGCCACACAACCTTTTATTTTATGGTTCCCATGTTAAAATGTCATGGTTTTCATTATTTTGTTGCTCTAAATCTTTAAAGCCATGTTTAAGGAAAAATTGCTTAGATTGATTACGAGCAATGACTTTTATAGGCAAATCTTGAGATTTTGCGAAGTCTAATAGATCAGTACCATAACCACGATTTTGGAAGTCTTTTAATACTTCTAATTTCCAAATTACTAAATAATCATCGAAGTTAGGGAAGTGTTCTTCTTCAACTTCTCCTTTTCTATATAAAGCCATCCTTGCACCGAGTCTATCACCGACGTAAACGCCGTAAAATGGAGAGTCGGAACTAGCGTCAATCATTTCTCCACGAAGCTCATCTACAAGATATAAATCTTTATTTCCGAAGTTTCTAAAATCTTCGAATAGTTCATCAGTTTTATAGTTAATATCAAGACGCTTTACTTCAGACATAGCATCTTCCCCCTTTTTAGTATTAACTTTATTATACCTATTTCTATTATATTAGTACAATAAACAATGTTCTAAACGTATATAAATCATTTTGTTTCCGATAGTTTAAAACTGTGGCAGAGATATTATTACAATAATGGATGTATTAGGTAATAGAAAAAATTTAAAATTTGTAAGCCGTTAAATTGTCATTGAAGAATATAAACTTTATACTTATTAGGAATAGAGTAACATAAGGAGAATTACGAATGGATTGTATGACAACGAAATTAAATGATAAAGATCAATTTATAGAAAAAATTAAAAATAGTGATTCTACATTAGCAGCTTTTTATAATTATGATGCTATGAATGAACAAAATTATAAGTTGAAACTAGATCAAGCTACAAATGGTCGAGAAAAAGCTGTAGCTGCAGTTATCAGTAACTACATGGAAGATTTATCACTTAGTGAAGCTCAAGAAAATAATATTGCTCAGTTACAACAGGGGGCTAAAGTTATAATAGGAGGCCAACAAGCGGGTTTGTTTGGAGGTCCGTTATATACATTTCATAAAATTTTTTCTATTATCTCATTAAGTAATTCGCTTTCTTCCAAATATAATCAACAAGTTATCCCAGTGTTCTGGATCGCTGGTGAAGATCATGACTTTGAAGAAGTAAATCATACATTTACGTATAATAATAAGGAAGCGAAATTATATAAAACTAAATATCATACAATGGAGCCTCCTGAAACAAGCGTCTCTAATTATTATCCAAACAAATTGCAATTGAAAGATGCATTGAAGCAATTTTTAAAACAACAGCCGGAAACAAATCATACAAAAGAATTAATAGAATTGTGCCACTCAATAATAGAGCGTTATGACAGCTGGACTGATATATTTAAAGCTTTATTACATGAAGTGTTTAAAGCTTATGGATTATTGTTAATTGACGCGCATAATCCTGACTTGCGTCAAATAGAAAAACCATTTATCCAAACAATTATTGAGCAGCATGAAACTATTGATCATGCATTTAGAGCCACACAGGGGCAAACAATGGCAGCTGGACTAAATCAAATGATTCAAACGAATACAAATGTACATTTATTTTTAGAAGAAGATAATATGCGCCAATTAATTTCTTATGAAAATGGTGAATTTGTATTAACTAAGTCTGACAAACGTTACTCAAAACATGAGCTCTTACAGCTTGCGGAACAAGAGCCAGAAAGGTTCTCAAATAATGTTGTGACTAGACCGCTAATGGAAGAATGGCTATTTAATACAGTTGCTTTTATAGGAGGGCCAAGTGAAATTAAATATTGGGCAGAGTTACACGGCGTGTTTAACACGTTATCTGTAGATATGCCGATAGTTTTACCTCGTTTAAGAATCAGCTATATTAATGAAAGAATTGAAAAAGTAATCAATAAATATCAACTATCAGTAGATGACATTTTAACAAATGGTGTCCATAATGCTAAAGCATCTTTTATTCGTGAACACGCATCTCAAACTGTAATTGATCAAATTGAAGAAATGAAACAACAACAACAATCATTTTATGAAACAATAAAATCTGAAGTGGCAGGTAATAATGATAATGAGCAATTAGTTGCAAAAAACAATGATATCCATTTAACACAGTATGATTATTTGCTCAAACGTTATTTATTAAACATAGAACGTGAAAATGCAATTAGTATGAAACACTTTAATGAAATAAATGAATCTCTCCACCCAATGGATGGATTACAAGAAAGAATTTGGAATCCACTACAAATAATGAACGAATATGGGATAGATGTGTTCAGTCCCTCCACTTATCCACCACTTCGTTACACTTTTGATCATATTATCTTAAAACCTTGATAACATAAGGATTTAGCCCGATTTATCGTATTGATAAATCGGGCTTTTTTTGTTTGTATAAACAAAATTTTGGTGAAATTTGTATAATTAGTGGAGGATAGTGGGGAGATGTGGTAAATTATATATATGGGAAGGTGAGGTGAGTATAAATGTTCATGGGTGAATACGAACACCAATTAGATACAAAAGGACGTATGATTGTTCCATCTAAATTTCGATATGACCTAAATGAACGTTTTATTATCACCAGAGGCCTTGATAAATGCCTGTTTGGTTACACTTTAGAAGAGTGGCAAGTTATTGAAGAGAAGATGAAATCTTTACCAATGACAAAAAAAGACGCACGTAAATTTATGCGTATGTTCTTTTCAGGTGCTACTGAAGTTGAGTTGGACAAGCAGGGACGTATTAATATCCCACAAAATCTAAGACAATACGCAAATTTAACTAAAGAATGTACAGTGATCGGTGTATCTAACCGCATTGAAATTTGGGATAGAGATACTTGGAATAACTTCTATGACGAGTCAGAAGATAGTTTCGAGGAGATTGCTGAAGATTTAATAGATTTTGATTTTTAAATGGAGGAATTGAATTGTTTCATCATATCAGCGTAATGCTAAAAGAAACCATTGATTATTTGAATATTAAAGAAGATGGTGTGTATGTCGACTGTACGCTTGGTGGAGCAGGTCATGCCCAATATTTACTGAATCAATTAAGTGATAATGGACATTTGATTGCAATAGATCAAGATACTACAGCCATTGAAAATGCGAAAAATGTATTGAAAGAACATTTACACAAAGTGACATTTGTTCATAGTAACTTCCGTGAATTATCTGAAATTTTAAATGAATTAAATATTGAAAAAGTTGATGGCATTTATTATGACTTGGGTGTATCTAGTCCACAATTAGATGTACCTGAAAGAGGTTTTAGTTATCATCATGATGCAAAACTTGATATGCGTATGGATCAGACACAGGAGTTATCAGCGTACGAAGTTGTTAATGAATGGAAGTTTGAAGAGTTAGTAAGAATTTTTCATCGTTATGGCGAAGAAAAATTTGCAAAACAAATCGCCCGACGCATAGAACAAAACAGAGAACTTAAACCTATTGAGACAACGTTAGAATTAGTCGAAAGTATCAAGGAAGGTATTCCAGCAAAAGCACGACGCAAAGGTGGACATCCAGCAAAACGAATTTTTCAAGCTATTAGGATCGCAGTTAATGATGAATTAGCAGCATTTGAAGATTCTTTAGAACAAGCTATAAATTATGTAGAAGTAAACGGTAGAATTTCAGTTATTACCTTCCATTCATTAGAAGATCGTTTGTGTAAACAAATGTTCCAAGAACATGAAAAAGGACCTGAAGTTCCAAGGGGATTACCAGTTATACCTGAAGCATACACGCCTAAATTAAAACGTGTTAACCGTAAGCCCATTACTGCTACTGATGAAGATACAGATAGTAATAATAGAGCGCGTAGTGCCAAGTTACGTGTTGCAGAAATTTTAAAATAAGGAGTGAACCTTGAGTGGCTGTAGAAAAAATTTACGAACCATATAATGAAGCAGAACAACATTCTCCTGAGAGACAACCCTCGACAAAACCACAAACCAAAACGGTAAAGAAGAAAGTTGTAGTACAATTAACGAAGTTTGAAAAAATGTTATACATAGGATTAATAACAATTATTGCTTTGATAAGTATATATATGCTATCTTTAAAAATGGATGCGTATGATACTCGAGGTAAAATTGCAGATTTAGATACAAAAATTGAAAAACAAGCAAGTGAGAACAGCGCAATTGAATCTGAAATTAAAAAGAACTCTTCTTATGAACGCATTTACGACAAGGCTAAAGATGAAGGAATGAGCCTGAAGAACGACAATGTAAAGGTAGTGCGTAATAATGGCGAAGCGAAAAATTAAATTAAAAAAACCCAGAATACCTAAGATACCAATAAAACAAAATAAAATAGGGGCAGTCCTACTCATCCTTGGATTCGGGCTGCTCTTTTTTATGTTAATCTTAAGGTATTCTTATATCATGCTAACCGGACACTCATCTGGTGAGGACTTAATTTTAAAAGCCAACGAAAAATATTTAGTAAACACGCAACAGCAACCCGAAAGAGGTAAAATATATGATCGTAATGGTAAAATTTTAGCTGAAGACGTGGAACGTTACAAATTAGTAGCGGTAGTTGATAAAAAGGCAAGTGAAGGTAGTGACAAGCCTAAACACGTTGTAGATAAAAAGAAAACAGCTAAAAAATTATCAGAAGTGATAGATATATCTGCAAAAGATATCGAAAAAAGACTACAGCAAAAAGGAAGTTTCCAAGTTGAATTTGGACAAAAAGGAACAGATTTAACATATCAAGAAAAAGAAAAAATTGAAAAGATGAATTTGCCAGGTATTACATTGTATCCGGAAACTGAACGCTTTTATCCTAATGGTAACTTCGCATCACATCTTCTTGGCATTGCTCAAAAAGATCCAGATTCAGGAGAACTAAAAGGTGCGATGGGTGTAGAAAAAATCTTTGATAGTTATTTATCAGGACAAAAAGGTTCATTGTCATATATTCATGATATTTGGGGTTACTTAGCTCCTAATACTAAGAAAGAAAAAATGCCGAAGCGTGGCGATGATGTGCATTTAACCATTGATTCTAATATTCAAGTCTTTGTAGAAGAAGCACTTGATAAAATGGTTGACCATTATGAACCAAAAGATTTATTTGCGGTAGTTATGGATGCTGATACAGGTGAAATCTTAGCATTTAGTCAACGACCAACATTTAATCCTGAAACAGGTAAAAACTTTGGTGAGAAATGGGCAAATGATTTGTATCAAAACACTTATGAACCTGGTTCTACCTTTAAATCATTTGGTTTAGCAGCGGCTATCCAGGAAGGTAAATTCGATCCTAATAAAAAATATGAATCTGGACATAGAGATATAATGGGCTCAAGAATCTCTGACTGGAATAAAGTTGGTTGGGGCGAGATACCAATGTCTCTAGGATTTACTTATTCATCTAATACATTAATGATGCATTTACAAGATTTAGTTGGTGCAGATAAAATGAAATCGTGGTATGAAAAATTTGGATTTGGTGAAAGTACAAACGGTATGTTTGATGGTGAATCGACAGGTGGAATTGCGTGGGAAAATGAAGCGCAACAAAAAACGTCAGCCTTTGGACAATCTACAACTGTAACACCAGTACAAATGTTACAAGCGCAATCTGCTTTTACAAATAAAGGAGAAATGCTGAAACCATGGTTCGTTGATTCGGTAACAAATCCAGTTACAAAAGATACTTACTATAAAGGTAAAAAGCAAACAGCTGGTAAACCAATTACTGAAAAAACAGCAAAACAAGTTCGTAAAGAACTAGATAAAGTTGTTAATAGTGAAAAAAGTAATGCCAAAAATTATCGAATTGATGACTATGAGGTAGCAGGTAAGACAGGTACTGCTCAAGTAGCCGATTCAGATAATGGCGGTTATGTCGAAGGTGAAAATCCTTATTTTGTAAGCTTTATCGGAGATGCGCCGAAAGATGATCCTGAGGTAATTGTTTACGCAGGTATGAGCTTAGCGCAAAAAAATGATCAAGAAGCATATGAAATGGGAGTTAGCAAAGCATTTAACCCAATTATGGAAAACACATTGAAATATTTAAATGTTGATGACAAGAAGACAAAAGACATGTCAGACGTTAAATATAGTAAAGTACCTAATGTCTCAGGAAAAACAGTTCAAAAAGCAGAAGATAGTCTTAATGCTAAGTCATTGAAACCTATCGTTATCGGAGATGGAGAAAAGGTTGAAAAACAATCTGTATCTGCTGATAAAGAAGTCTTGCCTAATAGTAAAGTATTACTATTAACAAACGGCAACATTACGATGCCAGATATGAAAGGTTGGACTAAAGAAGATGTCATTGCTTTTGAACGTTTAGCAAATGTAAAAATAGAAACTAAAGGCAGTGGCTTTGTTAACGAACAATCTGTATCAGAAGGTCAGCAACTTAAGAAAAATGATAAAATTGAAGTGAAATTCGAAGCAGAAAACGTAGATAGTGAAGCAAAATAAATAAAGCGAATTAACACACAGCTTTAAATAAATGAGGTGTAAATAAGAGGTCAAGACAAAGTTTGGTAAGTTTAATATTAGGTGCTTTTTATCCTAATATGTACCTTTGTCTAGCCTCTTTCCTCATGTTATATTGTTTTAGGTGTTAATGAGATATATTACAATTCCATAATATATAAAAAGGAGAATAAGATGGTTTATTTACTCGCAATAATTGCATTTTTAATTACATTTATATTAGTACCAGTTTTAATACCTACCTTAAAAAGGATGAAGTTTGGTCAAAGTATTAGAGAAGAAGGCCCTCAAAGTCACATGAAAAAAACTGGAACACCAACAATGGGTGGCTTAACATTCCTAATTAGTATTATCGTAACTTCTATATTGGCGATTATATTCATGGATAATTCTAATCCGGTCATTTTATTATTATTTGTCACAATTGGTTTTGGATTGATTGGATTTATCGATGATTATATCATTGTTGTTAAAAAGAATAATCAAGGCTTATCGAGTAAACAGAAATTTTTAGCACAGATTGCTATTGCGATTATCTTTTTCATATTAAGCCAAGTATTCCAATTAACTAGTTTTTCTACAGGCATCCATATTCCATTTACAGGCATTGAAGTTCCATTATCACTTGCTTACGTAGTTTTTATTGTCTTTTGGCAAGTTGGTTTTTCAAATGCGGTTAACTTAACAGATGGATTAGATGGATTAGCAACAGGTTTATCAATTATTGGATTTGTAATGTTTGCAATTATGGCGTATTTCCAAGGTGCAAACTCAATTGGGCTATTTTGTATAATTATGATTTTTGCACTACTTGGTTTCTTGCCATTTAACATGAACCCTGCGAAAGTCTTTATGGGCGATACTGGTAGTTTAGCCCTTGGTGGTATTTTCGCTACGATTTCAATTGTATTAAATCAAGAATTATCATTACTATTGATTGGATTTGTATTTGTTGCTGAAACATTGTCAGTAATGATTCAAGTAACATCTTTCAAATTGACAGGCAAACGAATTTTCAAAATGTCACCATTACATCACCATTTTGAATTGGTGGGTTGGAATGAAAAGAAAGTTGTAACAGTATTTTGGACAGTTGGTTTAATCACAGGTTTAATCGGATTATGGATGGGAGTGCACTAAAATGCTAAAATATACAGGTTTAGAAGATAAAGATGTCTTAGTCATTGGTTTAGCAAAAAGTGGTTACGAAGCAGCAAAGTTGCTTAATAAATTGGGTGCACGTGTAGTAGTTAATGACGGCAAAGATTTGACACAAGACTCTCACGCCAAAGATTTAGAAAATATAGGGATTAAGGTAGTTGGTGGAGAACATCCATTAACATTGTTAGATAATGACCCTATCATCGTTAAAAACCCTGGCATACCTTATACTGCACCTATTTTAGAAGCAGCAGTTGCTAAAGGATTAACGATCTTAACAGAAGTTGAATTAAGTTACTTGGTTTCTGAGGCTCCTATTATTGGTGTTACAGGCACAAATGGTAAGACTACTGTGACATCGTTAATAGGTGATATGTTTCAAAAAAGTAGGTTAGTTGGTAGAATTTCTGGGAATATAGGATATGTTGCCTCAAAAGTGGCACAAGAGGTAACTGCACAGGATTATTTAGTTACAGAGCTTTCATCTTTCCAATTGCTAGGAACAGAGCAATATAAGCCTCATATCGCTATAATTACTAATATTTATTCGGCACATCTAGATTATCACGAAACATTAGAAAATTATCAAAATGCCAAAAAACAAATATATAAAAATCAAGATGAAAATGATTACTTAATTTGTAATTATCAACAACGCCATTTGATAGAATCAGAAAATGTTAAAGCACGTACATTCTACTTTTCAACGCAACAAGAAGTTGAAGGTATTTACATCAAAGATGGTTATATCGTGTTCAAAGGATTTAGAATTATCCATACGGATGACTTAGTGTTACCAGGAGAGCACAATTTAGAAAATATTTTAGCAGCTGTACTTGCTGCATTATTGGCTGGTGTACCTGTAAATGCGATTATTGATAGTTTAACAACATTCTCTGGCATTGAGCATAGATTACAATATATTGGCTCAAATAAAACCAACAAGTATTATAATGACTCAAAAGCAACAAATACATTAGCAACTCAATTTGCGCTCAATTCTTTTAAACAACCAATTATTTGGCTATGTGGAGGACTTGACAGAGGCAATGGTTTTGACGAACTTATCCCATATATGAATAATGTTCGCGTAATGGCTACATTTGGTGAAACGCAAGATAAATTTGTGAAACTCGGAGAAAGCCAAGGTAAATATGTAGTGAAAGCTATAGATGTTGAAGACGCAGTCAACAAAATTCAAGATATTATTGAACCTAATGATGTAGTCTTGTTATCACCAGCTTGTGCAAGTTGGGATCAGTATAATACGTTCGAAGAGCGTGGCAACAAATTCATCAATAGTTTCAAAGCACAATTACCGTCTTTTTAAAGGATGTGACGAATATTGGCTGATAAAGTAAAGAAGTTTGACTCAGAATACTTAAAAGAAAAGCGCGAACGACGTCGAAAACAACAAAAACAAATACAATATGTTATATTTGGGATACTGTTGTTTATAATAATAATCATTTTACTTTATATGTTTACACCACTGAGCAAGATTAATAATGTCAAAGTGGTGGGGAATGATAACGTATCGAAAAGTAAGATTGATAAAATGGTCAATGTCACTTCAAAGTCAAGGATGTACACTTTTAGTACGAAAGATGCAGAAAATAAATTAAAACAACATAAGTTAATTAAAGATGCTAAAGTAACAAAACATTTTCCTAACTCAATGACGATTAAGGTGACTGAATATCAAGTAGTGGGGTTGGTTAAAAAGAAAGATAAATATGTACCTATTTTAGAAGATGGTAAAGAACTAAAAAATTACAGTGGCACAAGTACGGATGACGGACCTATATTAGAAGGTTTTGAGAAAGATAAAAAAGAGAAAATTATCAAGGCTTTAGCAGAAATGCCATCTAAAGTTAGAGCGATGATTTCAGAAATCAAATATGATCCTAAATCTAATTTGAAGAATCAAATAAAGTTATTTACTACGGATGATATTCAAATTATAGGAAATATTAATACAATAGGTAATAAAATGAAATATTACCCTCAAATGTCACAATCACTTGAACGTGATGACTCTGGTAATTTGAAAAAGTCTGGATATATTGATTTGTCTGTAGGTGCTTCATTTATACCATATTCACAATCTGATGATTCTGAGTCAGAAAGTGATAAGGATTTAGAAGAAGGTACCGCAAAAGAAGATAAAGCAAAAGACGAATTACAAAGTGCGTTAAATGACATAAATAAGAATTCAGACTAAACTAATTAAAAATTTTGACAAATACATGTGTTTATAGTTCACAAGCTACGCAACGTATTGTAAACTAAACATAGTGTAAAATAGAAAGTAACTGTCAGGAGGTGCCTATCTATGGAGGAACATTATTATGTAAGTATAGATATAGGTTCATCAAGCGTAAAAACAATTGTAGGCGAAAAATTTCACAATGGTATTAATGTGATAGGTACAGGACAAACCTACACAAGCGGTATTAAGAATGGCTTAATTGATGATTTTGACATCGCTAAGCAAGCGATTAAAGATACAATAAAAAAAGCCTCAATTGCTTCTGGTGTAGATATTAAAGAAGTATTTCTAAAATTACCGATTGTCGGTACTGAAGTTTATGATGAAGCTAATGAAATTGAATTTTATGAAGATACTGAATTAACAGGAGAGCACATTGAGTCTGTATTAGAAGGCATTAGAGAAAAAAATGATGTCCCTGAGACAGAAGTGATTACCGCTTTTCCAATTAAATTTGTTGTAGATGGTGATAATGAAGTTTCTGACCCTAAGGAATTAATTGCAAGACATTCACTTAAAGTCGAAGCTGGCGTAATCGCAATCCAACAATCAATTTTAATTAATATGATTAAATGCGTAGAGTCATGTGGAGTCGATGTATTAGATGTTTATTCTGATGCTTATAATTACGGCTCTGTATTATCAGCAACTGAAAAAGAGCTTGGCGCGTGTATAATTGATGTCGGTGAGGATATTACACAGATTGCCTTTTATGAGCGCGGCGAACTTGTTGATGCTGACTCTGTTCAAATGGCAGGAAGAGACATCACAGAAGATATTGCGGAAGCATTTAATACAACTCATGAAACAGCTGAAAAAATCAAACATCAATACGGACATGCTTTTTTTGACTCAGCTTCAGATCAAGATGTATTTAGTGTTGACCAAATCGATAGTGAAGAAGACGTCCAATATACACAAAAAGATTTAGCTGATGTTATCGAAGCACGTATGGAAGATATCTTCTTTAGTGTATTTGATGTTTTACAAGAATTAGGATTAACAAATGTAAATGGTGGTTTCATTGTCACTGGTGGTTCTGCAAACTTACTCGGCGTCAAAGAATTACTACAAGACATGGTAAGTGAAAAAGTTAGAATTCATACACCATCACAAATGGGAATCAGAAAACCTGAATTTTCTTCAGCAATTTCAACTATTTCTAGTAGCATTACTTTCGACGAATTATTAGATTATGTTACAATTAGTAATCATGATAGTGAAGATTTCGAAGAAGAAGTAATCGAGTCTGATAATAGAGAAAGTGCTTCCAAATCAAATGGTTTTGATTGGTTTAAGAAAAAATCAAACAAGCAAGATGATGAACCATCATATGTATCTGATGAACCAAGTACAACGACAACATCAGAATCGTCACATAGTACAACTGAAAATGACGATACATACGAATACGAAAACAAAAATCATGAGCC
The DNA here is from genome assembly GCF_016890655.1 of Staphylococcus sp. GDY8P72P. Lineage (NCBI taxonomy): Bacteria > Bacillati > Bacillota > Bacilli > Caryophanales > Staphylococcaceae > Staphylococcus > Staphylococcus sp. GDY8P72P. The sequence continues at coordinate 470,922 of NZ_JAFEQJ010000006.1, read as the reverse complement.
TGAACAAAAAGAAGAAGGTAAATTTAAAAAATTGATGAAATCTCTATTCGATTAATTGGCCATTAAAACTAGGAGGAAATATAAATGTTAGAATTTGAACAAGGATTTAATCATTTAGCGACAATAAAAGTCATCGGTGTAGGGGGCGGCGGTAATAACGCTGTAAACCGTATGATTGACCATGGAATGAATAACGTTGAATTTATTTCAATTAACACAGACGGACAAGCATTAAACTTATCAAAAGCAGAATCTAAGATTCAAATTGGTGAAAAGTTAACTCGTGGTTTAGGCGCTGGTGCTAACCCTGAAATTGGTAAAAAAGCTGCTGAAGAATCACGCGAACAAATTGAAGACGCGATTCAAGGTGCTGACATGGTATTCGTTACTGCTGGTATGGGTGGCGGTACAGGTACTGGTGCTGCTCCAGTTGTAGCTAAAATTGCTAAAGAAATGGGATCGTTAACAGTAGGTGTTGTAACTCGTCCATTCGGTTTCGAAGGACGTAAACGTCAAACACAAGCTGCAGCAGGCGTTGAATCTATGAAAGCTGCTGTCGATACATTAATCGTAATTCCAAACGACCGTTTATTAGACATCGTTGATAAATCAACACCAATGATGGAAGCCTTTAAAGAAGCAGATAACGTACTACGACAAGGTGTTCAAGGTATTTCTGATCTAATCGCTGTATCAGGTGAAGTAAACCTTGACTTTGCAGACGTTAAAACAATCATGTCTAACCAAGGTTCAGCATTAATGGGTATTGGTGTTTCTTCTGGCGAAAATCGCGCAGTTGAAGCAGCTAAAAAAGCTATTTCTTCACCATTACTTGAAACTTCAATTGTAGGCGCTCAAGGTGTGTTAATGAATATTACTGGTGGCGAATCACTATCATTATTCGAAGCACAAGAAGCAGCTGATATTGTACAAGATGCAGCGGATGAAGATGTGAATATGATTTTCGGTACAGTTATTAATCCTGAATTACAAGATGAAATTGTAGTTACTGTTATTGCTACTGGTTTCGAAGACAAACCATCAGTTCAAGCACGTAAAGCTTCTAATACTGGATTTGGTTCAAGTGCTACTAGCTCAGCAAAAGATGATTCATTTGCTTCTAACTCAGCTCAATCATCACAATCAACACAATCTTCTGAGTCATCAAGTGAAGGTAGAAGTCATACAACAAAAGAAGATGACATCCCAAGCTTCATCAGAAATAGAGAAGAAAGACGTTCTAGAAGAACAAGAAGATAATTAAAGTTATTACTGTGATTATCTGTTAATAATGGTAGGGAATTAGAATCAACTTAACCATTTTATAATGTCATCAGATCCAGAGATCTGGTGACATTTTTCATATAGTTAGACAACTGAATACTATGTATTTAATAAAACATAGTGATTAATCATTTGGAGGACTGAAACATGACGGAAAAATTTGAAAAGTATAATCATGTTTTATTGTATAAATCGCAAAATATCGACAATATCACTCTTGGTATTACCACTAGAGAACAAGGAATCAGTCCATACCCTCAAAATGCCTTTAATATGGCCAGATATATTGATGATGATCAAAATAATGTGACGCAACATCAACGACAATTAGCAGAAATTATCAACTATCCACGTGAACAATGGGTCTTTCCAATTCAAACACATGAAAATCGTGTCGCACATATTACACAGTCACAGCGCGGTACTAATATTGATGAATTAACAGATGCATTACATGGTATTGATGCTATGTATTCATATGATTCGGATGTCTTACTGACGATGTGTTATGCTGATTGTGTACCTATTTACTTTTATAGTGCAAAAAACAACTTTATTGCGTTAGCGCATGCTGGTTGGAGAGGTACAGTGAGCGAAATCGTTATTGAATTAATTAAAAAGATTGATTTTGATTTACAAGAATTATCGATAGTCATTGGGCCTGCTACCTCAAATTCATATGAAATTAATGAAGATATTAAATCAAAATTTGATACTTTAGCTATCCCAAGTGAAGATTATATCGAGTTTAGAGCTGAAGATCGATATGGTATCGATTTGAAACAAGCGAACAAATTATTATTAATGCATGCTGGCGTCCCAGAAGCTAATATTTATATTACTAATTATGCAACTTCTGAAGACTTATCATTGTTTTTCTCGTATAGAGTTGAACAAGGAAAAACTGGTCGGATGTTAGCATTTATTGGACAGTAAATTAAGAGGTGTAATACAGTGAATGTACAACAAAATTATGACAAAATAAAAACTGAATTAGATACATCAATAAAGAAAGCAGGAATTTCCACACAACCTAACGTGATTGCTGTTACAAAATATGTTACAATAGACCGTGCTAATGAAGCTTACGATGCAGGCTTAAGACACTTTGGAGAAAACCGTGTTGAAGGTTTTCTAGCGAAACAAAATGCTTTACCTGACGACGCAGTATTTCATTTTATTGGTACACTTCAAACACGAAAAGTAAAAGAAGTTATTAATCAAGTGGATTATTTTCATGCGTTAGATCGTTTGAAATTAGCTAAAGAAATTCAAAAACGAGCAGAGCATAAAGTAAAATGTTTTGTTCAAGTTAATGTCTCCGAGGAAGAATCTAAACAAGGCATAACTATCAATGAAATTAATGATTTTATCGAGGCTATTAAAGAATATGACAATATAGAAGTTGTTGGTTTAATGACAATGGCACCTCTAACAGGTGATGTTGACTACATTAGACAGTTATTTAACACATTAAAAGAGAAACAATCAGAAATTCAAGCGCTCAATTTATCATATGCGCCCTGTACAGAATTATCAATGGGAATGAGTAATGACTATCAACTTGCAGCAGAAGCAGGTGCGTCATTTGTGCGAATTGGGACTAAACTTGTAGGAAAAGAGGAGTGAGCCCGATGGCTTTAAAGGACTTATTTAACGGATTTTTCGTAGTTGAAGAAGAGGATGAAGAATTAGAGGCGCCACCAGTAGAAGAAAACGAGAATCAACGACAACAAAAGCAAGCACAGGCTCAGACTAACTTTAATGAACAAGCACAACAACCTAAATATGACAATACAGAAAGCGCACGTGCAATTCAATCAGTGCCTAAAAAACAATCTTCAAGACAGCAAAATGGGTCAAATGAACGTAAATATCAAGTGAACCACAATTCACCGAAAAACAATACAAGGAATGTTGTTAATATGAATCAAGACCAAGGTAATCACAATTATTTACAAGAAAGTTCAAAAATGTGTTTATTTGAGCCACGTGTTTTTTCAGACACTCAAGATATAGCTGATGAACTTAAAAATCGCCGAGCTACTCTTGTGAATTTACAACGTATTGATAAGGTGTCTGCAAAACGTATCATCGATTTCTTAAGTGGTACGGTATATGCAATTGGTGGAGACATTCAACGTGTCGGCTCAGACATCTTTTTATGTACACCAGATAATGTAGAAGTAGCTGGTAGTATTACGGACCATATTGAAAATATGGAACAAGGTGAATAGAGGTTAGAAAATTATGGATATTGGACTTTTAGCTACTATTTTTAATTTTATATTAATCGTAGTACAAATATATTATTACGGAATGATTGTCTATTTCTTTATGTCATGGATTCCTAATGCTAGAGAAAATAAATTTGGCCAATTTTTATCAAAAATATACGAACCATTTTTAGAGCCTTTTAGGAAAATCATCCCACCAATCGGTTTTATTGATATTTCATCAATTGTAGCTATTATAGCACTTGTACTATTTCAAAGAGGTTTAGCCAATATATTTAACTTAATCATTAGTAATTTGGCTTAACGTTCAAACGAAGTACATATTAGATATTTAGTAATGTTAAAGCACCTGTCGTTTAAGACGTTAGGTGCTTTATATCGTTGTTAGGGGTGAACTAAAATAGATATTTATCAACATTTTCGACAAGAGGAACGGGCAATTATCGATATGTTACTCGATAAATGCCAACAAGCAAACGAACAATATGCGCCTGTATTAACACATTTCTTAGATCCGAGAGGGCAGTATATTTTAAAAGTCATCGTGGGAAGCTTTGAAGATTTAGATGTTCATTTTTATGGTGGCAATCAAGCAGAAAGACAACGTGCCATTATTGCACCTACTTATTTTGAACCTAATGCAGACGATTTTGATATTGTGCTAATCGAGATTGACTACCCGCAAAAGTTTGTAACGTTACAACATCAACACATCTTAGGCACTATAATGTCATTGGGAATAGAACGTGAACAATTAGGTGATATCATTGTCAATGAGCGTATACAGTTTGTTTTGACAAAACAACTAGAATCTTATATTATATTAGAACTTACGCGTATCAAAGGTGCTACAGTAAAACTTAATACTATTCCACTGACAAATATGATACAATCTAATGAGCAATGGAAATATTTTGAAACAACGGTGAGTGGTTTACGATTGGATGTCGTACTTAAAGAAATGATTCGTAAATCTAGAACTATAGCCAAACAACTTATTGATAAGAAGAGAGTCAAAGTGAATCATACTATAATTGATGCTAGTGATTTTCAATTAGCACAAGAAGATTTACTATCAATTCAAGGATATGGCAGAGCGGTCGTTGTCGAAATCGGCGGCAAAACAAAAAAAGATAAAGTACGCATCAGTTACAAAACTCTTTTTAAATAATGTATAATAAAAGTGTCTTAAAAACACAATAAAATATTGAAAGAAATGGTAGACACATATTTTTGAATTAACTAAAATAGTGTAGTATAGAAGGAGGATATCCCATGCCTTTTACACCAAATGAAATTAAAAATAAAACATTTACACGTGTGAAAAATGGTTTAGAACCTACTGAAGTTGAAAGTTATTTAGAACAATTAAGTAATGAAATAGAACGATTAAAAGAAGATAAACAACAATTAGAAAAAGTCATCGATGATAAAGAAACTAATATTAATTCTTATAAAGAAGTACATCAATCTGTAAGTGACGCTTTAGTGCAAGCACAACATGCTGGTGAAGAAACAAAAGCAGCAGCTACGAAAGAAGCAGAAGCAACAATATCAAAAGCACAAGGACAAGCAAATCAAATTGTTAATGATGCTATTGAAAAGGCACGTCGTTTGTCATTCCAAACAGAAGATATGAAGAGACAATCTAAAATATTTAGATCTCGTTTCCGTATGCTAGTTGAAGCGCAATTGGATTTATTAAAAAATGAAGATTGGGACTATTTATTAAACTACGATTTGGATTCAGAACAAGTTACAGAAGAAAATATTAACCATTTGCATGATAATGATTTAACAGAAGCTGAAAAAGCTCAAAAAGCGGCACAAGATAATAATAATCAATCATCAGATAGTGAATCTAAATAATTACAAATACTATATAGACGCGTAAATAACCATACGTATATCACAGCGAATTAGGGATAGTGTGAGCCTAATATATACCGGTTGTTTATATCACTATATGGCACAGTTTCATAATTATAACGAGAGAACTCTAAGTTGAGTTAATCAGGGTGGTAACGCGGTTAAATCGTCCCTGTTAATTGAACTTAGAGTTCTTTTTTAGTTCTAAAATTTAAAGTGAATATGAGGAGTGAAGAAAATGGATTATAAAGAAACATTATTGATGCCTAAAACGGCTTTTCCAATGCGTGGCGGTTTGCCGAATAAAGAGCCGAAAATTCAAGAGCAATGGGATCAACAAAATATATACCAAAAAGCATTACAACAAAATGAAGGAAATCCTTCATATATTCTACATGATGGACCACCGTACGCTAATGGTAGCTTGCATATGGGCCATGCATTAAATAAAATTTTAAAGGATATCATTACTAGATATAAAACAATGCAAGGTTTCTATACACCATATGTGCCAGGATGGGATACTCATGGTTTACCTATTGAACAAGCACTTGCGAAAAAAGGTGTTAAACGTAAAGAAATGTCTATTTCTGACTTCAGAAAAAAATGTGAAGCATTCGCATTAGAACAAATTGAATTACAGAAAAAAGACTTTAAACGTCTTGGTATTAAAGGTGACTTTAATAATCCATATATTACTTTAAAACCAGAATATGAAGCTGCTCAGTTACGTTTATTCGGTGAAATGGCAGATAAAGGACTAATTTATAAAGGTAAAAAACCTGTTTATTGGTCACCTTCAAGTGAGTCATCATTAGCAGAAGCCGAAATTGAATATCATGATAAACGTTCAGCTTCTATATATGTAGCGTTTGATGTGAAAGGTGGTAAAGGCATTGTAGATAATGATGCAAAATTTATTATTTGGACAACTACACCATGGACATTGCCTTCAAATGTTGCAATTACAGTGCATCCTGATTTAACTTATGCTCAATATAAAGTTAATGGTGAGAAGTACATTGTTGGGAAAGATTTAATCTCAGACGTTGTGAACCAACTTGAGTGGGATGAAAATGAGATTGAGTTAGAAAAAGAGTTTAGAGGTTCTGAATTAGAATATGTTGAAGCACAACATCCATTTATGGATCGCACTTCTGTAGTAATTAATGGTACGCATGTTACAACAGATGCTGGTACAGGATGTGTTCATACAGCACCTGGTCACGGTGAAGATGACTATATTGTCGGACAAAAATATAATCTACCTGTTATTAGCCCAGTTAATGATAAAGGTGTTTTCACTGAAGAAGCTGGACAATTTGAAGGCTTATTTTATGATAAAGCTAACAAAGAAATTACAGATCTATTGAAAGAGAAGCATGCATTATTAAAATTAGAATTTATCACTCATAGTTATCCACATGACTGGCGTACGAAGAAACCAGTTATTTTCCGTGCTACGCCTCAGTGGTTTGCATCTATTGATAAAGTGCGCTCAGACATTTTGGCAGCTGTTGAAGATACACACTTCAAAGTTGATTGGGGTAAAACAAGAATTTACAATATGATTCGTGATCGTGGTGAATGGGTAATCTCACGTCAACGTGTTTGGGGTGTACCATTACCTGTATTTTATGCAGAAAATGGCGAACCTGTAATCACAACACAGACAGTTAATCATGTGGCTGATTTAGTAGAACAATATGGTTCAAATGTATGGTTTGAGCGTGAAGCTAAAGATTTACTTCCAGAAGGTTTTACACATGAAGGTAGCCCTAATGGCACATTTACTAAAGAAACGGATATTATGGATGTGTGGTTTGATTCTGGTTCTTCACATCGTGGCGTATTAGAAGCTAGACCAGAACTATCATTCCCGGCAGATTTATATCTTGAAGGTAGTGACCAATATCGTGGTTGGTTTAATTCATCAATCACTACAGCAGTTGCTACAAGAGCACAATCACCATACAAAATGTTGCTATCCCATGGATTCGTTATGGATGGTGAAGGTAAAAAAATGAGTAAATCATTAGGAAATACGATAGTGCCAGATCAAATTGTAAAACAAAAAGGCGCGGATATTGCTCGTTTATGGGTAAGTAGTGTTGATTACTTGGCAGACGTTCGTATTTCTGATGAAATTTTAAAACAAACTTCTGACGTTTATCGTAAAATTAGAAATACGCTAAGATTTATGTTAGGTAATGTGAATGATTTTAATCCTGAAACGGATGCATTACCAGAAACAGAATTATTAGAAATTGATCAGTATTTACTCAACCGTTTACGTGAATTTACAGCTAGTACAATTGAGCATTATGACAACTTTGATTATCTAGATATCTATCAAGAAGTACAAAACTTTATCAACGTTGAACTAAGTAACTTCTATTTAGATTATGGTAAAGATATTTTATATATTGAAGCTCAAGATGCACATAAACGTCGTAGTATGCAAACAGTGCTATATCAAATTATTGTCGACATGACGAAATTGTTAGCACCAATTTTAGCGCATACAGCTGAAGAAGTATGGTCACATATTCCTCACGTTAAAGAAGAAAGCGTACATTTAACGCGTATGCCTGAAGTAGTAGAAGTAAACCATGAAATATTAGAAAAATGGAATACTTTTATGAAATTACGCGATGATGTGAACCGTGCGTTAGAAGTGGCACGAAATGACAAAGTTATTGGTAAATCGTTAGAGGCTAAAGTTATTATTGGTAATAATGCCCAATTTGATGTGACTTCATTCCTAAATCAATTTACGGATCTTGAACAATTGTTTATTACTTCTCAAGCAGAAGTAGTAGACCAAGTTGACAACGGTACATCATACCCTTACGGTGATATTCGCATCGAACATGCTGAAGGTGAAAAATGTGAACGTTGTTGGAATTATAGTACAGAATTAGGTAACGTAGGAGAATTAGAAAATCTCTGTCCACGTTGTCAAGAAGTTGTGAAAACTTTAATTTAAAACTGTACAAACTAAAAATGAATGACTGATAAATAGCTTATGTAACATATATAACGACGAAAGTGATTGTTTAGGTGCACAATAGGTTGATATTTTGCACTGTGAACAATGCAATCAATGTTAATGGGGACGCGTATATGAAATCAAATGATTGTTATTTGGTTTCTATAGCGTCCTCAGTTTTTTTTATTTTGTCATTATAAATGAATAAAGTATAATTAATGAAATAGATTTGTAGAAAGGTGTTTCATATGTCTGAAAACGTAAAAGACCATTTTATTAATGGCATTACTTTAAATGTTCGAGATAAGGCTTTGATGAAATGGTTTTATGGAGAAGTTCTGGGCTTAAATATAGTAAATGAATCATATACTGAAGTACGTTATGAGATAGGCCAACACAATCATTTTATTATATTTAAACAACTTGCAGCAGGTAGAGAACCTTTGCAATCAGAAGCAGGTTTATTTCATTTAGCCATTGAACTGTCCTCATATAGTGAACTTGCGGATTTACTAGTACAGCTAAATCAATATCATATTCCAATGAATGGTGGAGAGCATAGATTTGCAACTTCCTTATATATAGAAGACCCTGAACATAACGGGTTAGAGTTTTATGTTGCAAATCAAAATATTAAGCCAATTAGTACCAATGAAAAAGAACATAACCATGGCATCCAGCCAATTGATGTTTCACAACTTATGATACATGTTTCACAGGAACAGTGGCAACATATACCAGATTTAGCTAAAATTGGCTATGTTAATATCAAAACTATAGGTATAAATGCTGTTAAGCAATATTATCAAGATTATTTTGGTATGAGCGCAATGATTAGAGAAACAGAAGACGCTTTATATTTTGAAAATAGTAATCAGCAACAACATTTAGTATTAAATAATTGGAATTCTCATATTAAACGTATGAACAATGAGCAAACATATGGTTTAGCGTGTATTGATATGCATAATCCTCAAACAACTCATAAGCAATTACAAGGTCCTGATGGGATATTGTACAGGTTTAATCAGCTAAAGGTAAAATGACAACATGAAAATGAGCTGTTGATACTGTGTTTCACTTTAGTGTTATTTAAGAATATCAGAATGAAAATATGGTCATGTAGTATAGTTAGCAACTGTTAATTAGTTGGTTCACACTAGCTATGTAAAATGTGTTTTAGCAATACTTATCATTTTACAACATCTACATAAGTAGATTTTTGAAAAATAATTAATTGTGTTGTGACAACTCGAACTTTTTTTATACTAACGAGTAAGCTATAATGAAAGATGTTGTACAGCAAGGTGAAATAGGAGGAACGATCATGAAACGTCAGTATTATGTTGGATTATCGTTAACAGTTACTTTTTTAATAATTATTATTGATCAGTTAACGAAGTATATTATTGCCACTTCAATGAAGATAGGTGATTCAGTAGAAGTATTGCCAGGATTTTTAAATATTACTTCACATCGTAATGACGGAGCAGCTTGGGGCATTTTAAGTGGGAAAATGGGCTTTTTCTATGTTGTTACAGTTATTATTTTAGTTGTGTTGATAGTGTTCTATATACGAGAAGCCAAACATAATTTGTTTATGCAACTTGCACTAAGTTTATTATTTGCTGGCGCTTTAGGGAATTTTATTGATCGTGTGCTACATGGAGAAGTGGTAGATTTTATAGATACTTATATTTTAGGGTATGATTTTCCAATTTTTAACGTGGCTGATTCTAGTTTAACAATAGGAGTTATTTTGATTATTATAGCTCTATTAACAGATATAAATAAGGAATGATAGGAGTATTATTAATATGGATAGACATGAATTTGTTATAGATAGTCCAGCATCAGCCGGGCAACGTATAGATAAAGTATTACCTGAATTTAATGCTGATTGGTCACGCACACAAATGCAAGATTGGATTAAGGATGGGCTTATTAGTGTTAATGGTAAAGAGGTTAAATCAAATTATAAAGTGAAGACGAATGATACAATTGAAGTAACTGAAAAAGAAGTCGTAGAGGCAGACATACAACCAGAAAATTTAGACTTAGATATTTATTATGAAGATGATGATGTTGCGATAGTCTATAAACCTAAAGGTATGGTAGTGCATCCTTCAGCTGGTCATTATACAGGAACTCTAGTAAATGGGTTGATGTATCAGATGAAAAATTTATCAGGTATCAATGGCGAGGTTCGTCCTGGAATTGTTCACCGAATAGATAAAGATACATCTGGTTTATTAATGGTCGCTAAAAATGATATTGCTCATCGAGGCTTAGTAGACCAACTCGTAGATAAATCAGTGACACGTAAATATACAGCTTTAGTACATGGCAATATTCCACATGATTACGGTACTGTAGATGCACCAATTGGTCGTAATAAAAATGATCGTCAAGCAATGGATGTTGTAGACGACGGAAAAGAAGCGGTCACACATTTCAATGTCAAAAAGCATTTTAAAAATTATACTTTAGTAGAATGTCAATTGGAAACAGGACGTACACATCAAATACGTGTGCATATGAAATATATTGGTTTCCCGCTTGTTGGCGACACTAAATACGGTCCTAGAAAAACGATGGATATTGGTGGACAAGCATTACACGCTGGAGTTATTGGTTTTGAGCATCCGATAACAAAAGAATACATTGAGCAAGAAGCACCATTGCCACAATATTTTAATGAAATTTTAACTGAATTAGAAGAAGTAGAATCTTAATTAACAGTAGTATCTACAGCGTGAAAATTAACTTGAATAATTAGAATTCTAATATAGTCGCTTGACTTAAAATAACTAGTGGGTTAAACTAATGACAGTTGAAAAAGAAAACGTTCATCTTTAATTGAAAGTCCAGAGAGGCTTCGAAGATATGAAAATATAGTTGGAATAGAGCATAATATTCTATATATTACAGGAGTTATCATACTTTTGTAGTGGACTACGTGAAGAAAGAGCTACCGGCGGGTAAGCCGTCCAGCGTTCGCGTGTCAGACTGTATATCTAAATCTCATGTCTTCAATGAAGATGTGAGGTTTTTTTGTATCATTGAAGCGCTAGTTATTTTTGAAAACACGAGGAGGCGAGTATATAACATGGCAGAACGAGTTATTATGGATGAGGCTGCGATACAAAGAACAGTAACACGAATTGCACATGAAATATTAGAATACAATAAAGGCACAGATAATCTAATATTACTTGGAATTAAAACACGTGGTGCTTTTTTAGCAAACCGCATACAACAAAAAATTAACTCAATTGAAAATATACAAGTTCCCACTGGTACAATTGATATTACGCAATTTCGAGATGACTTAGAACAAGTTTCAACGACTATGACTGAAAAGTCATATGAAATTGACGTGGATATTACGAATAAAGTAGTAATTATAATTGATGATGTATTATACACAGGCCGAACTGTGAGAGCATCATTAGACGCAGTACTTAAACATGCTCGACCTAAAAAAATTGGTCTAGCAACCTTAGTTGATCGAGGGCATCGTGAACTGCCAATAAGAGCAGATTTTGTTGGCAAGAATATACCTACTGCACGTCATGAAGATGTAGAAGTATTTGTAGATGAAATCGATGAGCAAAATGCAGTAATAATTAAATAGACCTTTTAATTCAGTACGAGAGACTGGAAAAGGAAGTGAGTCGCGATTAAGTTGCGGCTCACTTGATACAAACAAAATTTAGTATAGGTATAACTGTTGGCAGTTAAACGCTATTTAAATTACTTTGTATACCTTTGACGTCTCTTTACATGAATTCATGTAAAGAGTTTTTTTGAAGGGAAGCGAATTAAAAATGGAAAATGACATGATGTTTGAACGTACAGCTAAACCAGTGTTAGATGTACGAGATAGGCCAAAATTAGGAAAGTGGGCGTTTTTAAGTACACAGCACCTCTTTGCAATGTTTGGAGCAACAGTACTTGTCCCGTTCTTAACCGGATTGCCAATATCAGCAGCGTTAATTGCTTCAGGAGTTGGCACATTATTATATATCTTAATAACACAAGCAAAGATCCCGGCTTATTTAGGATCTAGTTTTGCTTTTATTACTCCAATCATTTCGGGTTTAAAAGCACACAATTTAGGAGACATGTTAGTTGCTTTGTTCATGAGTGGGGTAATGTACGTCATTATAGGCCTATTTATCAAAATCAGTGGTACCAACTGGTTAATGAATTTGCTCCCACCTGTAGTAGTTGGTCCTGTAATTATGGTCATTGGATTAAGTTTAGCTCCTACAGCAGTAAATATGGCGATGTTTGAAAATTCGAATGCTATGGAGGGCTATAACTTAAATTATTTAATAGTAGCAATGATTACGCTTGTAGTTACCGTCGTGGTCCAAGGTTATTTCAAAGGCTTTTTATCACTCATTCCTGTCTTAATAGGAATTGTGACTGGTTATGTAGTAGCGGCATTTATGGGAATTGTTAATTTTGCACCCATTGCGCAAGCAAAGTGGTTTGCGATTCCTGATATTTATTTACCATTCAAAGATTATACACCTACATTTCACTTAGGCTTAATCCTTATTATGATACCGATTGTCTTTGTCACTGTGAGTGAACATATTGGCCATCAAATGGTAATTAATAAAATTGTAGGTAAAAACTTCTTAAAGATCCTGGCTTAGATAAATCAATTATCGGCGACGGTGTATCGACAATGTTTGCTAGTATTATTGGCGGGCCACCAAGTACAACATATGGTGAGAACATTGGAGTACTGGCAATAACAAAAATTTATAGCATTTATGTTATTGGTGGTGCAGCAGTTATTGCAATAGTACTAGGTTTTGTAGGTAAATTTACAGCAATTATTTCATCAATACCGACACCAGTTATGGGTGGTGTTTCCATACTCTTGTTTGGAATCATCGCATCAAGTGGCTTGAGAATGTTAGTAGAAAGTGAAATCGACTTTGCACAAAATCGTAATTTAGTTATCGCATCTGTGATACTAGTAATTGGCATTGGTAATTTAATGCTGGATTTAAAAAGTACAGGTATTAACTTGCAAATAGAAGGCATGGCATTAGCGGCATTAGCAGGCATTATACTCAACGTAATTTTACCTAAATCCAACAAAGGCAGTTAAAGACTAGGAGGCTAATCATGAATCATCTATTATCTATGGAACATTTAACTACAGCTGAAATAAATACATTAATACAAAAGGCAATTGAATATAAAGAACAAGGAATTCAAACCACACAATTTGATAATAAATATGTTGCTAATTTATTTTTTGAAAACTCAACTAGAACAAAAAGTAGTTTTCTTGTGGCTGAGCAACAACTCGGTTTAAAATTAATAGATTTTGAAACATCAACTTCTTCGATTCAAAAGGGCGAGTCGTTATATGACACATGTAAAACACTTGAAAGTATTGGTGTGAACTTATTAATTATTCGACATTTCCAAAATGAATACTATGAAGAATTGAAAAACATTAACGTGCCAATTATCAATGCAGGCGATGGTAGTGGTCAGCATCCAACACAAAGTTTGCTAGATTTGATGACAATTTATGAAGAATATAGTTCTTTTGAAGGTATGAATGTTTTAATTTGTGGCGATATCAAAAATTCACGTGTCGCCAAAAGTAATTATTTTAGTTTGAAAGCTTTAGGAGCCAACGTAATGTTCTCCAGTCCTGAAGCATGGCGTGATGAAACATTAGATGCACCATATGTAGATATAGATGAAGTTATAGACCAAATCGACATTGTTATGCTGTTAAGAGTTCAGCATGAACGTCATGATAATGGTGATGTTAATACTTTTGAAACAAACAGTTATCATGAAGAATATGGTTTAACACAAGCAAGATATGATCAATTGCAAGCACATGCTATAGTAATGCACCCAGCACCGGTCAATAGAGGTGTAGAAATTGATAGTAACCTAGTAGAAGCATCAAAATCCAGAATATTTAGACAAATGGAAAATGGTATGTATTTAAGAATGGCTGTCATAGATTATATTTTACAAACGAAAGGGGAACAAACAAATGCAATTAATTAAAAACGCACAAATATTACGAGATGGTGAATTATCAGTAGCATCGATTTTGATAGAGGGAAAATATATTAAAGATATTGGCACGGATATTAGTGTAGATTCAACAGTAGAAGTTATTGACGCACAAGGTCAGTTCATAGCACCGGGTTTAATTGATGTGCATGTTCATTTAAGAGAGCCAGGTGGTGAGCATAAGGAAACTATAGAAACAGGAACAAAAGCAGCTGCACGAGGTGGCTTTACAACAGTTTGCCCTATGCCGAATACACGACCAGTACCAGACTCTGTCGACAATATAGAGCGTTTAAATCAATTAATTGCAAATAACGCACAAGTGCGGGTGCTACCTTACGCAGCTATTACTGAACGTCAAGCTGGTAAAAAGCATGTTGATTTTGCTGCGTTAGCAGAGCACAATGCATTTGCTTTTACAGATGATGGTGTTGGAGTACAAGAAGCAAGTATGATGTATGAAGCTATGCAACAAGCTGCAAAAGTCAATAAACCAGTTGTAGCACATTGTGAGGATAACAGTCTAATTTATGGAGGGGCTATGCATGAAGGTAAACGTAGTGAAGCATTAGGAATACCAGGCATTCCCAATATTTGTGAAGCAGTGCAAATTGCTAGAGATGTATTACTAGCGGAAGCAGCTAATGCACATTATCATGTTTGTCACGTATCTACTAAAGAGAGTGTTCGTGCAATTAGAGATGCTAAACAAGCTGGTATTCATGTGACAGCAGAAGTAACACCGCATCATTTGTTGTTAACTGAAGACGACGTACCTGGTGACGACGCAATTTTCAAAATGAATCCTCCATTAAGAAGTCAAGAAGATCGAGCGGCATTACTCGAAGGCTTAGTAGATGGAACGATTGACTGTATTGCTACTGATCACGCACCACATGCTGCAGACGAAAAAGCACAACCTATGACTAAGGCACCATTCGGTATTGTAGGTAGTGAAACAGCATTCCCGCTGTTATATACGCATTTTGTAAAAAATGGCAGTTGGACATTACAACAACTTGTAGATTATTTAACGATAAAACCGGCACAAACGTTTGATTTACCTTATGGTAAGTTGGAAGAAGGTAGCTTGGCAGATTTGACGATTATCAATTTAGATACTGAACGTGAAATTAAAGCTGAAGATTTCCATTCTAAGGCGTTTAATACACCATTCTTAGGTTACAAAGTATATGGTAATCCAGTACTAACAATGGTCGAAGGTGAAGTGAAATTTAAGGAGGAAATGTAATGTTAAAAACGCGTTATCTCGTATTAGAAGATGGATCATATTATGAAGGGTACCAATTAGGTTCAGATCAACTTACAATTGGCGAAATTGTATTTAATACAGCAATGACAGGCTATCAAGAAACTATTTCAGACCCGTCATATACTGGACAAATCATTACATTTACGTACCCGTTAATTGGTAATTATGGTATTAACAGAGATGATTTTGAATCGTTAATTCCCACGCTTAATGGTGTAGTGGTGAAGGAAGCAAGTGCCAAACCAAGTAATTTTAGAATGAAAAAAACGTTGCATGAAGTGCTCGTTGAATATGATATACCAGGTATTTCAGGTGTAGATACGCGCAGTATTACACGTAAAATTAGACAACATGGTGTTTTGAAAGCAGCTTTTACTGACAATAAAGAAGAAATTACTCAAATCGTAGATAAGTTAAAAACATATGTGTTACCACACAATGAAGTGGAAACTGTCTCTACAAAAACATCATATATTTCAACTGGATATAAATATAGTGTAGTATTAGTAGACTTTGGAAAAAAAGAAAATATCGTGCGTGAACTGAATGCCCGAGGTTGTAATGTGACGGTCGTACCACATAATACTACAGCTGATGAAATTATAAGAATGGAGCCAGATGGCGTAATGTTATCCAATGGTCCAGGTGATCCAGAAGCGGTCAAAGAAGCAGTAACAATGATTAAAGGTATCTTAGGACAAATTCCATTTTTCGGTATATGTTTAGGCCATCAACTATTTGCCCTTTCTCAAGGTGCACAATCATTTAAAATGAAATTTGGTCACCGTGGTGCAAACCACCCAGTTAAAGACTTGAAAACTAATAAAATAGCTTTAACTAGTCAAAACCATGGTTATGCGATAGATAAAGATTCGCTACAAAACACTGATTTAGAAGTAACGCATATAGCTATCAATGACGGAACAGTTGAAGGATTGAGACATAAATTTTTACCGGCTTTTTCTGTTCAATACCATCCAGAAGCATGCCCTGGTCCTTCTGATTCTAATTACTTATTTGATGAATTTATTGAGATGATGAACAACTTTAATACAAAGGAGTCAATTGCCAATGCCTAAACGTAATGATATAAAAACAATATTAGTAATCGGATCTGGACCTATAATAATTGGTCAAGCTGCAGAATTTGATTATGCTGGAACACAGGCTTGTTTAGCTTTAAAAGAAGAAGGCTACAAAGTCATTTTAGTAAACTCAAACCCTGCAACAATCATGACTGATAAAGAAATTGCTGACAAAGTCTATATTGAACCACTAACGCACGATTTTATTGCACGAATAATACGAAAAGAACAACCAGATGCATTATTACCAACGCTTGGTGGTCAAACAGGCTTAAATATGGCAATACAATTACATAATAGTGGTGTACTCGCTACAAATAATGTGCAATTACTTGGTACAGAATTGGACTCTATTCAACAAGCAGAAGATAGAGAGTTATTCAGAACATTAATGAACGATTTGGATGTACCAGTACCAGAAAGTGACATTGTCAATACAGTTGAACAAGCATTCGAATTTAAAGAGCGTGTTGGATATCCATTAATAGTAAGACCTGCGTTCACTATGGGCGGTACTGGTGGCGGTATTTGTTACAACGATGAAGACTTACAAGAAATAGTCTCTAACGGCCTACATTACAGTCCAGCTACACAATGTTTGATTGAAAAATCTATCGCAGGATTTAAAGAAATCGAGTATGAAGTTATGCGTGACAAAAATGATAATGCAATTGTTGTGTGTAATATGGAAAACATTGACCCTGTAGGTATTCATACTGGAGATTCAGTTGTGGTAGCGCCGAGTCAAACATTATCAGATATCGAGTATCAAATGTTACGCGATGTATCCTTAAAAGTAATACGTGCATTAGGAATTGAAGGTGGATGTAATGTGCAGTTAGCTTTAGATCCACATTCTATGTCCTATTACATTATCGAGGTTAATCCTCGAGTGTCACGTTCGTCTGCACTTGCGTCTAAGGCAACTGGTTATCCAATAGCAAAATTAGCAGCTAAAATTGCTATTGGTTTAACACTTGATGAAATGTTAAACCCTATAACTGGAACTTCATATGCTGCATTCGAACCAGCGTTGGATTATGTTATTTCAAAAATCCCACGTTTCCCGTTCGATAAATTTGAAAAAGGTGAGCGTATATTAGGTACACAAATGAAGGCCACTGGTGAAGTTATGGCAATAGGTCGGACGTATGAAGAGTCATTACTAAAAGCTATACGTTCATTAGAATATGGTGTCCATCATTTAGGATTACCTAATGGCGAAACTTACGATTTAGACTATATTAAAAATCGTATTCAAGACCAAGATGATGAGCGATTATTCTTTATTGGTGAAGCTATTCGTCGAGGGACAACATTAGAAGAAATTCATGACATGACACAAATTGATTATTTCTTTTTAAATAAATTTCAACATATTATCGATATCGAGCACGATTTAAAAGCACATAAAGGTGATATCAATTATTTAAAATTTGCCAAAAATTACGGTTTCAGCGACCGCGTTATAGCACATCGTTTTGAAATGACTGAGCAAGAAGTATATGAATTGAGAAAAGCACATGGTATAACACCGGTGTACAAGATGGTTGATACTTGTGCAGCTGAGTTTGAGTCAGCAACGCCTTATTATTATGGAACTTATGAACAAGAAAATGAATCAGCAGTAACAGAAAAAGACAAAATCCTAGTACTTGGTTCTGGACCAATTCGTATCGGTCAAGGCGTTGAATTCGATTACGCAACGGTGCATGCAGTGTGGGCAATACAAGATGCAGGTTATGAAGCAATCATAGTTAATAATAACCCTGAGACAGTTTCTACAGACTTTTCAATTTCTGATAAGTTGTATTTCGAACCACTAACTGAAGAAGATGTTATGAGCATTATTGATTTAGAGCAACCTAAAGGCGTTGTTGTTCAATTTGGCGGACAAACAGCAATTAATCTTGCAGACAAATTAAGTAAGCATGGTGTGCAAATATTAGGAACAACGTTAGATGATTTAAATCGTGCTGAAGATAGAAAAGAGTTTGAGGCATTATTGCATACAATTGATGTACCGCAACCACAAGGGAAAACAGCAACATCACCAAAAGAGGCACTTGCAAATGCTCAAACAATTGGTTATCCGGTAGTAGTACGACCATCGTATGTACTTGGTGGTAGAGCTATGGAAATTGTTTACAGTGATGAAGAACTAGAAAATTATATGAATCAAGCAGTTAAAGCTAGTCCTGATCATCCTGTGTTAGTAGACCGTTATTTAACAGGTAAAGAAATTGAAGTGGACGCCATTAGCGATGGCGAAACGGTAATTATTCCTGGAATTATGGAACACATTGAACGAGCGGGAGTACATTCTGGTGATTCCATTGCAGTTTATCCACCACAAACATTAACGCAAGCAGAGATTTATACATTGGAAGATTATACTATTAGATTAGCAAAAGGATTAAATATTGTAGGTCTCATCAACATCCAATTTGTAATTGCACATGACGGTGTTTATGTACTTGAAGTAAACCCACGTTCTAGTCGTACTGTACCTTTTTTAAGCAAAATTACAAATATCCAAATGGCACAACTCGCAATGAAAGCAATAATGGGTGAAAAATTAAAATCATTAGGCTACCAAGAAGGCATTCAAGCATATACCGAAGGCGTCTTTGTTAAAGCACCCGTATTCAGTTTCAATAAATTAAAAAATGTCGATGTTACATTAGGGCCTGAAATGAAATCTACTGGCGAAGTAATGGGTAAAGATCAAACTTTAGAAAAAGCATTATTTAAAGGTTTAACAGCAAGTGGAGTGGAAGTTAAAGATCATGGTACTGTACTAATGACTGTCAGTGATAAGGATAAAGAAGAAATTGTGTTGTTAGCACAACGTTTAAATGAAGTGGGTTATAAGATATTAGCTACAGAAGGTACAGCACAGAAATTAATGGAACATCATATTCCCGTTGAAATTGTAGGTAAAATTGGTGCTGAAGGTGATTTGTTAACGCGCATCCAAAATGGAGAAGTTCAAATTGTCATTAATACCATGACTAAAGGGAAAGAAGTGGAAAGAGATGGTTTCCAAATTAGAAGAACTACAGTTGAAAATGGTGTACCATGTCTCACATCTTTAGATACAGCAAGTGCACTTACAAATGTAATAGAAAGTATGACATTTACTATGAGCAACATGTAATTATCATGAATAAGAGGTGTAAAGACGTTGATGAAGAATCTACCAATTATAGCATTAGATTTCGATTCTGCTAGTGCAGTGCATGACTTTTTAGATCAATTTGATGAACCTTTATTTGTTAAAATAGGGATGGAACTATTTTATCAAACTGGGCCTCAATTAATAGACGAAATTAAAGCTAAAGGTCATAACATATTTTTAGATTTAAAACTACATGATATTCCTAATACTGTAGGTAAAGCCATGGAAGGATTAAGTAAGTTAAATGTTGATTTAGTAAATGTGCATGCTGCAGGTGGCATCATGATGATGAAGCAAGCAGTCCAAGGACTGCGTAAATACAACCAAGACATTAAAATTATAGCTGTAACCCAGTTAACATCAACTTCAGAAGCAATGCTACATGACGAACAAAAAATAAACACCACTATGGATGAAGCGGTACTAAATTATGCATCATTAGCACATACTGCGGGTTTAGATGGTGTAGTGTGTTCACCGCTTGAAACGACAATGTTAACCGAACAGTTTGGTCCAACATTTTTGAAAGTTACACCTGGTATAAGATTAAACAGTGCAACAACTGATGATCAACAGCGTATTACAACACCACAACAAGCAAAAGAATTGGGATCTACGCATATTGTAGTCGGTAGACCAATTACTCAAAGTGATTCGCCAGTTGAACAATACAATATTATTAAAGAAAGTTGGTTACAATAAATGACAAAAGCGATTGCACAATCATTATTAGATATAAAAGCGGTGAGTTTATCTCCTAATAATTTATTTACGTGGAGTTCTGGAATTAAATCACCTATTTACTGTGATAATCGAGTTACATTAGGATATCCAACTGTGAGAAAAGCAATTAGAGACGGTTTGACTGATTTAATAAAGCATCATTTTCCAGATGCACAAGTCGTGTCAGGTACTGCTACTGCAGGAATCCCACACGCTGCATATATCTCAGAACAATTGGATTTACCTATGAATTACGTTCGATCAAAAAGTAAAAGTCACGGAAAACAAAATCAAATTGAAGGTGCAACATGCGAACAGCAAAAGGTAGTTGTAGTTGAAGATCTCATATCTACTGGAGGCTCTTCCATTGCAGCAGTTAATGCATTAAAAGAAGCAGGTGCAGAAGTGTTAGGTGTTGTAGCTATATTTACTTACGGTTTAAAAAAAGCTGATGATCAATTCGCTGCAGAAAAGTTGCCATTTTATACACTGAGTGACTATAACGAATTGATTGAAGTTGCACAAGAAAATGGAGAAATTTCTGCTAATGATATACAGACTTTAGTTGATTGGAGAGACAACTTGTCATAAAATGATAGGTGGAGGAGATACTCTATGTCCAATAACCCAGATGAGATTTATCGAAAATTTTCGCATGTAAATAAATTTTTACAAAAAGATGAAGATTTTAGACACAATGTAAAACAAGAGAATAGTCATGAATGGCTGTCGAATTCAACAGACAAAGATATTTTTAAAAAAGCAAAGTCCGATATCAAGCAAAAAGGACATATTTAAAACCACATAAATAAGAGGTCGAGACAAAATAGTGTGCACACATCATTGTGAGTGGATACATTATTTTGAATCTCGACCCCTTTTTATATTTATCTAATATAAAGTTTAATTAATAAGTAACCGATTAATAAGACAAGAACAGCAATAGCTACAGGAATAATATAAAACATCATAAATTAAAACCTCCATAGGTATTTGTTATTAATTTTAACGGTTTCTATATAAATGTAAAGTTTTGGCTTTCTATAAACCCGACTATTAAATATATCATGAGTAAAATTCCAAAGCAATTTTGCAAGCTATTTATTGTAATGAAGCTTTAAAGCTAACGTGATGAGAGTTATGTCTTTTTGAGTGAAATATGCTACACTAATTTTATTTCTATGCAATTAAATAAAAGTGTTGAGGTAGTAACATCAATATAAGAAACTACTGGGGGTTAAAAGATCATATGAAAAAATTTATACAAGAACATTATAAAAACGTCTTATTTTGTTTAATTGGCTCATTTATCAATGCACTTGGTGTTAATTTGTTTATTATTGGTGCCAATATGGGGGACGGTGGTACGATAGGTATCGCGTTGGCATTAAAATATACATTAGGATTTTCTCCTGCAATAAGTTCATTAATTATTAATACCCTCGTTATTATAATTGGTTGGAAATTTTTAAGTAAATGGACTGCAGTATATACGTTTATTACAAACACTTCACTCTCGTTATTTTTAGATTTAACGAGTAGTTGGCACCTTGGACTGCATGATTTTATTATTAGTGCAGTATTTGGCGGTGTCTTTATTGGTATTGGTTCAGGTTTTATCATAGCTGCCAACAGTACTTCTGGTGGTACCTCAGTTGTAGCAAAAATGCTTAATAAATATTTTGACGTGAAAACATCACAGGGCATTTTTATTTTAGATGGTATTGTGGTATTATCATTTTTACTCGTATTACCAGTCAAAAATGTCTTGTTCACTGTAATAATGCTCTTTATTACAGAAAGAGCTACAGCATTTATTGTCGAAGGCTTTAATCCGAAAAAAGCAGTTACTGTTATTTCGTCAGAGAATGAGAAAATTAGTGATGCCATTAATTCCTTTACTGGAAGAGGGTCCACACTGCTTAATGGTAAAGGTGGTTACGGAAAAACTGAAACGAGTATGCTGTATGTCGTAGTACCTCAATCACAAGTTACTCGTGTAAAAAGGATGATAAGTGAGATTGATGATAATGCATTTTTAGTTATTCATGATGTTCGTGATGTCTTAGGTAATGGATTTATGAATGTGAAGTGATGGATCGTACAGCGCTTTATTCGATTTCTCAAAGTATATGTTTTATCATTAAGTTACTGAAGTAATGAAAGGGGAATTAGAATGAGCATACCCAAAGTCACAACATTTTTAATGTTTAACGGTAATGCTGAAGAAGCAATAAATCTCTACATGGATGCTTTTGAAGATGCTGAAATATTATCGATGGTCAAATATGACGAAGAGAGTGGGGAAATGGCTGGTGCAGTACAGCACGCTATTTTTAGAATTAAAGACCAAGTGTTAATGGCCATTGATAATATAAATGGAGTCGATATAGAAATAACACCAGCAATGTCTCTATATGTAACAGTTGATAATGCAATGGAGATGGAACGTTTATTTAGTAAATTAAAAAGTGGTGGTGCTATTTTAATGCCGAAAACGGAAATGCCACCAACTTTCAAAGAATTTACATGGATTGTTGACCGTTTTGGAGTCAATTTCCAACTTGCCTTACCAGAAGAAAATTAATAATAAAAATCCGAAGTTCTATGCAATGACAGAACTTCGGATTTTTGTTTATTCGTTTTTCATAGATTGAATGTGATTATAATCTGGTGTTACAAATAAAGTTTTTTGATTATCATAAGTGACAAAACCTGGTTTGGCACCTGAAGGCTTATGCACATGTCGAATTTCAGTGTAATCTACAGGTATTTGACTAGATAATCCAGCTTTAGAAAAATAACCTGCTAACATAGCCGCTTCTTTAATGGTATTTTCCGTAGGATTGTCAGCCAATATAACTACATGTGACCCAGGAATATCTTTAGTATGGAACCATAAGTGATGTTTTGCTGCTTTTTTATTCGTTAAATGGTCATTTTGCTTATTGTTTTTACCGACTAATATGGGCATACCATCTGTTGATGTGTAACTTTGTAAATGTATAGTGTGTTTCTTTTTTTGTTTTTTTTGTTTTCGTTGCTTCATAAATCCTTGTTCAGCAAGCTCATCTCTTATATCATCAATTTCATCAACTGAAATGTGCGTTAACTGTTGCTCTATACTTTCAAAGTAAGCAATGTTTTCTTGTGTTAATTCCATTTGATGTTGTAATTCATGTTCACGTGTTTTCAATTTATTGTATTGTTTATAATAATGTTGAGCATTAACTGATGGTGATTTTGTTGGATTTAATGGAATTGTCAATTCTTCGTTCGTATAATAATTCAATACTGTAACACTATCATCACCTTGTGCAATACGATAAATATTAGCAGTAATCAATTCACCAAACAGCTGTTGTTGTTCTTTGTCCTTAGTTCCTTCCAGTTCAGCTGCCAATTTGGATAATTTATTTTGATTTTTTTGCAATTGTTGATGAACAAATTTTACTAAATCATTCGCACGTTGTTTAACACGTTCGCGTTCGCCACGTGCATCATAGTAGCGATCTAATAGTTCATTTAATGAAGCATAAGTTGTTATATCATCATCGAATTGGTGCAGGCGCATAAAATAAAAATCCTCTTTGCCTGTTTCGTGATTTTTGTGGAATATAGGTACAGGTGTTTCATTTACTTCAGCCATAACTTCATCAAATGCCACTGGTAAAGTTTGTGTTGTCATAAATTGTTGCCTATTAACAATTTCATTTGCAATTAACGGACTAAAGCCTTCAAACGTATTGAGTAACTGCTTAGCAATTTTACCGCTATTAAAATCAATGTATTGTAAAGCATCCGTACCAGTCACGTTGAATGGATTAATTTTATTTTGTGTTGGCGGTGCATCATAAGTAAAACCAGGCATTACAGTACGATATTGATTTGTGTTAGGAGTAAGATGTTTAAAGCCATCGATGATTTTACGCTTATCATCAACTAAGATTAAGTTACTATGTTTACCCATAATTTCTAAAATAATTGTGCGGTATATAGTGTCACCAATTTCATCCTTGCTTTCGACATCAATTTCAATACGACGATCATTGTCGATTTGACGAATTGCTTGAATAAACCCACCCTCTAAATGCTTACGAAAGACACGTGCAAACATAGGTGGGTTAAATGGATTGTCATATTTTTTATCCGTAATTTGTAGACGAGAAAAATTTGGATGTATAGATAGTAATAGTTGGTGATTTTTGCGATTTTGACGAACTACCATAATAATTGTATCGTTTTCGGGTTGATTAATTTTATGAATTCTACCACGTGTTAAAAATTGTAGAGATTCAATCATTTTTCTAGTGAACAGGCCATCATATGCCATTTTTTTCAGCCACCTTACATTAAGTCATTCATTTAATTGTAACATGTAGAGAATCATGAGTCATAGTTAAAGTTTATATGAGTATGCTATACAACTGAAGTGTGGTTATGGTATTATATGTTAATAATATAGTATAGCTTAGAGAGGTTATAAGTCATGGATAATGAGAAAGGTTTGTTAATCGTTCTTTCTGGGCCATCCGGTGTTGGAAAAGGTACGGTAAGAAAAAAAATATTTGATGATCCAACTACTTCCTACAAATATTCTATTTCGATGACGACACGTGAAATGCGTGAAGGAGAAGTAGATGGTGTAGATTATTTCTTCAAAACTAAGGCTGAATTTGAAGAATTGATTAAACAAGATCAATTTATCGAATATGCAGAATATGTTGGAAATTATTATGGTACGCCAGTTCAATATGTTAAAGATACAATGGACCAAGGTCATGATGTTTTTCTAGAGATTGAAGTCGAAGGTGCGAAGCAAGTACGTAAAAAATTTCCAGATGCGTTATTTATTTTTCTGGCACCGCCGAGTTTAGACCATTTACGTGAACGTTTGGTTGGTCGAGGTACAGAATCGGATGAAAAAATCCAAAGCCGTGTGCTAGAAGCACGCAATGAAGTTGAAATGATGAATTTATACGATTATGTGGTAGTTAATGACGAAGTTGATTTAGCTAAACAACGTATACAATCTATTGTTGCTGCAGAGCATTTAAAAAGAGAACGTATTGAAGCAAAGTATAGAAAAATGATATTGGAGGCCAAAAAATAATGTTATATCCACCATTAAACCAATTAACTGACAAAATTACTTCTAAATATTTAGTAGCTACTACGGCTGCTAAACGTGCAAGAGAATTAGAAGATCACGAAGACACTGAATTATTAGAGAGATACCGTTCTAAAAAAGCTGTAGGCAGAGCTTTAGAAGAAATTGCTGGCGGTAAAGTATATCCTGATAAAGTTAAAAAATAACTTTTCTAAGCTATTGGAATATTGATAGATTGGCACACCCTGAAATTCAAGGTGTGTCTTTTTTATAACAATGTTTTTTTGTGTATAATGATTTTAATAGCACTTATAATAGTGACGATATTTCTGTTACTTAAGTAGCAATAGATAATTAAACAGAGACCGATGTTAAACATGGAGGTAAATGGAAAATGAAACGAATTTTATTAGCCGTTTCGGGTGGCATTGCAGCATATAAAGCCATTGATTTAACGAGTAAATTAACTCAAGCAGGATATGAAGTTAGGGTTATGCTCACTGAAAATGCACAAGAATTTGTAACACCATTAGCGTTTCAAGCAATTAGTAGAAATCCAGTCTATACCAATACTTTTAAAGAAGAAAATCCTGCTGAAATTCAACATGTCGCATTAGGTGATTGGGCAGATGCAATTGTCGTGGCACCAGCAACAGCAAATCTAATTGCTAAATTAAGTAATGGCATTGCAGATGATATGATAACGTCTACCTTATTAGCTACAGAAACACCTACATTTATTGCACCGGCTATGAATGTACACATGTATGAAAATAACAGAACGCAACATAATATGGCTGTTTTGAAATCAGATGGCTATCAATTTTTAGAACCTGGTGAAGGGTATTTAGCATGCGGTTATGTAGCAAAAGGGCGTATGGAAGAACCGCTTCAAATTTTAACGCGTTTAGAAACATTCTTTAACGAAGAGCCAGTAACAAATCACACACATAGTTCCTTTGCTGGCAAGCGTGCTTTAGTAACTGCAGGACCAACTATAGAAGAATTGGATCCAGTGCGTTATTTGTCAAACCATTCTTCAGGTAAAATTGGATATGCTTTATCAGAAGCATTGGCTGATAGAGGTGCCAAAGTAACATTAGTGTCGGGACCCACCCATTTAGCTCAGCCTGAACACGCAAATATTGAAGTGATACAAGTACAAAGCGCCGAAGAAATGTTCGAAGCGGTGAAGTCTAAATACAAACAGATAGACATTGTTTTTAAAGCAGCTGCAGTATCTGACTATACACCAGCAGAAGCGTTAACGCATAAATTAAAAAAGCAAGATGGCGAATTAGCTGTCACATTTAAACGTACACCGGATATTTTAAAATATTTAGGGGAACATAAAACACATCAATATTTAGTGGGCTTTGCTGCTGAAACTCAACATATTACAGAATATGCTCAACAGAAACTACAAAAGAAGAATGCCAATGTAATTATCGCTAACAACGTAGGTGATAAGTCAATTGGATTTAGCTCGGATGACAATGATTATACAATGCATTTTGCTAATCAAGAGGTTATAGCATTAGGTAAAGATACTAAAATTAGTTTAGCAGCGAAAATTTTAGACGCATTAGAAACTAGGTGGCAATAAAATGATAGCAAAAGTAATCGTCGACATACCATCGAAAAGTGTAGATTTCACCTTTGATTACATTATTCCTCAACGATTACAATTTATGATAGCAGTTGGAATGAGAGTTATAGTGCCATTTGGCCCACGTACGGTACAAGGTTATGTAATGCAAATATCTGAAGAACCAGATTCATCCATTGAGCTTTCAAAGTTAAAAGAAATCAAAGAAATACAAGATATTAAACCTGAACTGACTACTGAATTAATAGACTTAAGTGCATGGTTTAGTAAATATTTTGTGACCAAACGCATTTCTATTTTAGAAATCATGCTACCAAGTGCGCTCAAAGCTAAATATACGAAAGTTTTTACTATACAAGATACTGAGCAAGTTCCGAGTCACTTACTAGCAAAATTTGATTCACAGGGACAATATGCATACAAAGAAGCACAAAAAAATAACGACTTAGAGTCGCTATCTCAATTGTTATCAATAGGTGTCGTTGCGGAACAAACGATATTATCGCAAAATACTAAAAAGAAAAAACAACGTGCAGTCAAAGTTGTGCCAGAAGTGGACCATGAAGCGGTATTAAATGATCTAGCAAGTACTAAAAAATTACAAAAACAACATGACTTATATGCCTACTTACTCGAAGAACAACATCATACAGTATTATTAACAGAGCTAGAATCAATGGCATTTTCTAAATCAAGTATTGATGGTCTTGTGAATAAAGGTTGGATAGAAAAGTATGATACTGTAATTTCTCGTGATCCATTTGAAGCTAGAGTCTTTGAAAAAGAAGACAATCAACAACTAACTGCAGATCAGCAACAAGCATATAATAGTATATTAGAAACGATAAAAGCCGAAAAACAACAAACATATTTATTACATGGGGTTACAGGTTCAGGTAAAACGGAAATTTATTTACAAACTATCGAAGAAGTATTAAATAAAGGGCAACAAGCCATGATGTTAGTACCAGAAATTGCATTAACTCCACAAATGGTATTGCGATTTAAACGGCGTTTTGGTGATGATGTTGCGGTGCTTCACTCAGGCTTATCTAAAGGCGAACGCTATGACGAATGGCAAAAAATTCGTGATGGTCAAGCGAGTGTTAGCGTAGGTGCACGTTCCAGTGTATTCGCCCCTTTTAAAAATTTAGGGATGATTATTATTGATGAGGAACATGAATCTTCATATAAACAAGAAGACTATCCTCGTTATCATGCTAAAGACATTGCAGAATGGCGTAGCCAATACCATCAGTGTCCATTAGTTTTAGGAAGTGCTACACCAAGTTTAGAATCATATGCACGTGCTGAAAAGGGTGTTTATCAATTATTATCTTTACCGAATAGGGTAAATAATCAAGCGTTACCAGAAATAGATATTGTTGATATGCGTAAAGAATTAAGTGAGGGCAATCGTTCGATGTTTTCAGAGAATTTACGTAGCGCTATTCAACAACGGTTAGATAATAAAGAACAAATCGTCCTTTTTCTAAATCGTCGTGGTTATGCTTCATTTATGTTATGTCGTGACTGTGGTCATGTACCACAATGCCCAAATTGTGATATTTCGTTGACGTACCATAAATCATCAGACTTACTAAAGTGTCATTATTGTGGCCATCAAGAACAACCGACAAATCAATGTCCAAATTGCGAAAGCGAGCATATACGTCAAGTTGGTACCGGAACACAGCGTGTAGAAGAATTGCTACAACAAGTATTTTCAGAAGCACAAATTATAAGGATGGATGTAGATACTACGTCGAGAAAAGGTGCTCATGAAAAATTGTTAAATGATTTTGGTGCAGGCAAAGGTGATATTTTACTAGGCACACAGATGATAGCTAAAGGGTTAGATTTTCCTAATATTACTTTAGTAGGTGTCTTAAATGCGGATACGATGCTCAACTTACCAGACTTTAGATCAAGTGAACGCACTTATCAATTGTTAACTCAAGTCTCAGGTAGAGCTGGAAGACATGAAAAAGAAGGCCAAGTAATTATACAAACATATAATCCTGAACATTATGCTATAAAAGATGTGCAAGCGAATGATTTCACTGCATTTTATTATAAAGAGATGAATTATCGAAAATTAGGTAAATATCCACCATATTTCTTTTTGATTAATTTTACGATAGCACATCAAAATATGAAAAAAGTTATGGAAGCATCTAAACATATTCATCAAATATTATTACAACACATTTCTGATAAAGCTTTTGTTTTAGGTCCGTCACCAGCTGCTTTGTCACGTATAAACAACGAATATCGCTTTCAAATACTGGTAAAATATAAAAATGAACCAGCATTACATGAAGCTTTACAATATTTAGATGATTATTATCATGAACAATATATAAAAGACAAATTATCGTTAAAAATAGATATCAATCCACAAATGATGATGTAAAATAGGTTGATAAATGGCTTTATGCCAATATTTTCAAGAGTTTGATTACCTTATTAAATAATAAAAAGGGCAGATAGTTTAACTTGAACTATTCACTAAGCTAGAGAAAAGATACCTGAAAGATTTAAACAGTTCATATACAGAACAGAGATAAACCCTTCGCATTAATTTGCGAAGGGTTTATTTATTTCAATTTATATGTTGTAGTGATTTATGCCTATTTTTACGAGAAAAGCACGAGCCGAAGACTAAATAGGCTGAGGCAGTGCCCGCGGAAAGCATGCACAAAAACTGCCAACAAAGTCTAAGTCCAATTTCACATTGACTTAATGTAATAAATAATTATTAGGAAATAATTCAGAGATAAACATCATTTTAGTTGATCTCAATTGTCATTTGATGTATTCAACATAATAGACAACTTTACTACTTAATATAAATACCAATATTTTCCTATCATAAATGGCAGCTTTTTGAGCTGACTCCTG
Source organism: Staphylococcus sp. GDY8P72P (assembly GCF_016890655.1). Taxonomy (NCBI): domain Bacteria; kingdom Bacillati; phylum Bacillota; class Bacilli; order Caryophanales; family Staphylococcaceae; genus Staphylococcus; species Staphylococcus sp. GDY8P72P. The sequence continues at coordinate 440,583 of NZ_JAFEQJ010000006.1, read as the reverse complement.
TGGGAAAAGCACGAGCCGAAGACTAAATAGGCTGAGGCAGTGCCCGCGGAAAGCATGCACAAAAACTGCCAACAAAGACGGTAACTTTGTCGACAGTCTGCTATAGAATGATGTCTCTATAGATGGAAGAATATTTAATCATTGATGTTAAATTATTGTTTTTACTAACAATAATTAATATTTTACCTTTCAATTATACTGTCTATACAAACATATAAATGAATTATAGAATTTACTATGTGGAGTGACTTCCGCTTCACATTAATATTAACTTAAATCTATGATGACCGAGATATATTTACAACTACTAAGCAAAGAGGCTAGGACAATGTTGATTCGTCCTAGTCTCTTTTCATATTGACAATACTGGTTGCATTGAAAATGCGCTTCAAATCAAGTTTTTTTCAACGTTAAGTTAAAAAATAATTATACAATATAATGACCGACATATTTACTTTTTACAAGTTAGAATGCTATATTATTTATAATTCACAAACGTATACAGTAATAAATGGTAAGCGTTGGAAACAAAATAATAGGTAAGCCCACTTTTCAAACTCAGAACACTTTCATAAATAAAAATACCTTCATCTATAACATTAAGTAAGGAGAAATTAACATGCCATATAATAAATATAATCAACAAATTGGTTTCGCATTGCCAGACTTTGAAATGCCTAAAAAACCTACTGCACAAGTATTAGAAGGTAATTATAGCCGCTTAGAAAAAATTGATAATACACATATTGATGATTTATTTAAAAATTTAGGAAATGAAAAAGACAATAATAATTGGACATACTTACCAAGAGAGCCAATCACTGATTATAATCAGTTTAAACAATTTATTCAAAATCAAATTGACTCAACAGATCCTTACTTTCTCGCAATAGTTGATAAAGAAACAAATGAGGCATTAGGTGAATTAGCGTTATTAAGAATTAATGTACAGGATGGATCGATAGAAGTAGGTCATATACAATATTCAACAAAGTTACAGCGCACACGTATCGCCACGGAAGTTCATTTTTTATTAGCTCAATATATTTTTGAAACTTTAGGATTTCGACGTTACGAATGGAAATGTGATGCTTTAAATAAAGCTTCATTTCGTAGTGCCCAACGTTTAGGTTTTACCTTCGAAGGTATTTTTAGGCAACATAAGATTTATAAAAATAGAAATCGTGATACAGCTTGGTTTTCAATGTTAGATGCGGAATGGCCTGAAATCAAAAGTGAATTTCAGCGTTGGCTCATACCAAATAACTTTACTTCAACTGGTGAACAACGGACGAAACTTACAATGAAGGAATAAAAATAGATTGTGAAAGTTGTAGTAACTTGTGATAAATCGAGAGTTACTACTATTATGGCATGTATAAGTAGATAAAATTTAAATTATTTAAGAGACGTGAGGACGAACTATTACTTATGACGAAGTAAAGTGACCTTACGTCTTTTTGTTATTATATTAATTGCTCACTCTAGAAGTGTAATTAACTACAAAGCATTATGTCACTGAGCAGCTCAAATTATTATAATTAAGGTGGAAATATTTTGAAGACGTAGTTAGACCTGTAGTATATTTAATTCCAAACGTATCTGGATATTAAGGTCGCAATTTTACTTTAGATAAGTTATAATTGTATGATGAATTTTTGAGAGGTGGCAATGCCATGACGATTCGGCAACTGGTAGCAAAACAACATCCAATATTAACGAAGAAAATAAACAAAGTGGAACGTTTTGATAGCGAGTTAGCGCAGTTACTATTAGATTTAGAAGACACTATGTATGACGTCGAAGCATCTGCGTTATGTGCTCCACAAATTAATATAAATTCTCAAGTTGCAATAATAGATATGGAAATTGACGGTTTATTACAACTTATCAACCCAGTCGTTATTAAGCAATCAGAAGAATGTACAACCGATTTAGAAGGTTCCATAAGTTTACCTGATGTATACGGAGAAGTAACTAGAAGTAATATGATTGTAGTACAAAGTAATGATAAAGAAGGCAATGATGTAGAACTTACTGCATATGATGATGTAGCACGCATGATTTTACATATGGTAGATCATTTTAATGGTGTGTTGTTTACAGAGCGCGCTGAAAAAATTTTAACTGAGGATGAGATGGAGGCGTATTTTGACGATGAGTAAAATAATTTTTATGGGTACACCAGATTTTTCTACAAAAGTATTAGAAATGTTAATTGCAGAACATAATGTTATAGCAGTAGTGACTCAACCAGATAGACCTGTAGGGAGAAAGAAAACTTTAACAGCACCGCCTGTTAAAGAAGTAGCAGTAGCACAAGGTATTCCAGTGTATCAACCTGAAAAGTTAGCGACATCTGAGGAATTAGATACGTTAATTAATTTAGAGGCTGATTTGATAGTGACTGCTGCATTTGGTCAACTTTTACCTACAAGCTTACTTGAAGCACCAAGATTAGGGGCAATCAATGTTCATGCTTCTTTATTACCAAAATATAGAGGTGGCGCACCAATCCATCAAGCAATTATTGATGGCGAATCCCAAACAGGAATTTCTATAATGTATATGGTAGCTAAGCTTGATGCCGGTGATATTATTGCACAACAAGCTATCGATATTGAACAAACAGATGACGTCGGTACGATGCATGATAAATTAAGCTTTTTAGGTGCAACTTTATTAAAAGAAACATTACCATCAATCATTAATGAAACGAATGAGCGCACACCACAAGATGATGCACACGCTACATTTGCTTCTAACATTAGTAGAGAAGATGAACACATTAATTGGAACCAGTCAGCAGATGAAATATATAACCACATTCGTGGCTTATCACCTTGGCCAGTTGCTTATACTACATTAGACGATGCAAACATGAAGATCTATGCTGCTAAAATCGAACGTAATAAACAAGGTGAAGCAGGAAAGATTATCGAAACGACTAAAAAAGCTATTATAGTAGGAACAGGATCAGCTGATGCAATAGCGTTAACTGATATTAAAGTTGCGGGGAAAAAACGAATGCTTGCTGCAAATTATTTAAGCGGTGTCCAAACGTCACTTGTTGGAAAGGAACTTAAATGATGACAACTACGGCTAGAATGTTAGCTTTTGATTCGTTACAAGCGATTATTAACGACAAAGCGTATAGTAATCTTGAAATAAATAATATATTATCTGAATATCCATTATCACGTGCAGATAAAAATTTATATACAGAAATAGTCTATGGTACATTAAAACGTAAATATACGTTAGATTATATGTTGAAACCTTTTGTGCAAACTAAAATTAAAGGATGGGTCAGACTCTTATTATGGATGAGCATTTATCAACATGTGTATTTAAATCGTATACCACAACATGCCATTATTAATGAAGCGGTGGAAATAGCTAAGTATAAAGGCGGACCGCATAATGGTAATGTAGTAAATGGAATTTTACGTAATTTCATGCGCACAGAATTACCTGATTTCAGTAATATTAACAATGATCAAACACGTATTGCAATAGCATACAGTCTTCCTAAATGGCTAGTAAAACATTGGGTTACTCATTTTGGTATTGAGAAAACTGAAGCGATGGCGCAATCATTTTTGACAAAAGTAAATCAAACCGTCCGTGTTAATACGACTCAAACTACAATAGAAGCAGTCATTGCAAAATTACAAGATGAAGGATTTGAAGTGGAACAAGATCACGATATTGCTGAATGTTTACACATTAAAGGTAACACTATAATTGAGTCTAGAATTTTTAAAGATGGTTTAGTATCTATTCAAGATAAAAGTTCAATGTTTGTAGCGAATGTTTTAGCACCCGAGCCTGGCGACAGCGTTTTAGATGCGTGTAGTGCACCTGGAGGAAAAGCATGTCATATCGCTGAGCTGATGGCAAACCAAGGGCAAGTAGATGCAACAGATATACATGAACATAAAATAGAATTAATCAATTTTAATAAAAGAAAGTTACGATTATCTAACATTTTGAGTTATCAACACGATGCTACGCAAAAATATGATAAAGTTTATGATAAGATTTTAGTTGATGCGCCATGTAGTGGCTTAGGTGTCTTGCGCCATAAACCTGAAATTAAATATGAACAAAGTCAAACGTCTATTCAAGCATTGGTAGAATTGCAATTAGAGATTCTAAACAATATCAAACACAATGTGAAACCAGGTGGTACGATCGTGTATTCAACTTGTACAGTTGAACAATTAGAAAATGAAAATGTAATTTATACATTTTTAAAAGAAAATAAGGATTTTGAATTTGAGTTGATTGAACATCCAATTACTAAAGAACAAATGAAAACGATGCAGATTTTACCACAAGATTTTAACTCTGACGGCTTCTTTATTACTAAAATTAAAAGGAAGGAACAATAATATTATGATTACAACGGAAAAAAAGAAGAAAAATAAATTTCTTCCAGATTTTGAAAAGCAATCGATTTATTCTTTGCGTTACGATGAAATGCAAAATTGGTTAGTAGAACATGGCCAACAAAAATTCAGAGCAAAACAAATCTTTGAATGGTTATATGAAAAACGTGTTGATAGTATAGATGAAATGACAAACTTGTCAAAAGAATTAAGAAATCTACTAAGCGAACATTTTGCAATTACTACATTAACAACGGTAGTTAAACAAGAAAGTAAAGACGGTACAATTAAGTTTTTATTTGAATTACAGGATGGCTATACAATAGAAACAGTATTAATGAGACATGAATATGGTAATTCGGTGTGTGTTACGACACAAGTAGGTTGTCGAATTGGTTGTACATTTTGCGCGTCCACACTCGGAGGTTTGAAACGTAACTTAGAAGCAGGAGAGATTGTTTCACAAGTACTTACTGTACAAAAGGCCTTAGACGAATCAGAAGAACGCGTTTCTCAAATTGTTATTATGGGAATTGGAGAACCGTTTGAAAACTATGATGAAATGATGGATTTCCTAAAAATAGTAAATAACGATAATGGTTTAAACATTGGTGCGAGACATATTACAGTTTCAACATCTGGTATTATACCGCGTATTTATGATTTTGCTGATGAAGATATTCAAATTAATTTTGCAGTGAGTTTACATGGAGCAAAAGACGAAATACGTTCAAGATTAATGCCTATAAATAGAGCTTATAATGTTGAAAAATTGATGGAAGCTATTCATTATTATCAAGAGAAAACAAACCGTCGTATCACATTTGAGTATGGTTTATTTGGTGGTGTTAATGACCAACTAGAACATGCACGTGAATTAGCACATCTTATTCAAAAATTGAATTGTCATGTGAACTTAATTCCAGTAAACCATGTACCTGAACGTAATTATGTAAAAACGCCAAAAGAAGATATTTTCAAATTTGAAAAAGAACTTAAACGATTAGGTATTAATGCAACAATTAGACGTGAACAAGGTTCTGATATTGATGCAGCTTGTGGTCAATTAAGAGCAAAGGAACGTCAAGTAGAAACGAGGTAGAGCCAAATGCTAAAGGCACAAATTTATTCTGACAAAGGTCAATACCGTGAAAATAATGAAGATACAGGTGGCATATTTTACAATAAAACACAGCAGCAATTGCTTGTTTTATGTGATGGCATGGGAGGTCATCTAGCAGGTGAAATTGCTAGCCAATACGTAACTAACGAACTGCAAAAATGTTTTGAAGAAGAAAATCTGATAGAACCTGATCAGGCAGAAAGTTGGTTACGTACAACATTAAAACGTATTAATAGAGAACTTTATCAGTTATCGACAGACCGCCCTGAATATAGTGGAATGGGAACCACTTGTGTCTGTGCATTAGTCTTTGATGAGTATGTAGTAGTAGCAAATATTGGTGATTCACGTGCTTATCTAGTGAATAGTCGAGAAGTTGAACAAATTACAAATGATCATTCTTTTGTTAATCATTTAGTAATGATTGGTCAAATCACAGAAGAAGAAGCATTTAATCATCCACAACGTAATATTATTACGAAGGTAATGGGGACAGATAAATTAGTATCACCGGATATATTTGTGAAAAAAACTAATTTCTATGATTTTTTGATGTTAAATACAGATGGATTAACCGATTATGTTAAAAACAAACCGATTCAAGATATTTTGAATGATGAAGATGCAACAATGGATAGTTTAGGACATTCGCTTATTGATATCGCATTGACGAATGATTCCAATGATAATATTAGTATAATACTAGCTAAGATTGAAGGTGATAAAGTATGATAGGTACAACGTTGAATGATCGTTACAAAGTGTTAGAAAAACTTGGTGGCGGTGGAATGAGCAACGTCTATCTTGCTGAAGATACGATATTAAATCGTAAAGTTGCTATTAAAGCAATTACGATTTCTCATGGTGAAAAAGAAGAAACGATTAAACGGTTTGAACGAGAAGTACATAATCTAACACAATTGTCCCACGAAAATATTGTTAAAGTATTCGATGTAACTGAGAATGAATCGAGCTTTTTTATAGTAATGGAATATATTGAAGGACCAACATTGTCTGAGTTTATTCAGGCACATAGTCCGTTAGAAATTGATACAGTTATGAATTTTACTAATCAAATTCTTGATGGTATTAAACATGCACATGATACGGGTATTGTACACAGAGATATTAAGCCTCAAAATATATTAATTGAAAAAGACAAAACACTTAAGATACTTGATTTTGGCATTGCTAAAGCTTTAAGCGAAACGACAATGACGCAAACAAATCACGTCTTAGGAACTGTGCAATATTTGTCACCAGAACAAGCAAGAGGTGAAGCAACTGATAGTGGTACAGATATTTATTCAATTGGCGTAGTATTATATGAAATGCTTGTAGGTAAACCACCTTTTAATGGTGAAAATGCAATTAGTATTGCTATTAAACATATTCAAGAAGCAATACCTAATGTTTCAGATCATCGTACAGAAATTCCTCAAGCATTAAGTAATGTAGTATTGAAAGCTACTGAAAAAGATAAGGCAGATCGCTATCAATCTATAGATGCAATGACAACAGATTTAAACAGTGCATTGTCATCTGAACGTGCCGCTGAGGATAAATATGTATCCGAAGATATGACAACTCAAACGATTGCTATTGATAAAGATGAAATAGCAAATAAAGCCAAACAAGAACAAAATAAAGACATCGACCAAACGATGCAAATACCAATTGTAGAACAACAAAAATTCCAGTCATCAGAAGAGCAAATCTATGCGGTGCCAACTAAAAAAAGATCCAAATATAAGAAGTTCTTTTATGCCTTCATATTCGTTTTATTATTATTTGGCTTGTTCGGTTTTATAGCTATGGGGATGTTTGGCAATAAATATTTAGAAACTCCTGATTTAAGTGGTAAAACAGAAAAAGAAGCTGAACAAACATTAAAAGATAATAATTTAAAATTAGGTGAAATATCTAGAGCATATAGTGACAAATATGATGAAAATAAAATCATTAAAACATCACCTAAAAAAGGTCAAAGATTAGAAGAAAAAAGCACAGTTGATATAGTATTATCAAAAGGACCTAATAAAAAAGAAATGCCGAATCTTTATGGTTTATCTAAAGAACAAGCATTAGATAAATTAGAAAATCTTGGTTTTGATAATGTAAAAGTCACTGAATCATATACGAAAAATAATACACCAAAAGGTTTAATTGAAGATCAAAATAAAACTGCAGGCGATAGAGTTAAATTGTCTAGCCAAATTAAACTAACGCAATCTTTAGGTGTTAAACAAGTACATGTCGACAATTACGAGAAAAAACCATTTAAAGAAGCGAAAGAAGCGCTAGAAGCCAAAGGTTTTGATGTTGCTGTAACCGAAGAGCGCAATCATGATAGCATTAAGAAAGACTCGGTTATTAGTCAATCTCCAAAAGATGAAGAAGTTGATGAAGGTTCAACAGTTAGTTTTGTAGTTTCTAAAGGTAAAGAAGAAAAAGATGACAAAGAAGACAAGGCTGACAAAGAAAAAGACAAAGAAGAAGACAAAGATGATGAGTCAGACGTAAAAACATATACTGAAACTTTCAATATAAATTATGGTGGCGAAGACGATGAGAGCCAAGAAGTTAAAGTTTATGTTCGTGACAAAGATCATTCTGGTTCTTCTGCAACTCAAACTTTCAAAATTAAAGATGACAAAACAATTAAAATACCTATGAAAATAGAAAAAGGTGAAACTGCAGGTTATACTGTCCGTTTAGATGGCAAAATAATCGCAGATAAAGACATACCATATGATTTTTAATAATTGATGGAAGGCTAGATAAAGTAGTGAATTGAGTGACTGAGAAGTGCTCGATTTGGCATAAAGTGAAGTTAAGTGCATGTATAAGCTTTACTTTATGTCATTACTACTTTTTATCTAACCTTTTTTAATTAATATTATTTATTATTTAATTTTATAAGCCTTTGCTATAATAATAGAAGTAAACATACTGAAGAGAGGTGCTAGATTGAAAACAGGCCGTATTATTAAATCTTTGAGTGGCGTTTATCGTGTAGATGTCGATGGTGAAATGTTTGATACTAAGCCTAGAGGATTATTTAGAAAAAATAAGTTTTCACCTATAGTGGGTGATGTAGTGGATTTTGAAGTTGAGAATATTACTGAAGGATATATACAAAATGTGCATACTAGAAAAAATGAACTTAAACGTCCACCTGTGAGTAATGTAGACCATTTAATTATAGTGATGAGTGCGATAGAACCATCATTTTCTACACAACTATTAGATCGATTTTTGGTTATTGCTCACTCATATCATATGCGGCCGCGCATTTTAGTTACGAAAAAAGATCTTTTGACGACGGAAGAAGTTCACAAAATTACAGAGCTTCTAACAATTTATGAAGCTATGGGTTACCAAACACAATTCGTTGGATTAGAAGATGATATTTCTGCAATTTTTGACGCTTGGGGAAATGGTTTAGCAGTATTAAGTGGTCAGTCAGGTGTTGGTAAGTCCACTTTATTAAATCACTTTTTCCCAGAGTTAAATATTGAAACGCAATATATCTCTAAATCATTAAATCGAGGTCGTCATACTACACGACATGTAGAATTGTATGAACGGCATAATGGTTTTATTGCAGATACTCCAGGTTTTAGTGCATTAGATTTTGATCATATTCAAAAAGAAGAACTAAAATCGTATTTTGTCGACATTGCTGAATATGGGGAGTTGTGTAAATTTAGAGATTGCAACCATATAAAAGAACCAAAATGTAATGTCAAAATTGAGTTAGAAAATAACAACATTGCCCAATTTCGTTATGATCATTATGTTCAATTATACAACGAAATTAGTAACAGAAAGGAACGATACTAATGGCAAAAATTTATCCTTCATTATTATCAGCAGATTTTTTAAAATTACAAGAAGAGTTAACACAAATAGAAGCATCAGGTGCAGATGGTGTCCATTTTGATGTGATGGATGGACAATTTGTTCCAAATATATCAATAGGATTACCTATTTTAGAAGCAGTACGTAAAGGAACAACATTACCCATTGATGTCCATTTAATGATTGAACAACCTGAACAATATGTTGAATTATTTGCGCAACACGGTGCAGATATGATTTCAGTACATGTAGAAGCAACACCTCATATACATAGGGTAGTGCAACAGATTAAAAATCAAAATGTGAAAGCTGGAGTGGTTTTGAATCCGGGTACACCTATAGATGCCATTAAACCAATTATAAACATGGTAGATTATGTTCTAATTATGACAGTGAATCCAGGTTTTGGTGGCCAGGCATTTATCGAAAATAGTCTAGCTAAGATAGAAAGTTTAGCTGAGTTGAAATCACAACTAAATTTAACTTTTGATATTGAAGTTGACGGTGGCATTAATGATATGACAGCTCAACAAGTCATTAACAAAGGCGCAACAATGTTAGTCGCTGGTTCCTATTTCTTTGGACATAATGATTATGCAACTGCGACAAAACAACTGAAAGGTTGATAATATGAAAGCTAAAATTCTATGTGGTAACCGTAATTTGCCGGCTCAATTACTCGAAACCGCAAATGATGACCACTGGATTGGTGTAGATAGAGGCGCGCTCATTTTAATACAACATGACATTACACCTAAGCTGGCTGTCGGAGATTTTGATTCAGTCACAGATAAAGAAAGAATGTTACTTGTTGAAACGCTGAACATAAACCCCGTTGAGGCTGAAAAAGATGATACAGATCTAGCACTAGCAATAGCAGAAGCAATTGATGCAGGATATGATGATATAGAAATATATGGTGCTACTGGGGCGCGATTGGATCATTTTATGGGTGCTTTGCAAATTTTAGAAAAGCCTGAATATCATCAAGGTAATGTCAATTTGCGTATCATTGATGCTCAAAATGAAATACAATATTTACCACAGGGTCAGCACATAGTTAGTAGAGATGAATCTTATCAGTATGTATCTTTTATACCAGTCATTTATCCAGTTACGATTACATTGCAACATTTTAAATACGAATTATTCAATCAGACATTAGCACTCGGTTCTACATTAACAGTGTCTAATGAGTTGAATGAGGAACGGGGCAAAGTGATAATCGATAATGGTAGTTTGTTAATGATTAAAAGTAAAGATGCTTAAACATAAAAAAAGACCAATCCTCCACATAAGGACTGGTCTTTTTAATGTGCATTATATTTATTAAACTCTAGTAACTTTACCAGATTTTAAAGCACGTGCAGAAACCCAAACTTTTTTAGGTTTTCCGTCTACAAGAATTCTAACTTTTTGAAGGTTAGCATTCCATCTACGTTTAGTAGAATTTAAAGCGTGTGAACGATTGTTACCAGTTGAAGCTTTACGACCTGTTACGTAACATTGTTTGCCCATGAAAGTACCTCCTTTAATAAATATAAATACACGTGTCTACTACATACTTGGATAATATATCATAAATTGAAAGTCATGGCAATAAAATTATAAATATTTAACATTGTACTTTTACAGTGAATAAATTATGCTATAATTATACGATGTGAAATATTGTAGATTTTTCTACGATGCGTTAATTGTAATTCTAAACAATCAAACATCTGTTGAGGGAAAATTTTGAGGGGGCCTATAAAATGACATTGGAAATTAAAAATGATTATGGTAATATCAATATTTCAAATGAAGTGATAGCTAACGTTGTTGGTAGTAAAGCAGTGGAATGTTATGGCATTGTAGGAATGGCTTCAAGACAACAAGTTAGAGATGGCATTGCAGAAATACTTGGGCATGAAAATTATGCTAAAGGTATTGTGGTTAAAGAAAATTTAGGTGAAATAGTTGTGGATATGTATATTATCACAAGTTATGGTGTCAAAATATCTGAGGTCGCAAGTAATGTTCAATCTACAGTTAAATATACATTGGAACAAACATTAAAAATAAAAGTAAAAGCAATTAATATATACGTACAAGGTGTGCGCATAAATAACGGCATGAAAAACTAGGAGGATATTATAGAAATGGTTAGCACAATTAATGGTAAGCTTTTTGCCGATATGATAATACAAGGGGCGCAAAACTTATCAAAACATGCAGACTTAGTGGATTCACTCAACGTGTATCCTGTTCCTGATGGTGATACGGGGACAAATATGAATTTAACAATGACTTCAGGAAGAGAAGCAGTCGAGCACAATTCATCCAATCATATAGGAGCATTAGGAAAAACATTTTCAAAAGGGCTCTTAATGGGTGCGCGAGGTAATTCAGGTGTGATTTTATCCCAAATTTTCAGAGGTTTTTGTAAGGCACTTGAAGAAAACGAAGAAATCAATGCACAACAACTCGCTGAAAGTATACAGGCTGGTGTTGACACAGCTTATAAAGCAATCATGAAGCCAGTTGAGGGGACAATATTAACTGTAGCTAAAGATGCTGGCAGTGCAGCAATTGATAAAGCACAATCGACAGAAGATTGTTTGGAACTTATGTCTTTCGTTGTAGAAAGTGCCAAAGAATCTTTAGATAATACACCTAATTTACTACCAGTATTAAAAGAAGTAGGTGTAGTTGATAGTGGCGGTAAAGGCTTAGTATTGGTCTATGAAGGATTTTTAGCGGCTTTAAAAGGTGAAACTATAGAAGATAATAGCCAAAAAATAGACGCTGAATCATTAGTGACTGAAGCACATGATTTTCATGGTGTGATAAATACTGAGGATATCGTTTACGGTTACTGTACTGAGATGATGGTTAAATTTGATGAACAAGCTAAAACATTTGATGAAAATGAGTTTAGAGAAGATATGAGTCAATTTGGCGATTCATTATTAGTAATTAATGATGATGAAATTGTAAAAGTTCATGTACATACTGAAAAACCTGGTGATGTCTTTAATTATGGTCAGCAATACGGCGAATTAATTAAATTGAAATCCGAAAATATGCGTGAACAACATCGAGAGGTAATTAAAAAAGAACAAAACAACCAAACAGCTCAAACTGAAACTACCACTTCTAACGTAGAAACTGCAGTTATTACGATTTCTATGGGTGAAGGTATCTCTGAGTTATTCAAATCGATGGGTGCTACACATGTAATTCATGGTGGTCAAACGATGAATCCATCTACGCAGGATATCATTGATGTGATTAAACAATCAAATTGTAAACGTGCGTTGATTTTACCTAATAACAAAAATATTCAAATGGCTAGTGAACAAGCAGCAGATATTGTAGATGTAGAAGCACTTGTAGTGCCTACACGTTCAATTCCACAAGGCATTGCAGCGCTGTTTAATTATGATAAAGAAGATACGTTAACTGACAATAAAAAACGTATGCTTGAATCATTATCTGTAGTTAAATCCGGTGCAATTACTTACGCGGTAAGAGATACTACAATTGATGGTGTGGAAATTAAAAAAGATGCATTTATGGGCTTAGCAGAAGACAAAATTGTGACAAGTAATGTTGAGCAAAATATAGCGGTTCAACAATTACTACAAGACATGATTGAAGAGGACAGCGAAATCATTACTATTATTGCAGGAGCAGAGGCTGATGATGATACGACTGCAGCCATTGAACAATGGTTAGAAGCGGAATACCCAGAAATAGAAATGGATTTACATCATGGTCAGCAACCAGTATATCCTTATTTATTTTCAGTGGAATAAATTAAAAGGTAGCTGGTACAGTATCTTTTAATAATATGGTTTTGTTTAAATTAGTTTTTTAGGCGTTTAAATCATAACAAGATACTGGTTAGGGCGGGAATAGGAAATCAATTTTTGTTGGATTTGATTTCACTTCCGCTCTTTTTTGTGCTGTTTATTTAAAGTTTCATCGTTGAGCAATGGTTGAAGTAGCATTATGAATAAGCATTATAACCAGTTTCGGTTTATAAAAGCTTACTCTCTTGTTATAATAATGTAGCATTAGGAAATGTAAGCGCAACACTTTAGAAACATTAAAATTAAGAGTGGGGTATAATTATGAAATATAAAAGTGTATTTGATATTATAGGTCCGACTATGGTTGGACCATCATCGTCACATACTGCAGGTGCTGTAAGAATTGGTTTAGTAGCCAAAGACTTATTTGGTCAAGTTCCAAAACAAGTAGATATATATTTATATGGTTCTTTCATGGAAACGTATCAAGGGCATGGTACGGACGTTGCACTTGTAGGTGGCTTATTAGGTTATGATACAGATGATGATCGTATTAAAAGTAGTTTACAAACAGCAGAAGAGGTCGGAATGAAAGTAAACTTCATAGAAATGGCAGAAGAACGCTCACATCCCAACACTGCTATTCTAAATATGCGTGATGGTGAAAAAGAAATTTCTGTAGAAGGTGTGTCTATTGGTGGAGGAAAAATAGAAGTAGTGGCGATCAATGGCTTTAATATCGCTATCAGTGGTAATTATCCAGCACTACTAGTCTTCCATAAAGATACATTTGGTACGATAGGGCGTGTTGCGAATATTCTTGGGGATTCGAGCATTAACGTTGGTAGCATGCAAGTCTCAAGAAAAGAAAAAGGCGATCAGGCATTAATGACTTGCGAATTAGACGATGCTATAAACGAAGATATTATAGAAAAAATTAAAAACGTCGATGGTGTAGTGACTGTTTCACTCATGGGCGACGCCTAATGGAGGTATAGCATGTTTAAAAGTGTAAAGGAATTAGTGGAAATTTGTGAAACAGAAAATAAAAAAATTCATGAAGTAATGTTAGAACAAGAAATGAGTATCACTGGACTAACAGCTGATGAAGTATATGCAAATATGGATAAAAACTTACAAACTATGGAAAATGCATTGGATGAAGGACTTGAGGGCGTGACATCAACTACTGGTTTAACTGGTGGTGATGCAGTACTTATTAAAAATTATATTGCTAGTGGTCAATCATTAGCAGGTAATACGCTCTTAGATGCAGTAAGCAAAGCAGTTGCTACAAATGAAGTTAATGCTGCTATGGGCAAAATTTGTGCTACACCAACTGCAGGTTCTGCTGGTGTCGTTCCAGGTGTATTATTTGGTTTGAAACCGAGTTTAAACCCGTCAAGAAAAGATATGTTAAATTTCTTATTAACTTCAGGTGCTTTTGGTTTTGTTGTAGCTAATAATGCATCAATTTCTGGTGCAGCAGGTGGTTGTCAAGCAGAAGTAGGGTCTGCAGCAGCAATGGCAGCCGGTGCTACAGTAGAATTAGCTGGAGGTACGCCACAACAATCGGCCGAAGCTTTTGCAATTTGTTTGAAAAATATGCTAGGTTTAGTATGTGACCCTGTCGCTGGATTGGTAGAAGTACCTTGTGTAAAGCGTAATGCAGCGGGTGCATCAAATGCGATAGTTTCAGCAGATATGGCACTTGCTGGAGTTACATCAAGAATACCGACCGATGAGGTTATTGAAGCAATGTATAAAATTGGACAAACAATGCCTTCAGCTTTACGTGAAACTGGACGTGGTGGTTTAGCTGGAACACCTACAGGGCAACGTTTAAAACAAGAAATATTTGGTGATTAATTATGTCAAAAGTCAATTTAATAGAGAGTCCGTATCCTTTAACTAAAATAAAAGGTTTGGGGCCGAAGCGTTTGGTAGTATTAAATGAATTGAATATCCATACAGTTGAAGATTTAATTTTATATTTACCAATGCGCTATGAAGATAATACTGTAATTGACTTAAATCAAGCAGATGATCAATCTATGGTGACAGTTGTGGGTGAAGTTTATTCAACACCAACTGTCGCTTTTTTTGGTCGCAATAAGTCAAAGTTAACTGTACATATAATGGTCAATCAAATTGCTGTTAAATGTGTATTTTTTAATCAACCCTATTTAAAGAAAAAAATTGAGTTACATCAAATGGTCACTATTAAAGGGAAGTGGCAACGTAATAAACAGGAAATTAATGGTACTCGTATGTTCTTTCAACAAAGTAATACAGAAGAACAATTTGAACCTGTTTATCGGATAAAAGAAGGTATCAAGCAAAAACCATTACGTGAGATGATTCGTCAAGTATTACAAGATGTTACTATTCACGAATGGCTGTCAGATGAACTAAGAAAGAAATACAAGTTGGAGTCGTTGTCTGACACGTTAAAAGCTTTACATTTTGCAAAAGATAAACAGTCATTGATGAAAGCACGTCGAACGTATGCATTTACTGAATTATTCATGTTTGAATTACGTATGCAATGGTTAAACCGCTTAGAAAAATCTTCGGATGAAGCAGTTGAAGTAGAATATAATATTACGTTAGTCAAACAATTTATTGAACGCTTACCTTTTGAATTAACAGATGCGCAAAAAAATAGTGTGAATGAAATTTTTCGTGATTTAAAGGCACCTATTCGCATGCACAGACTACTGCAAGGTGATGTGGGATCAGGCAAAACTGTGGTTGCTGCAATTTGTATGTACGCCTTAAAAACGGCCGGCTATCAATCTGCGTTAATGGTACCGACTGAAATATTAGCTGAACAACATGCAGAAAGTTTAGTTCAGTTATTTGGTGATACTATGAATGTAGCTTTATTGACAGGTTCAGTAAAAGGGAAAAAACGAAAATTATTGTTAGAGCAATTAAAAGCAGGAGAGATAGATTGTTTAATTGGGACACATGCTTTGATTCAAGATGATGTTGTTTTCCAACAAGTTGGTTTAGTGATTACCGATGAACAGCATCGTTTTGGAGTGAATCAACGCCAATTATTACGCGAAAAAGGCGCTATGACTAATGTATTATTCATGACTGCGACGCCTATTCCTCGTACATTAGCTATTTCTGTATTCGGTGAAATGGATGTCTCATCAATTAAACAGTTACCAAAAGGACGAAAACCTATCATCACTTCATGGTCAAAACATGAAGCATATGAACAAGTTCTAAATCAAATGACAGCAGAATTACAGAAAGGTCGACAAGCATATGTCATATGTCCACTCATTGAGAGTTCTGAGCATTTAGAGGATGTTCAAAATGTTGTTGCCTTGTTTGAATCATTGCAACAATATTATGGTGAACAACGTGTAGGCTTATTACATGGAAAGTTGACTGCAGACGAAAAAGATACTGTAATGCAGCGGTTTAGTAATCATGAAATTGATATTTTAGTATCGACGACAGTAGTAGAAGTAGGTGTGAATGTACCTAATGCTACATTCATGATGATATACGACGCCGACCGCTTTGGACTGTCGACGCTTCATCAGTTGCGTGGTCGTGTAGGACGAAGTGAACATCAAAGTTACTGTGTATTAATTGCCTCTCCAAAAACTGAAACAGGGATAGAGCGAATGACAATTATGACACAAACAACAGATGGTTTTGAATTAAGTGAGAGAGATTTAGAAATGCGTGGACCAGGTGACTTTTTTGGAGTAAAACAAAGTGGCTTGCCTGACTTTTTAGTTGCTAATGTTGTAGAGGACTATAAAATGTTAGAAGTTGCGAGAGATGAAGCTGGTGAGCTGATACAATCAGGAGCGTTTTTTACTGATGCGTACACCCATTTAAGAGTATTTATCGAAGAAAACTTATTACATACAAGTTTTGATTAAATAATAATAACTAGAGGCTAGGACAAATTTTTGTCCTAGCCTCTAGTATTAATTAATATTATGACTCTGTGACACCTACATCATTCCATGCTTTGTCTACAGCGTCTACTTCTGAGCTATCTTCTCCATAAAGTTCTGTTGCGGCTTTAGTTAATGCGATTTTCGCATCTACAAAGTTAGAATTAGAACTTAAGTATTGTGTTAAAGCTAGATAATAAATTTCTTGAGCTTTGTCTTTACCAATTGCTTTAATAGTTAAATAACCAGCTTTATTTGGAATACCACTATTTGTATGGACGCCGCCATTATCATCAGTACCTGTATAATATTGATCCATATGTGCAGGTTGATTATAATCTTCCGGATTGGATAAACTTCTTAAAGCATCACCGTCTTTACCTGGAGTATATATATCTTCACCCAACAACCAATTTTCCGGATCTACAAAGTACCCAAAGACATCAGAAAATGATTCGTTTAATGCACCTGATTGATCTTGATAAGTTAATTGAGCTGTTTTTTCAGTAACGGCGTGTGTTAATTCGTGTGCTACAACATCTTTAGATCCAGAAAATGGTGCGAATTGCTCACCATCTCCATCACCATAAATCATAAATTGTCCAGTCCAAGCCGCATTATTATAATCCTTACCATAATTTACAATGGATTGTATTTTTGCGCCGTTATTATCATAACTATCTCTATCAAAATTATTTAAGTAATAATCATAAACCTTATTAGCATAAAAATGTGCATCGACACCTGCACGTTGTTTTTGATCAGTGAATTCTGCAGTATCATTTAATATTTCATTATAGTTGATTTCACTTTGATTTGCGGTAAAAGTTTGAATTGCACCATTATGTGTTGTATCTAAAAGAGAATATTTATTATTTGCTTTATCAATATGTAAAGGTTTCTTAGTATCTCCATTCACACCCGTACCACTGCCTTCAGTAGCAATATTTTCAATGACGTTTTGTTTTTTGATAACTTCGCCTGTTTGTGCATCAATTTGTATTTTCCAATGTGCAGGTTTAGGATCGATATAATTTAAGTCAATATTATAAACTAAACGCTGTTTGTCACTGTTAATTGTGAGTTCATTATTACTCACGATGTCATAGCCTTTTGCGTTTTTAACTTTATCTTGGGATTGATTAATTGCGTCAAAGGCTTTTGTAACCGCACTGTCTTTTGACAGTTTAGCTGTATTGTCGGCTGTGATATGTGGCTTATCAATGCTACCATTAATTAAAGATACATTATTATTTTTGTCGATATGAACTTTAATCGTACTATCTTCAACTGTGACTCCATCTACTTTTGGCTTTAAACTGTAGTGCGTTGTACCATTTTTATCTTGTTGTTGATTAATAACTTTATATTGAGCGAATGGATTTTTGACCTGAGCCTCTTTGTGCTTTTTCGATGAATGTTCTATGATTTGCTGTGCGTTATTTTGCAATAATTGCTCTACATCATTACTATTTGATATTGCTTTTTGTCCAACTTCTTTTTGGAGTTGTTGACCTTTCAAACTGTTACTTTTAGTTAATGATTCAGCATGAATACTATTATTTGAAAGTAAAGCAACAGCCGAAAATGAAACTAATGATAAAGTTATAAATTTTTTCATTACTAGCCTCCGTAACTTCAGTGGTCTGAATTTTTGTATAAACATTTTCACATTTAAAGTAAAATTAAAAAGTGAAATTAAATAAATTGTACGTTTATATTATTTGAAATTCAATAGAAAGACAAAAAGAAATCAAAAAAATTAGAATTTTTCATAAAATTTAATGGTGGAAAATTTTAGAGTGCTCATGGTAGGAATTTTCGTTTTTAGCAAATTTTGATAAACTATGCTACATAATTGTTGAGGATTAGAAATAGAAAGTGTTATGATATGTGAGGAATGTTTAAGACTTGGTACTAAATAATAGGAGGGTTCGCCATGAAATTAAAAAAACAGGCAAGACAAGAAGCAATCAAAAATGAAATTGAACGCAACCCTTTTATTACAGATAATGCTTTAAGCGATAAATTTGCAGTGAGCATTCAAACGATTCGTTTAGACCGTACGCAATTGAATATTCCTGAACTTAGAAAACGTATTAAACATGTAGCTAAAGAAAATCATGATAGAATTCGCTCCATTGATGGCAGTGAAATCATTGGGGATGTAATAAATGTAGAGCCAAATAAGCAAGCTGTGTCGATGATTAATATAGGCGAAGACTCAGTATTTTCGCGGAACTATATTGCTCGAGGCCATGTGTTATTTGCTCAAGCAAATTCCCTGTGTGTTGCATTAATACATAAACCTATTGTTTTAACTAGAGAAAGTAAGGTAACATTTTTAAAACCAGTAAAATTAAATGATGTGGTAACCGCAGAAGCTTATGTTATCAATAATGACCATAAATATTATGAAATTGAAGTAAAATCATACGTAAAAGAGCAACAAGTTTTTGGTGGCACCTTTAAAATGTATTATACAAGTGAGGATGAAGGAAATGGTTAAAATTGCGATTGATATGATGGGTGGAGACGATGCTCCTCAAATCGTGCTTGAAGCTGTAGAACAAGCAGTGAAAGATTTTGAAGATTTAGAAATCATTTTATTTGGAGATGAACAGCAAAATACAATTCAACACGATCGTGTTGATTTTCGCCATTGTAGTGAAAAAATTACGATGGAAGACGAACCCGTACGTGCAATTAAAAAGAAAAAAGATAGCTCAATGGTGCGCATGGCAGAAGCTGTTAAATCAGGTGAAGCTGATGGCTGTGTTTCGGCCGGTAATACAGGTGCTTTAATGTCGGCTGGTTTATTTGTAGTAGGACGTATTAAAGGCGTTTCTAGACCAGCATTAGTATTAACATTACCAACAATTTCTGGTAAAGGTTTCGTATTTATGGATGTAGGTGCTAATGCAGAAGCTAAACCAGAACATCTATTACAATATGCGCAATTAGGTAATATATATGCGCAAAAAATTAGAGGTATTAAACAACCTTCAGTAGGGCTATTAAATATTGGCACAGAAGCTGCAAAAGGGAACTCGTTAACAAAAACTACTTTTAATTTAATGGAATCCCAAAATGAGTTCAATTTTAGTGGTAACGTTGAAGCTAAAAGTTTAATGGAAGATGCAGCTGATGTTGTTGTCACAGATGGGTACACTGGAAATATGATTTTGAAAAATCTCGAAGGTGTAGCTAAAGCTTTTGGTAAAATGTTTAAACAAACGTTACTAAGTAGTTTTAAAAATAAATTGGCAGCATTGGTCTTACGCAAAGATTTAACACAACTAACACAAAAAATGGACTATGCTGAATATGGAGGTTCAGTATTGCTCGGAATTGATGGTATTGTGGTTAAAGCACATGGTAGCTCAAGTGCCAAAGCCTTTTATTCAGCTATTAAACAAGCGAAAATAGCAGGTGAACAAGAGATTGTCAAAACAATGAGAGAAACGGTTGGTGAAGCATAAATGGGTAAAACAGCAATTATTTTTCCAGGTCAGGGATCACAAAAAGTTGGTATGGGTCAAGACTTATACAATGTGGATGATTCTGCTACAAACATCTTAAACCAGGCACAAACTGCTTTAGATTTTGATGTATTAGAAACAATGTTCACAGATTCAGAAGATAAATTGGGCCAAACAGAAAACACACAACCAGCATTATTAACGCATAGTGTAGCGTTACATGCAGCATTAAATGACATTGATGCAGATTTTACTATGGGTCATAGCCTTGGTGAATATTCAAGTTTAGTAGCAAGTGGTGTATTGCAATTCGAAGACGCAGTTAAAATTGTAAGAAAACGTGGCCAGTTAATGTCTGAAGCATTTCCTAATGGTGTAGGTAGTATGGCAGCAGTACTTGGCTTAAATTACGAAGAAGTTGATAAAATTTGTCAGTCATTATCTTCATCTGAAGAGTTAATTGAACCTGCAAATATAAATGCGCCAGGACAAATTGTTGTGTCAGGACATAAATCGTTAATTGACAAGCTTGTAGCTGAAGGAAAAGAACTAGGTGCCAAAAGAGTAATGCCTTTAGCTGTTTCAGGACCATTTCACTCATCTATGATGAACGTGATTGAAGCACAATTTTCAGAGTACATTAATCAATTTGAATGGCACGACGCTGCATTTCCAGTCGTTCAAAATGTCAATGCTAAACCAGCTACAGATGCAGCAACGATTAAACAAAATATGATCCAACAATTATATTCACCAGTACAATTTATCCAATCAACAGAATGGTTAATTGAACAAGGTGTAGATCATTTTATTGAAATTGGTCCTGGTAAAGTATTATCTGGGTTAATTAAAAAAATCAACAGAGATGTTAAATTAACTTCTATTCAAACAATTGATGACGTAAAAGGATGGGTTGAACATGAGTAAAAGTGCATTAGTAACAGGAGCATCTAGAGGTATTGGTCGTAGTATAGCACTACAACTTGCCGAGGAAGGATATAATGTAGCAGTCAATTACGCAGGTAGTAAAGATAAAGCAGATGCAGTTGTTGAAGAAATTAAAGCTAAAAATGTAGATAGTTTTGCAATTCAAGCAAATGTTGCTAACGGTGATGAAGTTAAAGCAATGATTAAAGAAGTTGTGAGTCAATTCGGTTCAGTGGATGTACTAGTAAACAATGCTGGTATTACACGTGATAATTTATTGATGCGTATGAAAGAACAAGAGTGGGACGATGTAATAGATACAAACTTAAAAGGTGTCTTCAATTGTATCCAAAAAGTAACACCTCAGATGTTGAGACAAAAAAGTGGCGCAATCATTAATTTATCAAGCGTTGTTGGTGCTTTAGGTAATCCTGGTCAAGCGAATTATGTAGCAACTAAAGCAGGTGTTATAGGATTGACAAAATCATCTGCACGAGAACTTGCATCTAGAAATATTACAGTTAATGCAGTGGCACCGGGCTTTATAGTTTCTGACATGACTGATGCTTTAAGTGATGAACTTAAAGATCAAATGTTAGAACAAATCCCATTATCACGTTTTGGTGAAGATACAGATATCGCTAACACAGTAGCATTTTTAGCGTCAGATAAAGCAAAATATATTACTGGACAAACGATACATGTAAATGGTGGCATGTATATGGACTAATATTAGTCCTTTATATATGACATATAAGCTTGTCATTTTGCCCATTGTGTTTCTAAATACTACTTGTATTTCATAGGATAAAATGGGAAAATAAAAAGGTCTATCCTTAGACCTTAAAAGGAGGTGAATCGACGTGGAAAACTTCGACAAAGTAAAAGATATCATCGTTGACCGTTTAGGTGTAGATGCTGACAAAGTTACTGCTGAAGCATCATTTAAAGACGATTTAGGCGCTGACTCACTTGATATTGCTGAATTAGTTATGGAATTAGAAGATGAATTTGGTACTGAAATTCCAGATGAAGAAGCTGAAAAAATCAACACTGTTGGTGACGCTGTTAACTTTATTAACAGTCTTGAAAAATAATAAATTAAAATCTGAGCCACATTTACATGGCTCAGATTTTTTTCGTACAAACATTTATAAACTAAAGTAAGATGTATTTCATTAAATCAAGTATAGAAAGAATCATGAATATCTTAGTTTTCTCTTTAGTTTTGGAAGAAATTAACGTAAAATCTACTGTGTATGACTTATTTATGTTTACTAGGAGGTAGTGTATTGACCAACAACAAAAAGATAGAAATGGTTAAAGATTTTAGAGAGAGATTTCAACACAAGATGACTGAATTAAACCTACAATATAATAATGTCGAATTGTATCAACAAGCATTCTCTCACTCAAGTTTTATAAATGATTTTAATATGAATCGTTTAGAACATAATGAACGTTTAGAATTTTTAGGAGATGCGGTATTAGAATTGACGGTTTCACGTTATTTGTTTGATAAATACCCTGAGTTACCAGAAGGGAATTTAACGAAAATGCGTGCCACAATAGTTTGTGAACCCTCACTTGTAATATTTGCCAAAAAAATACGACTAAATGATTTGATTTTATTAGGTAAAGGCGAAGAAAAAACAGGGGGACGTTTGCGCCCTTCACTTGTTTCCGATGCGTTTGAAGCTTTTGTAGGTGCATTATATCTTGATCAAGGATTGGATTCAGTGTGGTATTTTGCTGAACGGATTATTTTCCCATTTGTTGAAGCTGATGTATTAGATGGTGTCGTAGATTTTAAAACGCAATTCCAAGAGTTTGTACACCAACAAAATAAAGGTGACGTAACGTATCGACTCATTAATGAAGAAGGTCCAGCGCACCACAGGTTATTTACATCTGAAGTTATTTTAGAAGATACAGCTGTAGCTGAAGGAAAAGGTAAAACAAAAAAAGAATCTGAACAAAAAGCAGCTGAAAAAGCATATAAAACAATGAAAAGTAAGTTGTCATTATAAAAGTAACCAACTGAACACTAGGTGAAATTGAAATGACTTATTAAGGAGAATAGCATGGTATATTTAAAGTCGATAGACGCATTTGGTTTTAAGTCATTCGCTGAACATACAAATGTTGAATTTGATGAAGGTGTAACAGCGATTGTAGGCCCAAATGGTAGCGGTAAAAGTAATATAACTGATGCAATTAAATGGGTATTAGGGGAACAATCAGCGAAATCTTTACGTGGCGCAAAAATGGAAGATATTATTTTTTCAGGAGCGGAACATCGTAAAGCACAAAACTATGCAGAAGTAAGATTAAGACTAGACAATCACTCTGGTAAATTGCAAGTTGACCAAGATGAAATAACCGTTACACGTCGTTTATATCGGAGCGGAGAAAGTGAATATTATTTAAATAATGATAGGGCGAGATTGAAAGATATCATTGACCTGTTTTTAGACTCTGGTTTAGGGAAAGAAGCATTTAGTATTATTTCACAAGGTCGTGTAGATGAAATTTTGAATGCCAAACCTATTGACCGTAGACAAATATTAGAAGAGTCAGCAGGTGTGCTCAAATATAAAAAACGTAAAGCCGCGTCAGTTCAAAAACTAGATCAAACTGAAGATAATTTGAACAGAGTAGAAGATATATTATATGACTTAGAAGGTCGAGTAGAACCTTTACGTGAAGAAGCGACGATTGCGAAAGAATATAAGCATTTAACTAAAGAAATGGAACAAAGTGATGTAATAGTCACGGTACACGATATTGAAAGTTATAACCAAAATATTAATGAATTAGATACAACATTAAATCAACTTAAAAGTAAACAAGAGGCTAAAGAAGCTGAAAAATCACAACATGCACGTACTATCGAAAAAAATAAAGGCGAAAGATACCGATTAGATGAAGTTATCGAGTCGTTAAATCAGCGATTAGTCGATGCAACAGAGGCAGTAGAAAAATATAACGGACAATTAAACGTATTAGAAGAGCGCCAAAAAAACCAATCAGCAACGAATGCAAGATTTGAAGAAGAACAAGCTAATTTAGCAGATCAAATAGCGCAATTAGAAGAAGAAAAAACGCAAGCACAAGATCAGTTGCAAACTTTAGTAACAAAACAGAAAGACTTAACTACTGAAATTAACAAATATGAGTCCCAACTTTATGTAACTGATGAGCAACATGACGAGAAATTAGAAGAAATTAAAGACCAATATTATACGCTCATCTCTGAACAATCAGATGTGAACAATGACATACGGTTTTTAGAACATACCATTCAAGAAAATGAAACAAAACAATCGCGTCTTGATTCAAGATTACTTGATGTCTATGAACAATTGAAAACAATTCAAGCAGATATTACACAAACACAACAAAATTTTGATGAAGCACAAGGCAAGTTGAAAAAAGTTGAACGAGATTTATCGCAGTGTGAGCAACAGCTAACACAAACGAAAGCACAGCAAAAAGAATATGAAGATAAGTTACATCAAGCTTATCGTTACAATGAGAAGTTGAAATCTAGAATTGATAGTTTAGCTACTCAACAAGAAGAATACAGCTTTTTCTTTAATGGTGTAAAACATATTTTAAAAGCAAAAAATGACAAATTAACTGGAATTCATGGTGCAGTAGCTGATGTCATTCAAGTACCATCACAGCTTACAAAAGCGATAGAAACAGCTTTAGGTGCATCGTTGCAACATGTCATCGTAAACTCAGAAAAAGATGGTCGTGCGGCGATACAATACTTAAAGCAACAAGGATTAGGGCGTGCAACATTTTTACCACTTAATGTCATACAACCAAGACACCTTGCTACAGATATTTATCGTACTGCACAACAAGCAACAGGATTTATGTCAGTAGCGGCAGAAGCAATTAACACCGACCAACAATACGAAAAAGTCATTCAAAACCTTTTAGGCAATACGATTATTGTAGACGATTTAAAAAATGCGAACGCATTAGCACGAGATATTAAATATCGTACACGTATCGTGACGCTAGAAGGTGATATTGTTAATCCAGGTGGTTCTATGACTGGTGGCGGTGACAGAAAATCAAAAAGTATATTAGCACAAAAAGATGAGCTAACAACTTTACGTCAGCAACTGTCCGACTATCAACAACAAACCACTACTTTTGAACAACAATATAAAGCGTTGAAAACACAATCTGATGAATTGAGTGAGCAGTATTTTACTTATAGTAAAGACTATAATGAGGTGAAAAAAGTTGCTTATGAATATGAATTGGAATTAGATAAATTACGTAAAAGTGAAGCGCATATTAAAAATGAACACGAAGAATTCGAGTTTGAAAAAAATGATGGTTATCAAAGTGAAACGAGCAAAGCAACGTTACAAAATAAGAAAAAACGTTTGGCCGAAATTACAGAAGCGTTAGCACAACTAGAAAATGATATCGAAGTCTATACTAAGTTATCAAAAGAAGGTAAAGAAAGTGTTACGCAAATGCAGCAGCAATTGCATCAAAAACAATCAGATATGGCTGTAGTCAAAGAAAGACTTAAAGGGCAACGCCAAACTGTTGAACGTATCGACAAGCAGTTACAATCTGCTACGGAACAGCAATCAAAAATTGAAGAACAAATTGCCTTCTTCAACTCTGAAGATATGACGGGTCAAAAAGCATTTGATAATGTACGTAAAAATATAGAACAAAGTAAAGCCGAAAAAGAACAGTTTACGGAACAGCTTAATGATGTAAAAGCGCAACGTGTGACTATCAATGAAGAAATAGAGGCTAACGATATTAAATTGGAAGAAGCTAATAGAGATATTTTATCCATCGAAAATCGTTACCAAGACATCAAAGCTGAACAATCACGACTAGATGTATTAATTAATCACGCAATTGATCATTTATCTGAACAATATCAATTAACATTTGAACGTGCACGAGACTTATATGATAATGAAGAAGAAATCGAAACACTACGTAAAAAAGTTAAATTAACCAAAATGTCAATTGAAGAATTGGGCAATGTTAATTTAAATGCGATTGAACAATTTGAAGAAATTAATGAGCGTTATACATTTTTAAATGAACAACGTACAGATTTAAGAGAAGCAAAAACTACTCTTGAGCAAATTATTACGGAAATGGATCAAGAAGTTAAAGACCGCTTTAAAGAAACATTTCATGCAGTACAAGGTCATTTTGAGGAAGTATTTAAAACTTTATTCGGTGGTGGACAAGCAGAATTAAGATTAACAGATGATGATTATTTAGCAGCAGGTGTCGACATTATAGTCCAACCGCCAGGGAAAAAATTACAGCATTTATCCTTACTAAGTGGTGGAGAGCGTGCGCTAAGTGCGATTGCTTTATTATTTGCAATATTAAAAGTACGTTCAGCACCATTTGTTATACTTGATGAAGTAGAGGCCGCACTAGATGAGGCAAATGTGATTCGCTATGCTAATTATTTAAAAAATCTGTCTGATCAAACACAGTTTATTGTAATTACACATAGAAAAGGCACGATGGAATATTCAGATCGTTTGTATGGTGTTACGATGCAAGAATCAGGTGTGTCTAAATTAGTAAGCGTTAATCTTAATACGATCGATGACGTCATGAAGGAGGAACAGTTATGAGTTTTTTTAAACGATTAAAAGATAAATTTACAGGTTCGGAACAACAAAACGAAACACTTGATGAACAAGAACTACAGCAAGATGAAACACTGGATACTCAAGAACAAACAACTGATGAAACAAAGAAAAAGCCTAAAAAATTAAAAGAAGCTGACTTTGATGAAGATGGTCTAATATCGATTGAAGACTTTGAAGAGATCGAAGCTCAACGTTTAGGTGCGAAATTTAAAGCTGGTTTAGAAAAATCACGACAAAACTTCCAAGAACAATTAAATACTTTAATCGCACGATATCGTAAAGTTGATGAAGATTTCTTCGAAGCTTTAGAAGAAATGCTCATAACTGCTGATGTTGGTTTTAATACAGTAATGGAACTTGTTGATGAGTTACGTGATGAAGCACGAAAACGTAATATCCAAGAAACAGAAGATTTACGTGAAGTAATTGTTGAAAAAATAGTAGAAATTTACCATCAAAATGATGATCAATCTGAAGCTATGGATCTACAAGATGGAAGACTTAACGTTATTCTAATGGTTGGTGTTAATGGTGTAGGTAAAACAACAACAATTGGTAAGCTAGCACATCGTTATCAAGCAGAAGGCAAAAAAGTTATGCTTGCTGCTGGAGATACTTTTA
The DNA here is from genome assembly GCF_016890655.1 of Staphylococcus sp. GDY8P72P. NCBI lineage: Bacteria > Bacillati > Bacillota > Bacilli > Caryophanales > Staphylococcaceae > Staphylococcus > Staphylococcus sp. GDY8P72P. The sequence goes on along the minus strand of NZ_JAFEQJ010000006.1, from coordinate 412,771 downwards.
GAGCGGGAGCAATTGAGCAACTCAAAGTATGGGGAGAACGTGTTGGTGTAGAGGTCGTTAGTCAAGCAGAAGGTTCTGACCCTGCGGCAGTTATGTATGATGCGATTAACGCTGCTAAAAATAAAGATGTAGATATATTAATTTGTGATACAGCTGGTCGTTTGCAAAATAAATCCAATTTAATGAATGAATTGGAAAAAGTAAAAAGAGTCATCGGACGTTCTATTCCAGAAGCACCACACGAAGTATTATTGTGTTTGGATGCTACTACTGGACAAAATGCCTTATCTCAAGCAAAATCATTTAAAGACGTAACTAATGTAACAGGAATAGTATTGACTAAGTTAGATGGAACAGCCAAAGGTGGTATTGTGTTAGCTATACGTAATGAGTTGCACATTCCAGTTAAATATGTCGGATTAGGTGAAAAACTAGATGACTTACAACCGTTTAACCCTGAAAGTTATGTTTATGGCTTATTTGCAGATATGATTGAAGAAAATGTGGAAGAACTACCAGCAGAAGATACTTCTGATGATGTTACCGATGATGAGGGTCAATCACATGACACAAAATGATTTAATTAAAACTATTCGAATGAATTATTTATTTGATTTTTACCAAGCGTTGTTAACTGAAAAACAGCGTAATTACTTGCAAATGTTTTACTTAGAGGATTATTCTTTAAGTGAAATTGCAGATACTTTTAATGTGAGTAGACAAGCTGTTTATGATAATATTAGAAGAACTGGCGATTTAGTTGAAGATTATGAAACTAAATTAGGACTTTATCGTAATTTTGAAAAGCGAAAAGACTTATATGACCAAATTAAACAACACAGTGATAATGCAGAGCGTGTTTTATCATATATTAAACAATTAGAAGAAATTGATGAATAGAGGAGGGATTCGATATGGCGTTTGAAGGATTATCCGATCGTTTACAAGATACGATGCAAAAAATCCGCGGCAAAGGAAAAGTAACAGAAGCCGATATTAAGATGATGATGCGCGAAGTTCGACTCGCATTGTTAGAAGCCGACGTTAACTTTAAAGTTGTAAAAGACTTTGTCAAAACAGTGTCAGATCGAGCACTAGGATCAGATGTAATGAAATCATTAACACCTGGTCAGCAAGTGATTAAAATAGTTCAAGATGAATTAACCCAGTTAATGGGTGGCGAAAATTCAACTATTACAATGGCCAATAAGCCACCAACAGTAGTTATGATGGTAGGTTTACAAGGTGCAGGTAAAACAACAACAGCAGGTAAATTAGCTTTACTTATGCGCAAAAAATATAATAAAAAACCGATGTTAGTTGCAGCAGACATCTATCGACCTGCAGCAATTGATCAATTGCAAACAGTAGGTAAGCAACTAGATGTACCAGTCTATAGCGAAGGCGATCAAGTAAAGCCTCAAGAAATTGTGGAAAATGCCTTACAACATGCTAAAGAAGAACATTTAGATTTCGTAATCATTGATACAGCAGGTAGATTGCATATTGATGAAGCTTTAATGGATGAATTACAAGATGTTAAAACAATTGCGAAACCAAATGAAATCATGTTGGTTGTCGATGCTATGACTGGGCAAGATGCTGTCAATGTTGCACAATCATTTGATGAGCAATTGGAAGTTTCAGGAGTTACATTAACAAAATTAGATGGTGATACACGTGGTGGTGCAGCATTATCAATCCGCTCGGTAACGCAAAAGCCTATCAAATTTGTTGGTATGAGTGAAAAATTAGATGGCTTAGAACCATTCCACCCAGAAAGAATGGCTTCTCGTATTTTAGGTATGGGTGATGTTTTAAGCTTAATTGAAAAAGCTCAACAAGATGTCGACCAAGATAAAGCGAAAGACTTAGAGCAAAAAATGCGAAGTTCTTCGTTTACACTAGATGACTTTTTAGAACAATTAGACCAAGTGAAAAGCTTAGGACCACTTGATGATATTATGAAAATGATTCCTGGTATGAATAAAATGAAAGGATTGGATAATTTAAATATGAGCGAAAAGCAAATCGATCATATTAAAGCTATTATTCAATCTATGACACCAAATGAGCGAAATGATCCTAATACTTTAAATGTGTCGCGTAAAAAACGTATTGCTAAAGGTTCTGGACGTTCTTTACAAGAAGTGAATCGTCTTATGAAACAATTCAATGAAATGAAGAAAATGATGAAACAATTTTCTGGCGGTAAAGGTAAAAAAGGTAAGAAAAATCAAATGGAAAACATGTTAAAAGGTATGAATTTACCATTTTAAACGATGTGACTGGGACATAAATCCCATTGTCAAAATAAGAAGACGAATCCTTAATATGGATTCGTCTTTTTGATATTTAAAGCTTTACGATTTTGACCGTGCGTGCTTGCCTAGGGGTATGGTTCGAGCCTGTAGTCTCTCACACATACTATTCCCCTGGGCGTCAGCACGTTACAAAATCAGTACAATATGTATTTTGTTATTTAAAAAACAAGACACATTCGTATCATTTAATAAATATTACAAAAATAAATAAACGATGTACTTTAAGTATAAAGTTTCTCGTATGACTTAAATGACATTATCAATGAAAATTTAATTTGATATTTAAAGCTTTACGATTTTGACTGTGCATGCTTGCCTGGGGTATGGTTCGAGCCTGTAGTCTCTCACTCATATTATTCCCCGGGCGTCAGTACGTTACAAAATCGGTGCACTATGTATTTTATTATGCAAAAATTAGGATCTTCAAAACAAACAAAAGTTGAACTATAACTTGGTTTTGTCTTGATGGTATTGTATATACAAAATCGCAATATAATATTATATCGACTTTATGTAATAAATGATGTCTCGGACTCATTATTTTAGCTCAATAGCACAAATATTATTTTCTTTTAAATAGTAAAGAGAAAACTCTTTACAACTTAACTATTAACTGGTAATATTATTTCTTGTAGAAAATAAATTATAGAAATCAAAGGAGAGAATCAAACAATGGCAGTTAAATTACGTTTAACACGTTTAGGTTCAAAAAGAAATCCATTTTATCGTATAGTAGTAGCAGACGCACGTTCACCACGTGACGGTCGTATCATCGAACAAGTAGGTACTTATAATCCAAATAATGTAAATGCTCCAGAAGTTAAAATTGACGAAGCATTAGCATTAAAATGGTTAAATGATGGTGCTAAACCAACAGATACTGTACGTAATATCTTATCTAAAGAAGGTATCATGAAAAAATTCGACGAGCAAAAATAATCGTTGATTATAAAGTGTGATATTTAAGAGTACCATATAGGGTACTCTTTTTTTATAGGCTAAAGTTGAATTTACTCATAGGCAACTGTAACAAAATATATAAACAGAGACTATAGCATGTTATAATTTACGTGATTAATAAAAGTTTGAAGATGAGTATTTTATTTCGGAGGAACATATATGAAAGTTGAAGTAGGTAAAATCGTCAATACACATGGCATTAAAGGTGAAGTAAAAGTAAAATCAAATTCAGATTTTACAGATACACGTTTTCAACCAGGCGAAGTGTTAACGATAGAACAAACACACAAAGAACCAGTAATGTTAACTGTAGCATCACATCGTATGCATAAGGGCCTACATATGCTTACATTTGAAGGTATTAATAATATCAATGATATTGAGCATTTGAAAGGGCAAGTATTATTGCAAGAACGCGATCATGAGGAAATTGAGTTAGCTGAAAATGAGTTTTATTATTCAGATATTATTGGCTGTACTGTCTTTGATGATGAAGATACCCCGATAGGTAGAGTTATCGAAATTTTTGAGACAGGTGCAAATGACGTATGGGTTGTAAAAGGAGATAAAGAATATCTAATACCTTATATTGCTGATGTGGTTAAGGAAGTAGACGTGGAAGGTCGTACAATCCATATAACACCACTGGAAGGATTGTTGGATTAATGAAAATTGATTATTTGACGCTATTTCCGGAAATGTTTGATGGAATATTGAATCATTCGATTATGAAGCGAGCACAAGATAAAGGGGTCTTGCAAACGAATACTGTTAACTTTAGAGATTTTGCTGAAAATAAACACAACCAAGTAGATGATTATCCCTATGGTGGTGGACAAGGAATGGTATTGAAACCTGAGCCAGTATTTAATGCTATGCAAGTAGTTGAACATACTGAAGCAACACGTGTCATTTTGATGTGTCCACAAGGTAAACCATTTAATCAAGCGTTAGCACAAGAACTAAGTGAAGCAGAACATTTAGTATTCATTTGTGGTCATTATGAAGGTTATGATGAACGAATCCGTACACAGCTAGTAACGGATGAAGTATCTATTGGTGACTATGTTTTAACAGGTGGTGAATTGCCCGCCATGACTATGACTGATGCTATCGTTCGTTTAATACCTGGTGTATTAGGTAATCAACAATCACATGAAGACGATTCTTTTCAAGATGGTTTGCTTGAGTTTCCACAGTATACTCGTCCAAGATCGTATTTAGGACATGATGTGCCAGATGTATTGCTCTCAGGCAACCATGCACATATAGAGCAATGGAGACATGAACAAAAGCTGATTAATACTTGGGTTAAAAGACCTGATTTATTAGAACAGTATCCGTTAACAACAGAAGACCAAAAAATATTAGAAACTTATAAAAAGCAATTGAAAAAATAAATAGTCTGTGCTAACATAATTTAAGTGTGCAAAGCACGAAAATCACTATGGTCCGCTGCTATATATTTGTCAAGGCAAGAACATAGGCTGAAGGAGAGAAAAAAATGACTAATCACAAATTAATTGAAGCAGTAACTAAGTCACAATTACGCACTGATATACCTTCATTCCGTCCAGGTGATACTTTAAAAGTTCACGTACGTATTATTGAAGGTAATCGCGAACGTATCCAAGTATTCGAAGGTGTAGTTATTAAACGTCGTGGTGGCGGCGTGTCAGAAACTTTCACTGTTCGTAAAATTTCTTCAGGTGTAGGCGTGGAACGTACATTCCCTGTACACACTCCTAAAATTGAAAAAATTGAAGTTAAACGTCGCGGTAAAGTACGTCGTGCTAAATTATACTACCTACGTAGCTTACGTGGTAAAGCTGCTAGAATTCCTGAAATTCGCTAATCAGTATAAGACGAATAAAAAGACGAGCCTATATTTAGGCTCGTCTTTTTTGTGTTTAATGTTGCTTTTTGCGTACCCATATCGTGAAGCCAATACTCAATAATATGCTCAGTCCAGATATGGTAATTAATACCCAAAAATGTGGGGGTCTATAGTGTAATGTTAATTTTTCTTGACCCTTTTCAGCAGGTATTACAGTCATAATACCATTACCCTTTAGGACAGGGATTTCTTTACCATTACTTTTGGCATACATGCCATCACGATAGGCCATAGGTAATACGATATATCCTTTATCTTGTTTACGTTTCGTCACAGTATAACCATCTCGACGTTGTGCAACATCGACTTCGTTTAGAGATTGTGCACTACGACGTAAAGTATTATAATTTTCGCCATAAATCCCTTTAATGCGATACTTATAAGTACCTTGAGCTAATTTTAACTTTAAGACATCATTAGCTTTAACTCGCATAGTTACTGGGTTAACCAAGCGTCGATATTTATAATCTAATTCATTACGAGTTTGTTTATATTCATTAATGCCTACATAATGTTCTTTATTTGGTGCGAGTAACTGAATGTCTAATTCTACATACATATCTTTATACTGCTTAGCTATAGACTGTGGTAGCTTAAACTCGACACCCCCGTTATTTTTTGTAACGACAAGTTGCTTTTTATCATTTATATATGCATTTTGCATGGATTGCTCTGCTTTAGATAACAAATTATCATTAGCTTCAAATGAAGAGTTAACATATTTATCGTTATTGAATGTAACGCCTTGTAACATTGCTTGTTCTTTATCTAATGGTGATTTCAAATCAGATTGGTCGTACACTTTGTTAGTAATATGTGCACTAGGATAATCGATTTCATTTTTAGAATGTATAAATTCAGCTTTACCATCTTTTATAAGTTGATGTTCTTTAAAACCATAAGTCATATTAAGATCATTAGGACGACGTATACGATCTTTGACATTCCATAGCGACATTAAATTTGCACGGTTTGATAATAAGCGATAAGTACTATTTTTGTCTGTATGCATATTGATTTGTAATTGTTTATCGTAGTAATTTAAAATATCCCCATCAAAAATACTTGAGTATAGAGCTATACCATTAAAATGGTAAATCATCGGAGAATTCAGTCCATATTGTGACATGTAATCAATTCTGTTTAATGGATCATTTGGGTAAGACTTATTAATTGAGTCGATTTTTTGTGCTAATACTTTGCTTCGATAGGAAGAATCATCCAAATCAGCAAATGTATTTTCATATTTTTTGATGTTATTAAAATGGTAATCGTTAACGATTAAAGCTTGCTGTATTACAAATAGAGCTAAAAGTATAGGTAGTGCCCATTTTTTAGTAATAAGTGGCTTATTGTAAATCAAGCACCCAACAAAAATCATAATGATTATACACACAATCATCCAATTCATTTTCTGTGCTGTAACTGTGATTGACATAGTTACTATAATCAATAAAGCTGGTATACAAGCATATATATATGATTTTAACGTTAATTCCGCCATATATTGAACAAATAAAGCTATTAAAATAGCAGTAGTTAGTGCGAATAAATAAATCCATCTACGTTGTGGTGTTGAAAATCCATTGAACATACTATCGAAATAAGGTGTTAAAGCTCCGAGGAGCATTATCCAAGTTGCAATGGCAAACATTTTATAATAATAATGTCTGTATAATTTAAAAGCAAATAATGCAACTAAAGCAAAAGCAGTGACAGTAATATAAAAGCCATTGGAAAAGAAATGTGTTTGGCGTGCAAAATCAGTAAAAAGATTAATTTCAAATTCAGGATTAGCTTTGCGATCATTATTTAAAAATGAAGATACTCCCGTATAAAATCCCCAAATAGCTACTAATGTACTTAATACTACTGCAATAGTTATCGTATAAAATTTTTGCCATCGCGTTACGATATCGTTTGGGTGTACAATACAGAGTCGATAAATAAAATAAAAACTTAAAGCAACCGCTTGAAAATAACTAAAATAAAAATTTGAAAATAACGTTAAGGCAATGGCAAAAATGAATAAGCCAAGCTTACGTTGCTTGAAATAACGTTCAATTCCTAATAAAGACAACGGTAAGAAAATGAGTAAATCACCATAAAATGACCAGGTAAAATTAAAATAAATGACAATAGTTGACGCGCCATATAGTAGGGCAGCTAAAAATATTGTGCTGAATTTTAAGTTTAAAGATCTAAAGTAATAAAAAGCTAAAGTATAAGTAACTACCGTTTTAACGAATGCAACGATGAGCTGGTTACCAGGCCAAAATCCAATGTCACTAGGATTTAAATGAAATAATTGTGTTGCTAACCATACAAAAATAAAGTTTATATATGTAAATGGAGAGGTGGCATAGTAATAAGATAAGTCTTTAACATAATCGCCACCTAATCCGAAAGAATGATCATAAAAGCTCTGGAAAGACGTAAAGTGCTCATATAGATACATTTGAAATGGCATCATCTGGCGAAACCCATCGCCATTACCGCTAAAAATAACCCCTTCAGTAAGAAAACGATAAATATAAGGTGTAAATTGCAACAAGGCAACTAAAATCCCCATTGCTATAATACAACACAAACGTGTTATTTTATTTGTCCATAATTGTTTTAACATGCCAACTATCCTCTTTTCTTTTTATGGATCGTGCTTTTTTTATATAACATAAATCGGAAAATAACACTAATGACTATACTAACTAAAGATATAATTATCATAGTAAACCAAAATGGTGGTTTATATTTAATAATGATAGTGTCGTTATTTGAACGTACTGGTACACCAGTCATGAAGTAATTTACTTTTTGTGGAGTGACTTTTTTACCATCCACGAAAGCTGTCATTCCTTGACGATATGGAATATTAATTTGTGCCATACCGCTCTCATGTTTTCCTAAATCAACTTTTACCCCGTTGTTAATATCATGATAATGGTGCGATTGTTGTTGTTTTGTCGCTTGCTTGAGTGTATCGTAATTTTCTCCATGTAATTGAAGTAATTGGAATTGATACGTTCCATATGGACTTATATCAATTAAAATATTACCGTCACTATCTGGTTGGGTTCTGTAAAGCTGTGTGTATACGCCGGTTTTATAAGTCGAATTGTTAAATAAACGATTATTTTGATATTGATTAAGTTGTACTGAAAAATTACTGTCAGGTAGCCCACGCTTAATTTTCATTGTCAGATAAAAATCATCGTACTGCTTTCTTATTTTTTGAGGTATATGTAGTTTTATTTGTCCGGAATTTTTAGTAACTTTGATTTTATTTTTACGCTGTTGTTGAATATTATCAGTTGTAATTGTTACATCATTCAATAAATTTTTGGATTTTTGCTGTAAAGCTACACCTTTATGCGGTAAGACAATTCCTGTTAACATAGCATGTTCACGCGCGATTGGCGTATGCAGTTTGCGAGCGTCATAAATTTTATTACTGACACGGACAGCTGGTAAAGGTAATTGGTTTTTATAAATTTCATATTGCCCTTGATGTTCGACTTTTTTAAAATATGACGGTACATTTGATTGATGTTCCTTGCGCATTAAATATTTTACAGATAATAAACTCGCTAAATTTTGTCTACCATTCGTTGATTGATAACGGCTGACAGATTCATTAACCATATTAATTTTTAAATGATCGTAATAAAAGTCTAAAATATTATGATGAAAAATACTGGAATATAGACTTAAACCTTTAAAGTGTTGATACATAGGTGTGTTATCTTGTTCATCGACACGCCAGTCAATACGTTCATCATCGTTTTTAGTTGTTTGCATCTTATTTACAAGTTCACGCTGTTGTTGTGAATTATACATACTACTTTGTACGTAATTTTTGTTTGCCCGCTGTTGGTGGTCTGCAAAATAAATTTGGTATTTGATAAAAACAAAAGATACTAACAATAATAATATAATAATTGACAGACTATACAGTGGTGTTAGTTTTACTTTGTATTTAGGTTGTTGTAATAGCAAAATTAATAAACCTATAACACATACTATTGGTACGAAATAAACCCAAGATACAACAGTGTCAACAAGCCAAGCGCTCGTAAAAATGACGCCTATGGCAATTACTGAAGTCGTACAATAGTGCCGGATAGATAAAGTCTTAAAATATTTTACATAACTTCCAATGAGCATAGCACTACTAAATGCTAATAAATAATGCCACCGTTTCTGAGGAGCGGAAAAACCATTAAATACTTGATCGATATAAGGGATAAATGCAGCTATTATACAAAATAGAGTACATAAAGCAAATAATTTAAAATAAAAATGTTTATACAACTTAAATGCCAATAATGCTTGAATTGTAATAAAGATAACGACAATTAAGTAGTTATCATAAAATAAATTAGTGTTTTTATCTAACGGTTCAAACAAAGGGACCTCTCCGTTAAATGGGATACGACGATTATTTACAAAACTCATAACTCCATGGAAGAAGAAAAATAAGCTACAACCTAAACCTAATAATGCAGCTATGAATAACACACTAAAATGCTTAATAGAAAGTTTAATATCATTTTTATGTCTAAAAATTAAACGTAATGCCAAATAAATAATACCAGTTAAGCATTGGTAATATGCAAAATAAAAGTTATTAATCAAAGATATGGCAACTACGATGATAAATAAACCAATTTTTTTATGTTGTAAAAACCTTTCTATTGCTAGTAAGAGCAAAGGTAATAATATAAAAATGTCACTGAAAAATGGCCAATATACAGTGAATCTAAAATATAATGGTGATAAGACAAATAAAGCTGCAACTAAAATAGCAACTTGTCTATTACGTAATATGTAGTGAGCATAGTAAAAGGTTGCGCACATTGCTAAAAATGCTTTGGCAATAGACAGCACTATGGCATTTGTCATCCAAAACATTACATCAGAAGTTGGCATATGTATAAACAGTTTGCAAATAGAGATAATAATGACATTGATAATAAATAAAATATTAGTAGAAAAATAATATGCTAAATCAGTAAAAAAATCTCCACCTAATCCGAAATCTGTGGCGTAGAACCAATTGCCTTGAGACCAATTATCATATAAAAACATTTGTATTGGAATCATTTGTTCCATACCATCATTTGGGCCAGTAAATAAAATACCATCCACCCAAAATCTATAAATAATATAGCTATGTCCTATCACTGCTAGTACAAATAATAGCATGAATATTAGTAGTTTTTGTCTCATTCTATAACTCCTGTGAATTGGATATATAAAGCGATAAAAATTCAATTAAGAAATATGTAGTTACAAATCATTTTGCACTATAACAACGTATACAGTAACTATACCCGTATTTCTTAGAAGCAACAGCGTGATTTGAAAATTTGTGATTAACATCTAAATAAAATGTTGAACATAAAGAAATGCTATCATAATTTACGTTATCATATTAAAATATGTAATGGACATAATATAAACAAAGGTAAATTCGAAATAACTAAATCTAAATATAATTTTTAAAAGTGAAAGGTGATGTTTATGGTAATACAATGGTACCCAGGACATATGGCCAAAGCCAAAAGACAAGTGACTGAGCAACTTAAAAAAGTAGACGTAGTATTTGAGTTGGTTGATGCACGTATACCATATAGTTCGCGTAATCCAATGATTGATGAAGTGATCCAACAAAAACCACGTGTAATTATTTTGAATAAAAAAGATATGGCAAACTTGAAAGAACTAGAAAAGTGGCAATCTTATTTTTCAGCACAAGGTAATTTTCCTGTAGCAGTTGATGCTAAGCATGGTAAAGGGTTAAAACAAGTAGAACAGGCAGCTATTCAAGCAACAGAAGATAAGTTTGCTAAAGAGCGTGAAAAAGGGTTGAAGCCACGTGCAATTAGAGCGATGATTGTAGGAATTCCGAATGTCGGCAAATCTACATTAATTAATAAATTAGCAAATCGAGCAATCGCTAAAACTGGAAATACACCAGGTGTAACGAAACAACAACAATGGATCAAAATTGGGAAGTCGTTACAATTATTAGATACACCAGGCATATTATGGCCTAAATTTGAAGACCAACTCGTAGGAAAAAAATTAAGTATAACAGGTGCGATTAAAGATAGTATTGTTCATTTAGATGAAGTTGCTATATATGGATTAGAATTTTTAAAACAACATGATTATGAAGGCTTAAAAAAACACTATAATATCGAAGTAGCGATAGATGCCGAAAACTTAGAATGGTTTGATGCTATTGGACGACGCAGAGGGCTATTACAACGTGGTAATGAAGTAGACTATGAAGCGGTTATTGAATTAATTATCAATGAAATTCGTAATGCTAAAATAGGCACTTATACTTTCGATGTTTTTAAAGAAATTGAGCGTGACTATTTTGAGTAAACAAACGATTAAAGATATCAAAAAAGAATTACAAACAATTACATCTTTAGAAAGTTTAGCGCAAAGTGAACATCAACTAGATGAACGAAAAGGTGTAAAACTAGCTATAACCCAAAGGCAGAAACAATTAGAAAAAGATGTAAGATTACGTGAACAATATGTTGAGATGACTCAGTTTGAGACTAATATAGCTAAACAACATCAGGACGCAGTGATATGTGGTATTGATGAAGTTGGCAGGGGGCCTTTAGCAGGACCAGTGGTGACGTGTGCAGTTATTTTAGATCCAACATATGACTTTATTGGAATTAATGATTCAAAGCAATTATCTGCCGATAAACGACAACAGCTACAACAAGAAATTCAAACAAACGCACTTGACTATGCCTATGGTGTCGCTTCAGTAAAAGAAATTGATACTTTGAATATATATCAAGCGACTAAACTGGCAATGCTCCGTGCAGTACAAAAGCTAACGGTAACCCCATCACACTTGCTTATTGATGCTATGGAAATTGATACAGATATTGCACAAACATCACTGATAAAAGGGGATGCGCGTAGTATCTCTATAGCAGCTGCTAGTATTTTAGCTAAGGAATATCGTGATCAATACATGAAAGATTTGGCAGAAACATATCCAGGTTATGCTTTCGAAAAAAATGTAGGTTACGGTACTCAAGCTCATTTAGATGGGATTACACGTTATGGTGTGACAGAGGTTCATCGAAAATCATTTGAACCGATAAAATCCAAGGTTAAAAACTTAGAAATTTAAAATAATTCTAAAGAAGATGGCTGAAACAGTTTACAATAGCGCTTACATTTCTTATAATTGAAATGCACTTAACCTAAGAAACAGGAGGATGGAGAATGAATATCCACGAGTATCAAGGTAAAGAAATTTTTCGTTCCATGGGCGTTGCTGTCCCAGAAGGACGCGTAGCATTTACTGCTGAAGAAGCGGTAGAAAAAGCAAAAGAATTAAGTTCAGAGGTATATGTGGTAAAAGCACAAATACACGCTGGCGGTAGAGGTAAAGCTGGTGGTGTAAAAATTGCGAAATCACTATCTGAAGTTGAAAGTTACGCTAATGAATTACTAGGTAAACAACTAGTAACTCATCAAACAGGTCCAGAAGGAAAAGAAATTAAACGCCTTTACATAGAAGAGGGCTGCGATATTCAAAAAGAATATTATGTTGGATTTGTTATCGATCGTGCGACAGATCGTGTAACACTTATGGCATCAGAAGAAGGCGGTACTGAAATTGAAGAGGTAGCTGCTAATACACCGGAAAAAATCTTTAAAGAGACTATTGATCCGGTAACAGGTTTAGCTCCTTATCAAGCTAGAAGAATCGCATTCAATATTAATATTCCAAAAGAGTCTATTAATAAAGCAGCGAAATTTTTAATTTCACTGTATAACGTATTTATTGAAAAAGATTGTTCAATTGTTGAAATTAATCCATTAGTAACTACAGGTGATGGTGATGTTTTAGCTTTAGATGCAAAAATTAATTTCGATGACAATGCGTTATTTAGACATAAAGATATCCAAGAATTACGCGATTTAGAAGAAGAAGATCCGAAAGAAATCGAGGCTTCTAAATACGATTTATCTTACATCGCATTAGATGGAGATATTGGTTGTATGGTTAATGGTGCAGGTTTAGCAATGGCAACAATGGATACTATTAATCACTTCGGCGGTAATCCGGCTAACTTCTTAGATGTAGGGGGCGGCGCTACAAAAGAAAAAGTTACTGAAGCTTTTAAAATTATTTTAGGCGATGATAATGTTCAAGGTATCTTCGTTAATATCTTCGGTGGTATTATGAAGTGTGATGTTATCGCGGAAGGTATTGTAGCTGCTGTTAAAGAAGTAGAACTAACATTACCATTGGTAGTTCGTCTAGAAGGTACAAATGTTAAAGAAGGTAAAGCAATCTTGAAAGATTCAGGACTTGCTATTGAACCTGCTGCAACTATGGCTGAAGGCGCACAAAAAATCGTTAAACTCGTTAAAGAAGCGTAAGGAAAGGATGGGAGCACTAAGATGAGCGTATTTATAGATAAAAATACAAAAGTAATCGTACAAGGTATCACAGGGTCTACTGCCCTTTTCCATACAAAACAAATGCTTGAATATGGTACACAAATTGTAGCAGGTGTAACACCTGGTAAAGGTGGACAAGTTGTTGAAGGTGTACCAGTATTTAACACAGTAGATGAAGCAAAAGAACAAACAGGTGCAAATGTATCAGTAATCTATGTACCAGCACCGTTTGCTGCGGATGCAATTTTAGAATGTATTGAAGCTGAATTAGATTTAGCAATCTGCATCACTGAGCATATTCCTGTAGTTGACATGGTTAAAGTTAACCGTTATGCAGAAGGTAAAAAGACACGTGTCGTAGGACCTAACTGCCCAGGTGTTATTACTGCTGACGAATGTAAAATTGGTATTATGCCTGGTTACATTCATAAAAAAGGTCACGTAGGTGTTGTATCTCGTTCAGGTACATTAACTTATGAAGCTGTACACCAATTAACAGAAGAAGGTATTGGTCAAACTACAGCAGTAGGTATTGGTGGCGACCCTGTCAACGGTACTAACTTCATCGATGTATTACAAGCATTTAATGAAGACGATGAAACAAAAGCAGTAGTAATGATTGGTGAAATTGGTGGTACTGCTGAAGAAGAAGCTGCAGAATGGATAAAAGCGAATATGACTAAACCAGTCGTTGGCTTCGTAGGTGGTCAAACTGCGCCTCCAGGAAAACGTATGGGCCATGCTGGTGCCATTATTTCTGGTGGTAAAGGTACTGCAGCAGAAAAAATCAAAACATTAAATGAATGTGGCGTGAAAACTGCTGATACACCATCTGAAATTGGAACAACATTAATTGAAGCTGCTAAAGAAGCAGGCATTTATGATCAATTATTAACTGTGAAACAATAATATTTAGAGTGCACAAATCCCGAAATATGTCGGGGTTTGTGCTTTTTGAGGTGCAGTAAATTCACGATGTAACACACTGTGACAACACAAGACAAACGTGTTGTCGCAGTGTGTTTTTACTTGTTAAAATTGGATGTCAATTCAGTGGAAAGTTAAATGTAATTGTAATATTAGAAAGTATAACGCCTTATCTATAATACATAGTAGAGGAGGTAACGTTATGTACCAAAAACAATATCTACGATTACTCTATAGTGGCTTAACTACCCAACAAATTTATAAATTAATAAATCAATTTCCTAATTTCTTCACAATTAATAACAGCAAACAAACCTCTGCTTTGAGAGGGTTTCTGACTACCACAAAGATCAATAACTATCATAAGCCACTGCAAAAATTTATATCGCTCGATGATAGTGATATTGCACAGCATTTATATCAATCACAAGTTAGCACAATATCCATTGATCACACTGCTTATCCCCAAATTTTAAAGGAAATAACTGATCCCCCATTTATATTATTTTATCAAGGACAGCGTGACTTGTTGCACAACATTCAAACAATCGCTATCGTCGGTTCAAGAAAAGCGAGTGCCTATACTACAAAAGTTTTGCAGAACTTATATCCTGCATTTAAAAACCATGGTTTAACTGTCGTTTCAGGTTTAGCAAAAGGTGCCGATCATATTGCACATCAGCTAGCATTAGATTATCGTATTCCTACCATTGCAGTATTAGCGTTTGGACATCTCGTTCATTATCCTAAAGAAACTTTATGTACACGGAAAACGATGGAACAAATAGGGGTGGTTATTAGTGAATATCCACCATTTCAGCCAGTGCGCAAATATCACTTTGCACAACGTAATAGGCTAATTAGTGGGTTAGCAAAAGGATTGTTCATAACGGAATCAACTATTAAATCGGGGACTCAAATTACTGTAGATTGTGCTTTAGACCAAAATAGAGATGTATACGTAGCACCGGGAGATATGTTTAATGTATTAACACAAGGCAATATGTATATGGCTCAGCAGGGTGCAAAAGTTGTATTAAGTGCGAAAGATATTTTAATTGATTATATGGAAAATTGATATTTTTATTGAATTAATTGTATAAATGTACTAATGTATAGATACTTTGTAAAAATAAATGTGAAAATAGCGTAGGTTAACACTTTTTGCTTTAGGTAAATAAATAGTTGTTATTGATTTAATAATTAAAAACATTGACAAAATCAAAATACACCGTTTATTATTTATCTTTGTAAATTAGATGTAAAAAAATTGTGCAAGGGGGAACTACTTTGGCAGAAAATTTAGTCATAGTTGAATCGCCTGCAAAAGCTAAAACCATTGAAAAATATTTAGGTAAAAAATATAAAGTAATAGCATCTATGGGACATGTTCGAGATTTGCCTCGTAGTCAAATGGGCGTAGATGTGGATAATGATTATGAACCCAAATATATTACAATACGTGGGAAAGGTCCTGTTGTAAAAGAATTAAAAAAACATGCTAAAAAAGCGAAAAATGTTTATTTAGCAAGTGACCCAGACCGTGAAGGTGAAGCTATTGCTTGGCATTTAGCTAATATATTAGATTTAGAAGATTCAAATGAAAATCGAGTAGTCTTTAACGAAATTACTAAAGATGCAGTGAAAGATAGCTTTAAACATCCAAGAGGCATTGAAATGCAATTAGTGGATGCCCAACAAGCTAGAAGAATATTAGACCGTTTAGTAGGTTATAATATATCTCCAGTATTATGGAAAAAAGTTAAAAAAGGTTTGTCTGCCGGAAGAGTACAATCGGTGGCTTTACGACTTATTATTGATCGTGAAAACGAAATTAGAAACTTTAAGCCAGAAGAATATTGGAAAATTGAAGGTGAATTTAGATATAAAAAATCTAAATTTAACGCTAAATTTTTACATTTAAAAAATAAACCATATAAATTAACAAATAAACAAGATGTTGAAACAATAACGACACAATTGGATGGCGATCAGTTTGAAGTAACGAAAGTTACGAAAAAAGAGAAAACACGTTATCCATCAAATCCTTTTACTACGTCTACTTTACAACAAGAAGCAGCGCGTAAATTAAACTTCAAAGCACGTAAAACGATGATGTTAGCGCAACAATTATATGAAGGTATTGATTTGAAAAAACAAGGTACAGTAGGTTTGATTACTTATATGCGTACGGATTCAACACGAATTTCAGATCAAGCTAAAGCAGAAGCTAAACAATATATTCAAGATACTTACGGTAATACGTACACATCAAATCGCAAAGCTAAAGGGCAAGGCGATCAAGATGCCCACGAAGCTATAAGACCGTCAAGTACATTACGTACTCCAAATGAAATGAAAGATTTCTTGACTAGAGATCAACACCGTTTATATAAATTAATTTGGGAACGCTTTGTAGCAAGTCAAATGGCACCAGCTATTCTAGATACAGTTGCTTTAGATTTAACACAAAATGATTTGAAGTTTCGTGCGAATGGACAAACAATCAAGTTTAAAGGATTTATGACACTTTACGTCGAAGCAAATGATGATGGTGACAACAAACAAGAAAATAAATTACCTAAAATAGATGAAGGTGAAATGGTTACAGCTACAAATATCGAACCATCACAACATTTCACACAACCACCACCACGTTATACTGAAGCAAGATTAGTTAAAACATTAGAAGAATTGAAAATAGGTAGACCATCTACTTATGCACCAACGATTGATACGATTCAAAAACGTAATTACGTTAAAAATGAAAGTAAACGTTTTGTACCAACAGAACTTGGTGAAATAGTTTATGAACAAGTAAAAGAATACTTCCCGGAAATTATCGATGTTGACTTTACAGCTAATATGGAAACATTGTTAGATAAAGTTGCTGAAGGCGAAATCGAATGGAAGAAAGTAATTAGAGACTTCTTTAGTAGTTTTAAACAAGATGTAGAACGTGCTGAAGAAGAGATGGAAAAAATTGAAATAAAAGATGAACCAGCAGGGGAAGATTGCGAAGTTTGTGGCTCTCCAATGGTTATAAAAATGGGGCGTTATGGTAAATTCATGGCATGTTCGAATTTCCCAGATTGTAGAAATACAAAAGCTATCATTAAACCTATTGGTGTTACTTGCCCTAAATGTAAAGAAGGCGATGTAGTAGAACGTAAATCCAAGAAAAATCGCTTGTTTTATGGTTGTTCAAAATATCCAGAGTGTGACTTTATTAGTTGGGACAAACCGGTAGGAAGAGAATGTCCTAAATGTAGTGAATACTTGGTAGAACGCAAAAAAGGTAGAAGTAGTCAGGTTGTATGTTCAAACTGTGATTATAAAGAAGAAGTACAAAAATAATTGAATAATTGCTGTTATCTAGTATAGGAAAGATGTTAATATGTATTAGGATTAACTTTTGACTATCAAAGATAACAATAAGCAACTAACGATATCAGTAATGATTTTAGTTTTATAGTTATGTTATTACTATTGGTATCGTAGTTGCTATTTTAATGTATTGGAGGATTTTATATGTCACAAACAGTCAATGTTATAGGTGCAGGTTTAGCCGGCTCAGAAGCAGCATTTCAACTTGCTGAAAGAGGCATCAAAGTAAATTTAGTCGAGATGAGACCAGTTAAACAGACACCTGCACATCATACAGATAAGTTTGCAGAACTTGTTTGTTCTAATTCTTTACGTGGCAATGCATTAACAAATGCAGTAGGTGTATTAAAAGAAGAGATGAGACAACTTAACTCTTTAATTATCGAAGCTGCAGATAAAGCACGTGTGCCAGCTGGCGGAGCATTGGCAGTAGATCGTCATGATTTTGCTGGTTATATCACTGAAACTTTAAAAAATCATCCTAATGTTACGGTAATAAATGAAGAAATAAATAGTATTCCTGAAGGTTATACAATTATTGCAACGGGACCACTAACAACAGATAAACTAGCAGCTGAAATCGTGGAAGCGACTGGTAAAGATCAATTGTATTTTTACGATGCTGCTGCCCCAATCGTTGAAAAAGATTCAATTGATATGGACAAAGTATATTTAAAATCACGTTATGATAAAGGTGAAGCTGCATATTTAAACTGTCCGATGACCGAAGAAGAATTCAATCGATTTTACGATGCATTATTAGCAGCTGAAGTTGCACCAACAAATGAGTTTGAAAAAGAGAAATATTTTGAAGGCTGTATGCCATTTGAAGTAATGGCAGAGCGAGGACGCAAAACTTTACTTTTTGGACCGATGAAACCTGTTGGTTTAGAAGATCCTAAAACAGGTGAAAGACCATATGCAGTGGTACAGTTACGTCAAGATGATGCCGCTGGTACTTTATATAATATTGTTGGTTTCCAAACTCATTTAAAATGGGGCGCTCAAAAAGAGGTAATCCGTTTAATACCTGGCTTAGAAAATGTTGATATTGTACGTTATGGTGTGATGCATAGAAATACATTTATCAATTCACCGGATGTATTGTCGGAAACATATGCATTAAAAGGTAGAGACGGATTATACTTCGCAGGTCAAATGACAGGTGTAGAAGGTTATGTTGAAAGTGCAGCTAGTGGTTTATTAGCTGGTATAAATGTTGCGCACAAATTGCAAGATAAAGCTGAAGTTATTTTTCCACGAGAAACAATGATTGGTAGTATGGCTTATTATATTTCGCATGCGAAAAATGAAAAAAACTTCCAACCTATGAATGCGAACTTTGGATTATTGCCTGCCTTAGAAAATCGTATTAAAGATAAGAAAGAACGTTATGAAACATTAGCTCATCGTGCATTATCTTATTTAGAACACTACAAACAAACATTATAACTGTATACAGTGTTCGGAAAATTATGAATATTAGACACAATTTAATAGTTATTTTTAGCAGTCCCCTCCAACAATATGCTACAATGCTACATGATGGAGGGGTTTTTATTGGAAACAATTCAAGAAGCGTATCTTTATATGTTAAAAGTAGAACGTCAATTTTCTGAACATACACTAAAGTCATATTATGACGATATTGTGCAATTCAATTCATTTTTAGAGCAAGAATATTTGAATTTAAATACGTTTGAATATAAAGACGCAAGAAACTTTTTAAGTTTTTTATATTCAAAAAACTTGAAAAGAACTACAGTTTCGCGTAAAATTTCAACGCTGAGAAGTTTTTATGAATACTGGATGACACAAGATGAGACAGTTGTGAATCCATTTGTTCAGCTTGTACACCCTAAAAAAGAACAATATTTACCCCACTTTTTTTATGAAGAAGAAATGGAAGCATTATTTCAAACTGTTTCGACTGATGCTAAAAAAGGTATGAGAGACAGGGTGATATTAGAATTACTATATGCTACAGGTATTCGTGTATCAGAATTGGTAAATATTAAAATACAAAACTTAGATATGCAGACGCCAGGAGTTAAGGTGTTAGGAAAAGGTCATAAAGAACGATTTGTACCTTTTGGTGAGTTTTGTAGACAAAGTATTGAAGTTTACTTGCAGGAATTTAAACCTAAACTAAATAGTAATCATGACTTTTTATTAGTTAATATGAATGGGGCACCTATTACTGAGCGTGGTGTACGTTATGTATTAAATGATGTGGTAAAAAGAACGGCAGGAGTTACAGAAATACATCCCCACAAATTACGTCATACATTCGCGACACATATGTTGAATCAGGGTGCGGATTTAAGAACTGTACAATCATTATTAGGACATGTAAACCTGTCTACGACGGGACGATATACTCACGTATCAAATGAGCAATTAAAGAAAGTATATTTAAATGCACATCCACGTGCAAAAAAGGAGAGTTAACAATGAGTACTTCATTACATGCAACAACAATTTATGCTGTGCAACACAATGGTCATTCTGCTATGGCCGGAGATGGACAAGTGACTTTGGGAGAACAAGTAATTATGAAGCAAACTGCTAGAAAAGTAAGAAGATTATACGATGGTAAAGTTCTTGCTGGTTTTGCTGGTAGTGTGGCAGATGCTTTTACATTATTTGAAAAATTTGAGACTAAACTCCAACAATTTAGTGGTAATTTAGAACGTGCTGCTGTGGAATTAGCTCAAGAGTGGCGTGGAGATAAACAATTGAGACAATTAGAAGCCATGTTAATTGTGATGGATAAAACTTCTATTCTTGTAGTTAGTGGTACTGGTGAAGTTATAGCTCCAGATGACAATCTAATCGCAATTGGCTCAGGTGGTAACTATGCTTTGAGTGCAGGAAGAGCTTTGAAACGACATGCGACACATATGACAGCTAAAGAAATGGCCTATGAAAGTCTAAAAGTTGCATCTGACATTTGTGTATTTACGAATGACCAAATTATAGTAGAAGAATTATAGTCATAGTTGTTTAACGTAAAAAAATCAGAATTACATGAAATTTGAAATTAATTCTAAAGTAATTCGTTGTTATAACATCAATTTTTGTGTTTAGAAGATGGAGGGAATCATTACTATGGATGATAATGGAATTAAATTAACACCGAAAGATATAGTATCAAAATTAGATGAATATATTGTCGGTCAACATGATGCCAAACGAAAAGTAGCCATAGCATTGCGCAATCGTTATAGAAGGAGCTTGCTTTCAGACGAGGAAAAACAAGAAATTGCACCTAAAAATATTTTAATGATTGGACCAACAGGTGTTGGGAAAACAGAAATTGCCCGTCGAATGGCTAAAATTGTAGGCGCACCTTTTATTAAAGTTGAAGCAACTAAATTTACAGAAGTAGGCTATGTTGGTCGTGATGTTGAAAGTATGGTTAGAGATTTAGTTGATGTTGCTATTCGTTTAGTTAAAGAACAAAAGAAATTATTAGTTAAAGACGAAGCTGAGCAAAAAGCTAATGATAAACTAGTGAAACTGCTTGTTCCGAGTATGAAGAAGAAAGCAAGTCAAACATCTAATCCGTTAGAATCACTATTTGGTGGTGCCATGTCAAACTTTGGTCAAAATAACGAAGAAGAAGAGGAACCACCTACAGAAGAAATTAAAACTAAAAGATCTGAAATTAAAAGTGAACTGTTGAAAGGTAAACTTGAAGAAGAAAAAGTTAGAATTAAAGTTGAACAAGATCCAGGTGCCATGGGTATGCTTGGTACTAACCAAAATCAGCAAATGCAAGATATGATGAATCAACTTATGCCTAAGAAAAAAGTAGAACGAGAAGTTCCGGTTAAAACAGCACGTAAAATTCTTGCAGATGAATTTGCAGATGAGCTCATTGACCAAGAAACTGCGAATCAAGAAGCAATTAGTTTAGCAGAGCAAATGGGTATCATTTTTATCGATGAAATAGATAAAGTTGCAACAAGCAACCAAAATTCTGGCCAAGATGTTTCACGACAAGGTGTACAACGTGATATTTTACCGATTGTTGAGGGTGGCATGGTTCAGACTAAATATGGTACTGTAAGCACCGAGCATATGCTGTTTATAGGTGCTGGAGCCTTTCACGTATCAAAACCAAGTGATTTAATTCCTGAATTGCAAGGTAGATTTCCAATTCGTGTTGAATTAGAAAGCTTATCAGTATCTGATTTTGTGAGTATATTAACTGAGCCTAAGCTATCACTTATTAAACAGTATGAAGCCTTATTACAAACAGAAGATGTAACAGTTAATTTCACTGCAGATGCTGTTCAACGATTAGCGGAAATTGCCCACCAAGTAAATCAAGATACAGATAATATTGGCGCTAGACGCTTACACACCATTTTAGAAAAAATGTTAGAAGATTTATCGTACGAAGCACCAAATATGCCAAATGCTGTTGTCGATATTACACCACAATATGTGGACGATAAATTAAAATCTATTTCAACTAATAAGGATTTAAGTGCATTTATTTTATAATTTAAATTAAAAAGGAGAAGCAATAATGAGTCTATTATCAAAAACAAGAGAACTTAATACACTTTTACAAAAGCATAAAGGTATTGCAGTTGATTTTAAGGACATGGCGCAAACGATTAGTAGCGTAACAGTGACAAACGTATTTATCGTATCTAGAAAAGGAAAAATTTTAGGATCAAGTTTAAATGAACTATTAAAAAATGAACGTATTATTCAAATGCTCGAAAATCGTCACATTCCAGCAGAGTATACAGACAAATTAATGGATGTAAAAGAAACTCAATCTAACATCGATATTACAAACGTATTAACAGTTTTCCCACCAGAAAACCAAGAATTATTTGCACAAAGTAAAACAACTATTTTCCCAATCTTAGGTGGGGGAGAACGTTTAGGTACACTTGTACTTGGACGTGTACAAGATGACTTCTCAGAAAATGATTTAGTCTTAGGTGAATATGCAGCGACAGTAATCGGTATGGAAATTCTACGTGAAAAACATAACGAAGTAGAACAAGAAGCTAGAGACAAAGCTGCAATTAATATGGCGATAAATTCTTTATCTTACTCAGAGAGTGAAGCTATCGATCATATCTTTGAAGAGCTTGGAGGCAAAGAAGGATTATTAATCGCTTCTAAAGTAGCTGATCGTGTAGGTATTACTAGATCAGTAATTGTAAATGCGTTAAGAAAACTTGAAAGTGCCGGAGTTATAGAGTCTCGTTCTTTAGGAATGAAAGGGACATTTATCAAAGTTAAGAAAGAAAAGTTCTTAGATGAACTATCGCGCTTTAAATAATTAAGACTAAAAACGACGTAATATTTTACAATGCGTCGTTTTTAATTTGAAAATCTTTAATATTATTTTATTGCTTTATATATTTTCTTATGATATATTTAATAACGGCTAAAGAGCCAATACGCACATAAACAGTAGAAGTATAAAGGGTGCGCTGTTAATACGTCGTGTTTATACGAGCTGTTTATGGAGGTAAAAACCAATAGGAGGATTTTAATTATGGCAGTAATTTCAATGAAACAATTACTAGAAGCAGGTGTTCATTTCGGTCATCAAACACGCCGTTGGAACCCTAAAATGAAAAGATACATTTTCACTGAAAGAAATGGTATCTACATTATCGATTTACAAAAAACAGTGAAAAAAGTTGAAGAAGCTTATAACTTCATCAAGCAAATCTCTGAAGATGGTGGACGTGTACTATTTGTTGGTACTAAAAAACAAGCACAAGAATCAGTTAAAGCTGAAGCAGAACGTGCTGGTCAATTTTACGTAAACCAAAGATGGTTAGGTGGTATTTTAACTAACTATAAAACAATTTCTAAACGTATCAAACGTATTTCTGAAATTGAAAAAATGGAAGAAGATGGCTTGTTCGAAGTATTACCTAAAAAAGAAGTAGTAGAACTTAAAAAAGAATATGACCGCTTAAACAAATTCTTAGGTGGTATTCGTGATATGAAATCTATGCCTCAAGCATTATTTGTTGTTGACCCTCGTAAAGAGCGTAACGCAATTGCTGAAGCACGTAAACTTAACATCCCAATCGTAGGTATCGTGGATACAAACTGTGATCCTGACGAAATCGATTACGTTATCCCAGCAAACGATGATGCTATCCGTGCCGTTAAATTATTAACTGGTAAAATGGCAGATGCAGTCTTAGAAGGTCAACAAGGTGTATCTAATGAAGAAGTAGCAGCTGAACAAAATATTGATTTAGAAGAATCAAAAGAAGAAGCTACTGAATCAGCATCAACTGAAGAAGACACTTCTGTTGAATCAAACTAAGAATAATGTAAAATGGGTGATAAGATAATGAAGCTTATCACCTTTTTTTAAAAATAAATATTATAATTCATGAAATAATGGAGGAATTCGAAATGGCAATTTCAGCTAAACTTGTTAAAGAATTACGTGAAAAAACTGGCGCTGGTATGATGGACTGTAAAAAAGCGTTAACTGAAACTGATGGAGATATTGATAAAGCAATTGATTACTTACGTGAAAAAGGTATCTCTAAAGCAGCTAAAAAAGCTGATCGTATCGCAGCAGAAGGCTTAGTACATGTAGAAGTTAAAGGAAACGATGCAGCAATCGTTGAAATTAACTCAGAAACTGACTTTGTTGCTCGTAACGAAGGTTTCCAAGCATTAGTTAAAGAAGTTGCTACACAAGTACTTGAAACAAAAGTTGATTCTGTAGAAGCTTTACTTGAAACTAAATTAGCTGATGGTAAATCAGTAGATGAGCGCATGAAAGAATCAATTGCTACAATTGGAGAAAAATTAAGCATTCGTCGTTTCGCAATGAAAACTAAAACTGATAACGATGCTTTCGGTAGTTACAAACATATGGGCGGACGTATTGGTGTGCTTACAGTTGTTGAAGGTACAACAGACGAAGAAGCTGCTAAAGATGTTGCTATGCATATCGCAGCTATTAACCCTAAATATGTTTCATCTGAACAAGTTAATGAAGATGAAATTGCTCACGAAAGAGATGTATTAAAACAACAAGCATTAAATGAAGGTAAACCAGAAAATATCGTTGAAAAAATGGTAGAAGGTCGTTTACGTAAATATTTACAAGAAATTTGTGCTGTAGACCAAAACTTCGTAAAAGATCCAGATCAAACAGTTGAAGCTTACTTAAAATCTAAATGTGGAAAACTTGTTGACTTCGTACGTTATGAAGTAGGCGAAGGTATGGAAAAACGTGAAGAAAACTTTGCTGATGAAGTTAAAGGGCAAATGAAATAATCTTTCATAATGTTGAACAAGAAAGAAGACACCTTTTGTGCCTCCGTATAAAAGACAACCTTTTGTATTGGAAGACCTATTGTGTCTTCTTTACTTGTATCAATTACATATCATTACAATAGAGAGGATAAGACAATGGCTGAAACTTCAAAATACAAACGTGTTGTTTTAAAATTAAGTGGAGAAGCACTTGCAGGTGATAAGGGTAGTGGTATTAACCCTATGATAATTAAAAGTGTTGCGAGTCAAGTTGCTGAAGTTGCAAAGATGGATTGTGAAATCGCTGTAATTGTAGGTGGAGGTAATATTTGGAGAGGTAAAACAGGTGCCGATTTAGGAATGGACCGTGGTACGGCTGATTATATGGGTATGTTAGCTACAGTAATGAATGCATTAGCATTACAAGATAGTTTAGAACAACTAGAGTGTGATACTCGAGTACTTACATCTATCGAAATGAAACAAGTAGCAGAACCATATATTCGTAGACGTGCGATTAGACACCTAGAGAAAAAGAGAGTAGTCATTTTTGCTGCTGGTATTGGTAATCCATATTTCTCTACAGATACAACAGCGGCATTGCGTGCAGCTGAAGTAGAAGCTGATGTAATTTTAATGGGTAAAAATAATGTTGATGGTGTTTATTCTGCAGATCCGAAAATCGACAAAGATGCGATTAAATACGAACATTTAACACATATCCAAATGTTACAAGAAGGGTTACAAGTAATGGATTCAACTGCTTCTTCTTTCTGTATGGATAATAATATTCCATTAAATGTCTTCTCAATTATGGAAGAAGGAAACATTAAACGTGCTGTAATGGGCGAGAAAATAGGAACATTAATTACAAAATAATTTGAGGTGTAAAAAATGAGTGACATAATTAACGACACTAAAAGTAAGATGACAAAGACTATAGACAGTTTTTCTAGAGAATTAGCTAACATTAGTGCAGGTAGAGCCAACTCAAATCTACTAAATGGTGTAACTGTAGATTATTACGGAGCGCCAACACCAGTTCAACAATTAGCGAGTATCAATGTACCAGAAGCACGTTTATTAGTTATTTCACCTTATGATAAATCATCAGTTGCAGATGTAGAAAAAGCAATCATCGCTGCTAATTTAGGTGTAAATCCTTCAAGTGATGGTGAAGTAATCCGAATTTCAGTTCCAGCTTTAACTGAAGAACGACGTAAAGAGTTAGTTAAAGAAGTTAAAAAAATCGCTGAAAATGCGAAAGTTGCTATTCGTAACGTGCGTCGTGACTCAAACGACTACTTGAAAAAACAAGAAAAAGATGGCGATATCACTGAAGATGATTTAAGATCACAAACAGATGATGTTCAAAAATTAACTGATGATTCTATTAAAGAAGTTGACAGACTGTTAGAAGAAAAAGAAAACGATATTATGTCAGTATAATCATGGTTATTACTGTACCGATGACGATTTGTTCATGCATAAGTTAGTATACGTATTTGAAACTAGCATGTGTAATAATGCTTTCATACAAGTGTAGAGAGTATTATGTTATATATGGACTGTATCAAATCAGACTTTGGTACAGTTTTTTATTTGTTTATGCAACGTACTTATTTATTATGATAAAATGGTAGATAATTGTATAAATAAGCTATTATAATATACAGAGATGACCATGCTCGGAGGAAATACCATGTTTAAAAATCTTAAAAATAAGAAGAAATCACAGTCAATTCAAGAACATAGTGATTCAGACTTACATAATATACCAGAACATATTGCGATTATTATGGATGGTAATGGTCGTTGGGCAAAAAAACGAAAATTACCACGTATTAAAGGCCACTATGAGGGCATGCAAACAGTAAAGAAAATTACTAAAGCCGCAAGTGATATGGGAATTAAGTATTTAACACTTTATGCGTTTTCGACAGAGAATTGGTCAAGACCTGAAAGTGAAGTTAATTATATTATGAATTTGCCTGTAAACTTTTTGAAAACATTTTTGCCTGAATTAATCGAAAACAATGTTAAAGTAGAAACAATTGGATTCATCGATAATTTACCTTCTTCAACATTAAAAGCCATTGATAAGGCGAAAGAAGATACGAAAAATAATACGGGCATGAAATTAATTTTTGCAATTAATTATGGCGGACGCGCGGAAATTGTGCATAGTGTGAAATCACTATACGAACAGTTGTCAAAAGAACAAGCATGTGCTGAAGACATTACTGAAGCATTAATTTCAGAACATTTATTTACTAATAAGTATCCAGATCCTGACTTATTAATTAGAACATCTGGAGAACAACGTATTAGTAATTTTTTAATTTGGCAAGTGTCATATAGTGAATTTATATTTAATGAGAAACTGTGGCCAGATTTTGATAAAAATGAATTAGAAAATTGTATAAAAATTTATCAGTCACGCCAGAGACGTTTTGGTGGGCTATAAAAGATAGGAGAATAGTATGAAAGTTAGAACTTTAACTGCGATAGTTGCCCTTATTGTCTTTCTACCTATACTACTAAAGGGTGGATTCATACTGATGTTGTTTTCGTATTTGCTTGCTTTTATTGGATTAAAAGAATTGTTGAATATGAATATGATTAAGTTTTTATCAGTTCCTGGTATCATATGTGCACTAGGTATATTAATTATTATGTTGCCGCAAGATGCTGGCACGTGGGTCAATGACTTTCAATTAAAATCTTTAATTGCGATTAGTTTTATACTTTTAAGTTATACAGTATTATCTAAAAACAGATTCAGCTTTATGGATGCAGCTTTCTGTTTGATGTCAGTGGCATACGTAGGAATAGGTTTTATGTATTTGTATGAAACTCGCTCTGAAGGATTACACTTCATATTGTTTGCATTTTTAGTTGTGTGGTTAACTGATACTGGTGCATATATTTTTGGACGCTTAATGGGCAAGCATAAATTATGGCCTGTAATTAGCCCTAACAAAACGATAGAAGGATTTATTGGTGGATTATTCTGTAGTTTATTGGTGCCATTAATAATGATTTTATTTGTGGATTTTCAAACTGTAACATGGTTATTACTGATAATCACAATTATCTTAAGTGCATTTGGACAATTAGGTGATTTAGTAGAATCAGGATTCAAACGCCACTTTGGTGTAAAAGATTCTGGTAGATTGTTACCAGGACATGGTGGGATATTAGATCGTTTTGATAGCTTTATGTTTGTATTACCACTCGTTAACATTTTATTGATACAAGTGTAGGAGTTAATGAAATAGTTCAAGTTAAATGATCTGCACTCGTATGGAAATAAAATTGAATAATGTTTATAAAGTTGTAGCGAAGGAGTTAATGAGGTAAAATAACTAACAGTCATTGTAAAGTTATTTTATTTCTTAACTCCTTTTAACAAGGTGAAATTTAATAGTCACTGATTCATAGTAAAGTACTTTAATGTTAGTGTGAAAATTGCTTAACTAATGAAGTGTTATAATAATATTCATGTGTATAACATGATACAATTACTGTTCAACTTGAATGATTTAGACAGGTTGTAACACACATTTAAACATAATCTTAAATAAAAATACGAGGTGTAGTTAATTTGAGTTTCTTAGTAACGATATTTGCATTTATTGTCGTTTTTGGTGTACTCGTATCTGTTCATGAGTATGGACATATGTTTTTCGCTAAAAGAGCGGGTATTATGTGTCCTGAATTTGCCATAGGTATGGGGCCGAAAATTTTTAGTTTTAGAAAAAATGAAACATTATATACGATTAGATTATTGCCGGTTGGTGGTTATGTTCGTATGGCTGG
The DNA here is from genome assembly GCF_016890655.1 of Staphylococcus sp. GDY8P72P. NCBI lineage: Bacteria > Bacillati > Bacillota > Bacilli > Caryophanales > Staphylococcaceae > Staphylococcus > Staphylococcus sp. GDY8P72P. The sequence continues at coordinate 383,722 of NZ_JAFEQJ010000006.1, read as the reverse complement.
AGATGGTTTAGAAGAACCGCCAGTCCAACCTGGTATGCATGTTAAAATAAAAACAAATGAGCAAGATGAAATTACGCACATTATTTTAGATGACCAACACAAGTTTCAACAAATCGAAGCGTTAGAAGTAAAACAGTGCGATTTTAAAGCTGGCATGTTTATTGAAGGTGTCACTGCACATGATCAAGAACGTCATCATTTTAATATTGCGAAAAAAGCTTATTTTGTGGAACATGGAAGTTTAATTCAAATTGCGCCACGTAATCGTCAATTCACATATAAAAAGCCATATCAAAAATTCCTTACACTATTTGCTGGGCCACTTTTCAATTTCTTGCTTACTTTAGCATTGTTTATTGGACTTGCCTATTATCAAGGAACACCAACCAATACAGTAGATAATGTACAAGGGAATTCACCAGCCGATAAAGCTGGCTTGCAAAGTGACGATACAATTGTAAAGATTGGTAGTCATAATATAGATGATAAAAGTGATATAGATGAGGCATTGCAAGACAATAAAGACAAAACAACGCAACTTACCATTAAACGAGATGGTAAAACCGAAAATTTAAATATAAAACCAAAGAAAATAGAACAGCAATTAACAAAAACTAAAACAGAAACACGATATATTTTAGGTTTTGAATCTCAAACAGAACATACAATATTTAAGCCGATACTGTCAGGAATTACACAATCTGTAGAAGCTGGTAAATTGATATTTACTGCGATTGTAAGTATGATAGCAAGTATTTTTACAGGTAATTTCTCATTCGACATGTTAAATGGTCCGGTAGGTATTTATCACTCGGTAGATTCAGTGGTGAAAACTGGTATTATTAATTTAATTTCATGGACTGCATTATTAAGTGTTAACTTAGGTTTAATGAACTTGTTACCAATTCCGGCGTTAGATGGTGGCCGAATTTTATTTGTTATTTATGAAGCTATTTTTAGAAAACCTGTAAATAAAAAAGCTGAAACAACGATCGTAGCTATTGGCGCAGTCTTTGTTTTAATAATTATGGTATTAGTAACGTGGAATGATATACAACGTTATTTCTTATAAGATTAGGAGGAGCAATTAAATGAAACAATCTAAAGTTTTTATACCAACAATGAAAGAAGTACCTGCTGGTGCAGATGCATTAAGCCATCGTTTATTGTTGAAAGCTGGACTAATAAAACAAAGCACAAGTGGTATTTATAGCTATTTACCATTAGCGGCACGCGTATTAAATAATATTGAAACAATTGTGCGTGAGGAAATGGAAGCTATCGATGCAGTTGAAATTTTAATGCCAGCATTACAACAAGCGGAATTATGGGAAGAATCAGGTCGTTGGGGGTCTTACGGTCCAGAATTGATGCGTTTAACAGACCGTCATGGTAGAGAATTTGCCTTAGGACCTACGCATGAAGAAGTCGTAACATCGATTGTGCGAGATGAACTGAAATCTTATAAGCAATTACCATTAACATTATTCCAAATTCAATCTAAATTTAGAGATGAAAAGAGACCTAGATTTGGGTTATTACGTGGCCGTGAATTTATTATGAAAGATGCTTATTCATTCCATGCAGATGAAGCATCACTAGAAACAACATATCAGGATATGTCACAAGCATATACAAATATATTCCGTCGAGTAGGCTTAAACGTCCGTCCAGTAGTAGCTGATTCTGGTGCTATCGGTGGTAGCCATACACATGAATTTATGGCGTTGAGTGATATTGGAGAGGATACGATTGTTTACAGTGAAACAACAGACTATGCTGCCAACATTGAAAAAGCAGAAGTAGCTTATGTACCGAATGTTAAACACGATGATGTTAAAGAGTTAACAAAAATCGAGACACCTAATGTTCACACTGCTCAAGAGTTAGCTGATTTCTTAAATAAACCATTAGATGAAATTACAAAATCAATGATTTTCAAAGTTGATGGTGAATTTATCATGGTGTTAGTAAGAGGTCATCACGAAATAAATGATGTGAAACTAAAAGCTTACTTTGAAACAGATCACATTGACTTAGCGACACAAGCTGAAATTGTAAATTTACTTGGTGCTAATCCTGGTTCATTAGGTCCGATTTTTGAAAAAGATATTAAAATTTATGCAGATAACGCATTACAAGATTTAAATAATATTGTAGTCGGTGCCAATGAAGATGGTTACCATTTACTAAACGCTAATGTCGATAGAGATTTCACTGTAGAAAATTATGGGGACTTCAGATTTATTCTTGAAGGTGAATCATTAGCAAACGATGCTGGTATTGCAAAATTTGCAGAAGGCATTGAAGTAGGACAAGTGTTTAAATTGGGTACAAAATATTCTGAAGCAATGAATGCAACATTTTTAGATAACCAAGGCAGAGCACAACCATTATTAATGGGTTGTTACGGTATTGGAGTGTCTCGTACGTTGAGTGCAGCTGTTGAGCAAAATAATGATGATAGTGGTATTATCTGGCCAAAAGCAATAGCACCTTTTGATATACACGTCATAACATTGAATCCGAAAAAAGATGAACAACGTGAATTGGGTGACCAATTGTATGATGACTTACGTCAATCTTTTGATGTGTTATATGATGATCGTAAAGAACGTGCGGGTGTTAAATTTAATGATGCTGATTTAATTGGACTTCCAGTTAGAGTAGTCGTTGGTAAAAATGCGGCAGAAGGTATTGTCGAAGTAAAACGTCGTGACACTGGCGAAAGTGAAGATGTAGCTGTGTCTGAATTGGTAGATTATGTTACAGCATTGTATGCTCAAGTAAAATAAAACAGAAGCAAAACATACTAATTTTTGCTATAATATATAACGTATTTTAAATGTTCGAAAGTAAATGCATCATTGTAACTGTACAATGGTGCATTTATTATAGTTATAAATGCTAAATGTAGAGGTTTAATCATAAAAGTGTAATATAAAGTAAGGTGGTTTTCGTCATGACAATGACAAATCAGGAAAAATTTAGAATCCTAGCTGACCAAATAAAAATTGCAAACCAACTTGATTCTACTATCCTAGAAAATGGTGAATTAAAAAGGATAGATGTGTCATCAAAGAATAGGACATGGGAATTTCAAATTGCGTTGCCACATTTTTTATCCATTGAAGATTATCTGTTATTTACGAATGCTATAACTGAAGAATTTAAAACAATAGCCGATGTTAGATGGAGTTTTGAAATTACAGATACGTCACAACAAGATGAATATGCATTGAAGTATTTCAGTCATTGTATCGACCAAACACAACTTTCTCCAAAAGTAAAAGGACAGCTTAAGCAAAAACGTTTAATTATGTCAGGCGATGCTATTAAAGTTATGTGCCAAAATGATGTGGAACGTAACCATTTTGATAAAGCATGTAATGGTAGCTTAGTTAAAGCATTAAAAACATGTGGTTTTAACATTAATAAAGTGATATTTGAAACCGATAATGTCAGTACGGAAGATGATTTAGCTTCATTAGAAGCACATATACAAGAAGAAGATGAGAAAAGTGCTAAGGAAGCCACTGAAAAACTTGAAAAAATGAAGGCTGAAAAAGCCAAACAGCAAGATAATAATGAAAGTGCTGTAAGTAAGTGTCAAATAGGAAAACCAATTCAAGTTGAAAATGTGAGACCTATAGAATCGATTATTGAAGAAGAATTCAAAGTTGCTATTGAAGGTGTTATTTTTGATATTAACTTAAAAGAGTTAAAAAGTGGACGACATATTGTCGAATTAAAAGTAACAGATTACACAGATTCATTAGTATTAAAAATGTTCACACGTAAAAATAAAGATGATTTAGCACACTTCAAGGCATTAAGTGTAGGTAAATGGGTTAGAGCACAAGGTCGTATTGAAGAAGATACTTTTGTGCGTGACTTAGTGATGATGATGGCAGATATTGAAGAAATAAAAAAAGCATCAAAACAAGATAAAGCAGAAGACAAAAGAGTTGAGTTTCATCTACATACAGCAATGAGTCAAATGGATGGCATCCCTAATATTGGATCTTACGTAGAACAGGCTGCTAAATGGGGGCATAAAGCAATTGCTGTTACAGACCATAACGTAGTTCAAGCATTTCCAGATGCACATAATGCAGCTGAAAAGAATGGAATTAAAATGATTTATGGTATGGAAGGTATGTTAGTCGACGATGGTGTACCAATTGTCTATAAACCAACGGATAGAAATTTAAAAGACGCTACGTATGTGGTATTTGACGTTGAGACGACTGGATTATCAAACCAATACGATAAAATTATTGAACTTGCTGCGGTGAAAGTGCATGATGGTGAAATAATTGATAAATTTGAACGCTTTAGTAATCCACATGAGCGTTTATCAGAAACTATTAAAAATTTAACTCATATATCTGATGACATGTTAGTCGATGCGCCAGAAGCGGATGAAGTATTAACAGAATTTAAAGAATGGGTCGGAGATGCTATATTTGTAGCTCATAATGCATCATTTGATATGGGCTTTATCGACACAGGATATGAGCGTGCTGGATTAGGTGCATCAACAAATGGTGTTATTGATACGTTAGAGCTATCCAGAACAATTAATACCGAATACGGTAAACATGGATTGAATTTCTTAGCTAAAAAATACGGCGTAGAATTAACACAGCACCATAGAGCAATTTATGATACCGAAGCAACAGCATACATTTTCATTAAAATGTTGAAACAGTTAGAGTCACTGAATGTATCGAATCATCAAGATATTAATAAATCATTATCAAATGAAGATGCATATAAACGTGCACGTCCAAATCATGTAACATTAATTGTACAAAACCAAGAAGGTTTGAAAAATTTATTTAAAATTGTTAGCGCGTCATTGGTACAGTACTATTACAGAACGCCTCGTATACCGCGTTCTTTATTAGATGAACACCGTGAAGGCTTGTTAGTAGGTTCAGCATGTGATGAAGGTGAAATTTTTACTGCAGTTATGCAAAAAGATCAATCACAAGTGGAAAAAATTGCTAAATACTATGATTTTATTGAAATGCAACCACCTGCACTATATCAAGATCTAATTGATCGAGAATTGATAAGAGATAATAATACTTTACACGAAATATATGAACGTCTTATTCAAGCAGGTGCTGCGGCTAACATACCAGTGATTGCGACAGGTAATGCGCATTATTTATACGAACATGATGCCATCGCACGTAAAATTTTAATTGCCGCTCAACCTGGTAACCCATTAAATCGTTCGACACTACCGGAGGCGCACTTTAGAACTACAGATGAAATGCTTGATGAATTCCATTTTCTAGGTGAAGAAAAAGCTTATGAAGTAGTTGTAGCGAATACTAACGCACTCGCAGATCGTATTGAGCGTGTCGTACCTATTAAAGATGAACTTTATACGCCACGTATGGACGGTGCAAATGAAGAAATTCGCGAAATGAGTTATGGCAATGCTAAAGCGTTATATGGTGAGGATTTACCACAAATAGTTATCGACCGTTTAGAAAAAGAGCTAGCGAGTATTATCGGTAACGGTTTCTCAGTGATTTACTTAATTTCACAACGGTTAGTGAAAAAATCATTGGATGATGGCTATCTTGTAGGTTCTCGTGGTTCTGTAGGTTCAAGCTTTGTTGCTACTATGACAGAAATTACCGAAGTAAACCCATTACCACCTCATTATATTTGTCCTAAATGTAAAACAAGTGAATTCTTTAATGATGGTTCTGTAGGTTCTGGTTTTGATTTACCAGATAAATCTTGTGAAACATGTGGTAGCGAGTTAATTAAAGAAGGACAAGATATTCCATTTGAAACATTTTTAGGTTTTAAAGGCGACAAAGTACCTGATATTGACCTTAACTTCAGTGGTGAATATCAACCAGAGGCACATAACTACACTAAAGTGTTATTTGGTGAAGATAAAGTGTTCCGTGCGGGTACGATAGGTACTGTAGCTGAAAAAACAGCTTTTGGTTTTGTAAAAGGATTTTTAAATGACCAAGGCATCCATAAACGAGGTGCAGAAGTTGATCGTTTAGTAAAAGGATGTACTGGTGTTAAGCGTACAACTGGGCAACATCCAGGTGGTATTATCGTAGTGCCTGATTATATGGATATTTATGATTTTACACCGGTGCAATATCCAGCTGATGATCAATCATCTTCATGGATGACAACACATTTTGATTTCCATTCGATACACGATAATGTATTGAAGTTAGATATTTTAGGACACGATGATCCAACGATGATTCGTATGTTACAAGATTTATCAGGTATTGATCCAAAAACAATACCAGTAGACGATAAAGCAACTATGGGTATATTTAGTTCTCCTGAGCCTTTAGGTGTAACAGAAGATGAAATATTATGTAAAACAGGAACTTTCGGTGTACCAGAGTTTGGTACAGGATTTGTTAGACAAATGTTAGAAGACACAAAACCTACTTCTTTTTCAGAATTAGTTAGAATTTCTGGACTATCCCATGGTACTGACGTGTGGTTAGGTAATGCACAAGATCTTATTAGATCAGGAACATGTGATTTATCCAGCGTTATTTGTTGTCGTGATGATATTATGGTGTATTTAATGTATAACGGCTTAGAACCATCATTAGCCTTTAAAACAATGGAGTTTGTGCGTAAAGGTAAAGGTTTAACAGATGACATGGTAGAGGCTATGGTAGATAACGAAGTACCAGATTGGTATTTAGATTCATGTCGTAAAATTAAATACATGTTCCCGAAAGCTCACGCAGCTGCATATGTATTAATGGCGGTAAGAATTGCTTACTTTAAAGTACATCATCCATTATTTTATTATGCAAGCTACTTTACAGTAAGAGCTTCTGACTTTGATTTAATTTCTATGATTAAAGATAAAGAAGGTATCAGAAATACGGTTAAAGATATGTATAGTCGATATATGGACTTAGGAAAAAAAGAAAAAGACACACTAACAGTATTAGAAATAATGAATGAAATGGCACAACGTGGCTATAGAATGCAACCTATCAGCTTAGAGAAAAGTAAAGCTTTCGAGTTTGTTATAGAAGAAGATAGTTTAATTCCTCCATTTATTTCGGTACCAGGATTAGGTGAGAATGTTGCGAAACGAATCGTAGATGCACGTGAAGAAGGTCCATTTTTATCGAAGGAAGATTTAAACAAAAAAGCCGGTTTATCACAAAAAGTTATTGACTACCTTGATGAATTAGGTTCATTACCAAATTTACCAGATAAAGCACAACTATCAATTTTTGATATGTAAAATTAAGCATGTATGAAGAAAATAAAGTTAAGCTAAATATTTATGTAAGATATGTAAATATACACTTCAGCTCAACGTTAATACGAGCTTGCATATATACTTATTTGTGCCCATCATGAACATATGGTATAATATATTTGTTAAAAGATTAGACTCAGGCAGGAAGAGTGGGCTTATTACCCGCTCTTTTCTATTTGCCAAAAAAAGGAGGTCAGCATGAGTAAAATAATTCAACAAGTTGAAGCATTGATTCAACCTGTATTAACTGACTTAAATTATGAATTAGTGGACGTTGAGTTTACAAAAGAAGGTAAAGATCATTTTTTAAGAGTGTCAATCGATAAAGAAGGCGGCGTAGACTTAAATGATTGTACGTTAGCATCTGAAAAAATAAGTGAAGTTATGGATGAAAATGATCCAATTGAACAAATGTATTATTTAGATGTTGCTTCACCAGGAGCCGAAAGACCAATTAAAAATGAACAAGATTTCCAAAACGCTGTGAATAAACCTATTTTTGTCTCATTGTATGAACCAATCGAAAGTGAAAAAGAATGGTTAGGTACATTACAAGCTGTCAACGAGGAACATATAGTTATGGAAGTTAAAGATAAAGCAAAAACTAAAAATATTGAAATTCCAAGAAACAAAATTGCTAAAGCACGTCATTCTGTAATGCTTTAAGTGATTAGGAGGGGACAAAGTGTCAAGTAACGAGTTATTGTTAGCTACTGAATATTTAGAAAAAGAGAAAAAGATTCCAAGAGAAGTGCTGATTGATGCAATTGAAGCAGCTTTAATTACTGCTTATAAAAAGAACTATGATAGTGCGCGAAATGTTCGTGTTGAATTAAATATGGACGAAGGCGTATTTAAAGTTATAGCGCGCAAAGAAGTTGTTGAGGAAGTATTCGATGATCGTGACGAAATCGATTTAAGCACAGCACTTGTTAAAAACCCAGCGTATGAATTAGGTGATATATATGAAGAAGATGTGACACCTAATGACTTTGGACGTGTGGGCGCACAAGCTGCAAAACAAGCAGTTATGCAACGTTTAAGAGATGCAGAGCGCGAAATTTTATATGATGAATTTATCGATAAAGAAGAAGACATTGTTACTGGTCTAATCGATAGAGTAGATCATCGTTATGTGTATGTTAATTTAGGACGCACTGAAGCAGTACTTTCAGAAGCTGAAAGAAATCCTAATGAAAAATACATTCCTAATGAGAGAATTAAAGTCTTCGTTAACAAAGTAGAACAAACAACAAAAGGACCTCAAATATATGTGTCTAGAAGTCATCCAGGCTTACTAAAACGTTTATTTGAACAAGAAGTACCAGAAATATTTGATGGCACAGTAGTTGTTAAATCAGTCGCACGTGAAGCGGGTGACCGTTCAAAAATTAGTGTGCACTCAGATAATCCAGACATTGATGCTGTAGGTGCTTGTGTAGGTTCTAAAGGTGCACGTGTAGAAGCAGTAGTTGAAGAGCTTGGTGGCGAAAAAATTGATATAGTGCAGTGGAATGAAGATCCAAAAGTTTTCGTTCAAAATGCGTTAAGTCCATCACAAGTGCTTGAAGTTATTGTAGATACTGAAAACCAATCAACAATAGTTGTAGTACCAGATTATCAACTATCATTAGCAATTGGTAAGCGTGGACAAAATGCACGTTTAGCAGCTAAATTAACTGGTTGGAAAATTGATATCAAATCTGAAAGTGACGCACGTGAAGCAGGTGTATATCCTCATGTTGCAACAGATGAAGATGAGGCAATTGCTGAAGAGGATACATTGTCATTATCTGAAGAAGCAGATGTAGCAATTGAACAAGATATAGACGCAACACCAGACGACGAAGAACAAGAAAAATAATTGGGGTGATTACTTTATGAAAAAGAAAAAAATTCCAATGCGTAAATGTATACTATCCAATGAAATGCACCCGAAAACTGACATGATTAGAGTGGTAATTAATAAAGATAATGAAATCTTCGCTGATGCTACAGGTAAAAAACCGGGACGCGGTGCATATGTTTCTAAAAATGTCCAACAAGTTGAAGAAGCACAGCAAAAAGGTGTATTAGAAAAATACTTTAAAGCTGATGCTGACACTTTAGCACCAGTATACCAAGAAATTATTCGATTGATTTATCGTGAAGAGATTCCAAAATGAATAAAGAAAATATCGTGAATTTTTTAGGATTAGCTATGCGTGCAGGCAAAGTAAAAACAGGTGAAGCTGTAGTTCTTAATGAAATAAAAAAGAACAAAGTTAAGCTTGTTATTATTGCTTCAGATGCTTCTGACAATACTACAAAAGTAGTGCAAAATAAATGTGAAAGTTACCATATATCATTTCGAATATTTGGAACTAGAACGGAATTAGGACAAGCTATAGGAAAATCTGACCGTGTGCACATCGGTATTACTGATCAGGGTTTTGCTAAAAAGCTATTGTCTATGATAGAAGAATATCGTAAGGAGTGACTATATGAGTAAACAAAGAATTTACGAATATGCTAAAGAATTAAATTTAAAAAGTAAAGATGTAATTGATGAATTAAAAAAAATGAATGTGGAAGTATCAAACCACATGCAAGCATTAGAAGACGATCAAATTGCCCAATTAAACAAGAAGTTTAAACCGAGCACTCAATCGAATAATAAAGCTAATGCGTCAAAAGCTGACAAACCAGCTCAAAATAATCAAAAACAACAGCAAAAAAATAACCAAAAACCTAATAAAAACAAAAAGCAACAGAACAAAAAGAATAATGGTAAACAAAATAAAAAACAACAACGTGACAGTCAACCAGAAGTAAAAGAAATTCCAGCTAAAATAACTTATCAAGATGGTATTACTGTTGGTGAATTAGCAGAAAAAATAAATGTAGATTCTTCTGAAATAGTTAAAAAATTATTCTTACTTGGCATTATGGCCAACATTAATCAATCATTAGATGAAGAAACACTTGAATTAATTGTTGATGATTATGGTGTTGAAATTGAAAAAGAGATAGTTATTAATGAAGAAGATTTATCAATTTATTTTGATGATGAAGAAGACGATGAAGATGCAATTGAAAGACCGGCTGTTGTTACAATTATGGGTCATGTTGACCATGGTAAAACGACTTTATTAGATTCAATTCGTCACACGAAAGTAACTGCTGGTGAAGCTGGTGGCATAACTCAGCATATTGGTGCTTATCAAATCGAAAATGATGGCAAGAAAATCACATTTTTAGATACACCAGGTCACGCAGCCTTTACGACGATGCGTGCACGTGGTGCTCAAGTTACAGATATTACTATTTTAGTAGTTGCTGCTGATGATGGTGTAATGCCACAAACAATTGAAGCTATTAATCACGCCAAAGAAGCAAATGTTCCAACAATTGTCGCAGTAAATAAAGTTGATAAGCCGACTGCTAATCCTGATCGTGTGATGCAGGAATTAACAGAATACGGTTTAGTACCTGAAGACTGGGGCGGCGATACGATTTTCGTACCACTTTCAGCATTAAGTGGTGATGGTATCGATAGTTTATTAGAAATGATAGTTTTAGTGTCAGAAGTACAAGAATTAAAAGCTAATCCTGATAAACGTGCAGTAGGAACTGTTATTGAAGCTGAGTTAGATAAATCACGTGGACCTTCTGCTTCTCTACTAGTACAAAATGGTACATTAAATGTTGGAGATTCAATTGTTGTTGGAAATACGTATGGTAGAATTCGTGCAATGGTCAATGATTTAGGTCAACGAATTAAATCAGCTGGACCATCAACACCAGTAGAAATTACAGGTATTAATGATGTGCCACAAGCAGGAGATCGTTTTGTTATTTTCTCAGATGAAAAACAAGCACGTCGTATTGGTGAAGCACGTCATGAAGAAAATATTTTACAACAACGTCAAGAAAGTAAAAATGTATCACTAGATAATTTATTCGAACAAATGAAACAAGGTGAGATGAAAGACCTGAATGTTATCATCAAAGGCGATGTTCAAGGTTCCGTAGAAGCACTTGCAGCATCATTGATGAAAATCGATGTTGAAGGTGTAAATGTACGTATTATTCACACTGCAGTAGGTGCGATTAATGAATCAGACGTAACATTAGCAAATGCTTCAAACGGTATCATTATCGGTTTTAATGTTCGTCCAGATACAGGTGCGAAACGTTCAGCAGAAGCTGAAAACGTAGATATGCGTTTACACCGAGTTATATACACAGTTATCGAAGAAATAGAATCTGCCATGAAAGGTATGCTTGATCCAGAATTCGAAGAACAAGTAATCGGACAAGCAGAAGTTCGTCAAACATTCAAAGTATCAAAAGTAGGTACAATTGCTGGTAGTTATGTTACCGATGGCAAAATCACTCGAAATGCAGGCGTTCGTGTCATCAGAGACGGTGTCGTACAATTTGAAGGTGAATTAGACACACTTAAACGTTATAAAGATGATGTTAAAGAAGTGGCACAAGGATACGAATGTGGTATCACAATTGAAAAATATAATGACCTTAAAGAAGGCGACATTATAGAAGCCTATGAGATGGTAGAAATAAAAAGATAACTTAGATAATGAAAAAATACACTTCTGGTTGTTTAAGAAGTGTATTTTTTCGTTAAAAAGGAATAGTTAATGATCGATTGACAATAAGTGTCTAGGCAATCGTTTAAACTTGTAAGTGAAAATGTGATGGAGGAATTTATATGACAACTAAGCAGTTAAATAATTTAAATCACTTTTGGAAACAATATCTTGCAAATTATAACAATGAGTACAGTGAGAAGACTTTGAATTTAATTGCTGACAATAATGACATTACTGCATTTTTACATCCTGAAGACCTAGAGTATTTTAAATCGCAATTTGGCAATGATTTTACAACTATTCCTAGATTTGAAAAAATGATAAATTTTGCAAATAATAAAATTTTCGTTGATAAGCAGCGACACAATATATTACTAAAAGACAAGCCGATTAATCCAATGATTCCTCAACCTTATTTTGGTAATCCAAAGAAAGCTGACATTATTATTTTAAATAAACAACCTGAAAATGACTTTCGCACAGACAATCCGTTAGTTGACGGTGAACGTAAAATCCGCTTGAGAAATCGTATTTTGCAAGATTTGCGCGGAGATGAGCTGGGATTTGATGAGAAAAAATTTCTACCTTATGAAGACCAACACATATGGTTTATGAAATACTTTTATAGTGAATCCTCTATTTTAAAACAATTTAATATAGATCCAAACAGACTTATGTTATTTAACTATTTTCCGTATCAAACCAGTTACCAAGCCGGTGTGCCTAAAGAATTCTTAACACTAAGTGGACATACCTTACCTTCACAACGTAAAATTGGTGAATTATTTGCGAATATGGTAAGAGATGGGCGTAAGAGAATATTTATTGTACGTGAAGAAGAATTTTGGACTTCTAACTTTATAAAAGTATTTACACCTGAAGAATGTCAAATGTTAATAGATAATATGTTTGTTTTTGCTTCAAAACAAAACAAGTATTTAACATTAGGTAATATTTTAAGTTATAGAGAGCAGTTGGAAAAATTAAAACAAAAAAGGACATTGTCAAAAAGTGATTTTTATAAGTGGAAACAACATTTAAAAGAAGATCGCTTAATGGGTAAATCAGATATTTATCAAGCATTAAATAATTTTTAGACTAAAGGGGCGTCTGTACTGACGTCCCTTTATTTAACGTCTGATTTATGATGAATAGTGTGCTAAAGCAGCTGTTAAATGGTTGATATACTCCTCTTTATAATTTTGAGGGCTAATAATTTTAATCTTTTGAGGAAACCGTTTAGCTACAGATAGACATTCTATTTGCGACATAATAACTTCAGCAGTTTTAAAATTTTCGGTGGAATCGTAGTCAAGGATAACATATTCATTTTGTAAACAATGCCATAAGCTATTGTCACATTGAATTGTCACTATATTAGTAAGTTGCATAATGGAAATATCGTAAGATGTAGTAGTTGAAGTTAATTTGACAATATCACTAAAACGTATAGAACTTATTGTGGAATTATAAATGTATGTCAGCCAATAATTGTCGTCGATATAATGTATGTATAACGGACTGACATAAATTGTAGTATTTTGGGATGTATGAATGTTTATATTAAATTTATTATTGATACATTGGGTTGCTTCAATTAATGTTTCTGAAAATATCTTGTTCGTACTCACCTGAAAATTATTAAGTAAATTATGTATATACCATTTATGATGCTGATTGGATAAAGAATATTGTTTTAAAAATCGATAACTTTCTTCTTGTATAAAGGGTAATGTTTCTTTCATTTGGTATAATAAGGCAATTATCATTTGCTTTCTAATTTTGATAGGTATCGTTTGTAAACTATGCATTGCTGTTGTGGTGTCATATGCTACTTTAGCTTTTTGATCAACCCAAGTGTCATCTTCGAAAATAAAATTATTTATATCACTAAAATCTCTTTGGATTGAACGTTCATTTACGTTTAATTTATGTGCTAACTCACTTTTGTTCAACTTCATTCCATGTAATAAACGAGTATATATGTATAAAACTCTTTCTGTTTTCTCCAACCAATTATTCCTCCCAATAATATTTTGAGCTTTTAAATTATACCACACTTAATTTATTTGGAATATAGTTTTTGTATTTAAAGTTATTTTACATTTTTATAAATAACATAACTTTATTGATATGAAATTGTGATAAGTTAAAATTGTGATATAACAGTTAAGCAATAAAATTAAACAGTTAGGCAGTTAAATCGTTTTGAAAATCTTAATTTTATGTAACTTTATTACATGATTTAACAGTTAGGAATAAAAATAGTGCTTAACTGTATATATATATAGTACGATATAAATTTTTAGGTGATAGATTTTTACTATGCAAAAGTAAGATTTTATTAAACGAGTTAAATAATGGAGAAATAAGGTTTGACGTTAAAGATTGAACTATCTTATAATTTGAAGTAAGTAGACTATCTCATGAGTATATGCGAGGTGATATTAATGAATATGAGAGCAGAACGTGTCGGAGAACAAATGAAACAAGAAATCATGGACATCGTTAACAATAAAGTGAAAGATCCACGTATCGGATTCTTAACAATTACAGATGTGGAAGTAACGAATGACTTATCCATAGCAAAAGTGTACTTAACTGTATTAGGAAACGATAAACAAGTAGATGATACTTTTAAAGGTCTTGAAAAAGCAAAAGGCTTTATAAAATCTGAGTTAGGTTCAAGAATGAGATTACGTATAATACCTGAATTAAACTTTGAATATGATGAATCTATAGATTACGGTAATAAAATTGAACGTATGATACAAGATTTGCATAAAAAAGATTAATGGTGGGCTGGGACATAAATCAGTAGTGATTTGTAGTTCCAGCTTTTTCAATATTTAAAGCTAGTTGAAATAGAAAGTAAAGGACGTAGTGTATATGTATAATGGTGTATTGCCAGTATTTAAAGCTCGTGGCTTAACTAGTCATGATGTGGTTTTTAAATTGCGGAAAATTTTAGGCACGAAAAAAATTGGACACACTGGAACGCTTGACCCAGAAGTTTCAGGTGTCTTACCAATTTGCATTGGACCTGCAACTAAAGTCAGTGATTATATTATGGATATGGGCAAGACTTATCGTGCTACTGTATCAATTGGACGAAGTACCACGACTGAAGATCAAACAGGGGATATTTTAACTGAACAGCAAGTGGATACAACAATGATTACTACAGCAAAAATTGACGCAGTTCTCAAAGCCTTTGAAGGCACAATTACGCAAATTCCGCCGATGTATTCTTCAGTTAAAGTGAACGGCAAAAAACTATACGAATATGCACGTAACAATGAAGAAGTTGAGCGACCACAAAGACAAGTGGAGATATATGATATAATGAGATTGAGTGATTTAACATTTGACCAAGCACAATGTCATTTTGATATTCGAGTGTCATGTGGCAAAGGTACTTACATACGAACTTTAGCCACAGACATAGGTAAAGCATTAGATTTACCAGCGCATATGTCATTGTTAACGAGAATCAATAGTGGTGGTTTTGATATTGACGAGAGTATGACTTTGGAAACAATAGCGGAATTGCATGAGCAAGAAGCGTTACAAGATAAACTCTTTCCTATAGAATATGGTTTAAAAGGGTTGCAGGCCATTAATGTATCGTCTGAGAAACTAAAATCACAAATTCTGAATGGTCAAAAATTTGCGAAACAAACTTTTGAAGAAGTAATTGATGATACTGTTGTGATGATAGATAGTGCTACAAAAAAAGCACTTGCAATCTATGTACCGCACCCTACCAAATCAGATGAAATAAAACCTAAGAAAGTTTTTAACTAAAGGAGATATACACATGAAAGTGATAGAAGTGACTCATCCAATTCAAGCAGACCAATATATCACAGAGCCAGTAGCAATGGCATTTGGCTTTTTTGATGGTATGCATAAAGGACATGCTAAAGTATTCGAAACGTTGCAACAAAAAGCAGAAGCAAACAATTTGAAAAAAGCTGTCATGACTTTTGATCCCCATCCTTCAGTTGTGTTAAATCCTGAAAAGAAACGTACTGATTATTTAACACCAATAGATGATAAGATTGAAATAATGGATGAATACGGCATTGATTATTGTATTGTTATCAATTTTTCATCAAAATTTGCTGATGTGCTTGCTGAAACATTTGTTGAGGAATACGTTTTAAAAAACAATGTAAAACAAATTATTGCAGGCTTCGATTTTACTTTTGGTAAATTTGGTAAGGGCAATATGATGACTTTAGACCAATTAGAGCAATGTGAAACAACTATTGTCAGTAAACAAGAAATAGAATCAGAAAAAATTTCGACAACAGAAATTCGCAAAGCTTTAAAAGAAGGAAACTTACAAAAGGCAAATAATGAATTGGGCTATCACTATCGCATTAAAGGAACAGTTGTACAAGGCGAAAAAAGAGGTAGAACTATAGGCTTCCCAACAGCCAATATTCAGCCTAGTGGTGATTATGTGTTACCTAAAAAAGGGGTTTACGCTGTTAGTATGAATATTGGGGCTAGTGATAAATATTATCGTGGAGTTGCAAATGTTGGTGTGAAACCAACATTTCATGACCCATCAAAAGCACAAATAGTTATAGAAGTGAATTTGTTTGATTTTAAAGAGGATATCTATGGTGAACGAGTGACTGTTTACTGGCATCATTTTTTACGTCCAGAAGTGAAATTTGATGGTATCGATCCACTAGTAGAACAAATGCACAAAGATAAAGATCAAGCAAAATATTTATTAGCTGTTGATTTTGGTGATGATATATCATATAATATTTAAGTCGAATGTAATTATTTACATTGCAATCCTTTCTCTTGGCAAGTCGAAACTCCGACGCTTTGCTCGGATTGAGGTGTATAGTTTAAATTAAAAGGAGGAAATTGATATGGCAATTTCACAAGAACGTAAAAATGAATTAATTAAAGAATATCGTACACACGAAGCGGACACTGGTTCTCCAGAAGTTCAAATCGCTGTATTAACTGCTGAAATTAACGCTTTAAATACACACTTACGTACGCATAACAAAGACCACCATTCACGTCGTGGTTTATTGAAAATGGTAGGTCGTCGTAGACACTTATTAAACTATTTACGTGGTAAAGATATCCAACGTTACCGTGAATTAATTAAATCATTAGGTATCCGTCGTTAATCTTTTGACGTATGCAAAAGGGAAAGAACCAAAAGGTCCTTTCCCTTTTTTATAATCTTTTATAGTTTATTATCCATGTAAGTATAAATTTACATAATGAAATATAAAAAAACATTAGACTAATATAAAAATAATTAAATAAATGATATGATAGAAGTAATAGATATAGGAGAGGAGATTCATAATGTCTCAAGAGAAAAAAGTTTTTAAAACTGAATGGGCGAATCGATCATTAACAATAGAGACAGGACAACTAGCGAAACAAGCTAATGGCGCTGCACTTGTCCGTTATGGTGATACAGTTGTACTATCAACTGCTGTTGCTTCCAAAGAACCGCGCGATGGAGATTTTTTCCCATTAATGGTAAATTATGAAGAAAAAATGTATGCAGCAGGTAAAATTCCTGGTGGCTTTAAAAAACGTGAAGGTCGCCCGAGTGATGAAGCTACATTAACAGCAAGATTAATAGATAGACCTATCCGTCCACTATTTCCTAAAGGTTATAAATATGATGTTCAAATTATGAACACTGTACTTAGTGCTGATCCAGATTGTTCTCCAGAAATGGCGGCAATGATTGGTTCATCAGTAGCGTTAAGTGTTTCTGACATCCCATTCCAAGGACCTATTGCAGGTGTTAACGTAGGCTTTATAGATGGAGAATACATTATTAATCCAACAGTTGAACAAAAAGCAGTTTCACGTTTAGATTTAGAAGTTGCTGGTCATAAAGATGCAGTGAACATGGTTGAAGCTGGTGCAAGTGAAATCACTGAAGAAGAAATGCTAGAAGCTATCTTCTTTGGACATGAAGAAATTCAACGTCTAGTTGCTTTCCAACAAGAAATTGTTGACTACATTCAGCCAGTGAAAAAAGAATTTATTCCAGCAGAACAAGATGATTCACTCATAGCCAAAGTAACTCAATTAACTGAAGAACAAGGTCTAAAACAAGCAGTGTTAACATTTGATAAACAACAACGTGATGATAAATTAGACGAGCTAAAAGCGGCAGTGATCGACCAATTTATAGATGAAGAAGACCCAGAAAATGAGACATTAATTAAAGAAGTACAAGGCATTTTAAATGATTTAGTAAAAGCTGAAGTAAGACGATTAATTGCTGAAGAAAAAATCAGACCGGATGGCCGTAAAACAGACGAAATTCGTCCATTAGATTCTGAAGTAGGCTTGTTACCTAGAGCACACGGTTCAGGGCTATTCACACGCGGACAAACGCAAGCACTTTCTGTACTAACATTAGGTTCATTAAGTGAATATCAAATTATTGACGGATTAGGTGAGGAAGCAGAGAAACGCTTTATGCATCATTATAATTTCCCTAACTATTCAGTCGGAGAAACTGGACCAGTACGTTCACCGGGAAGAAGAGAAATCGGACACGGTGCATTAGGCGAAAGAGCATTGAGTCATATTATTCCAGACCCTAAAGATTTCCCTTATACGGTAAGAATTGTAAGTGAAGTACTAGAATCGAACGGTTCTTCTTCACAAGCATCAATTTGTGGCTCTACACTTGCTTTAATGGATGCAGGTGTGCCAATTAAAGCACCGGTTGCTGGTATAGCTATGGGATTAGTAACTCGTGACGATAGTTATACAATTTTAACTGATATTCAAGGTATGGAAGATGCTTTAGGCGATATGGACTTTAAAGTAGCAGGTACATCTGAAGGTATCACTGCAATACAAATGGATATTAAAATTGATGGTTTAACAAAAGAAATCATTAAAGAAGCATTAGAACAAGCACGCGAAGGTCGTTTAGCAATCTTAGATCACATGTTACAAACAATCGATACACCAAGAAGTGAGTTAAGCGCATATGCTCCGAAAGTTGTCACTATGACAATTAAACCAGCAAAAATTAGAGATGTGATTGGGCCTGGTGGTAAAAAAATCAATGAAATTATTGATGAAACAGGTGTTAAATTAGATATTGAACAAGATGGTACAATTTTCATAGGTGCAGTCGATCAAAATGCTATTGATAAAGCAAAATCAATTATTGAAGATATTACACGCGAAGCTGAGGTTGGACAAATTTATGACGCAAAAGTTAAACGTATAGAAAAATATGGTGCTTTTGTAGAATTGTTTGCCGGAAAAGACGCTTTAGTTCACATTTCACAAATTGCACAAGAACGCATTAATAAAGTCGAAGATGTATTAGCATTAGGTGACATTTTGAAAGTTAAAGTTACTGAAATAGATAAACAAGGTAGAGTAAATGCTTCTCATAAAGTATTAGAAACTAAATAATCTATATAAACAAGAAACTAGTATACGTTGTGTTGATTATACACATTTTGAAAGTTGTCAAAAAACATAACGTTAATACTAGTTTCTTTCTTTATGTCACAAAAAGTAGAAGTAAGGATACTTTTAACATGGAAATTACTTTAATAGTGTACACAGAGCCTAATATAACTTATAATATAAAATGAGATTATATATGGTCGGGGATTAAAATTAGGAGGTACCATTTTGAGTTTAATTAAGAAAAATAATAACAATATTCGCATAATCCCCCTTGGTGGAGTTGGAGAAATTGCGAAAAATATGTATATCGTTGAAGTAGACGATGAAATGTTTATGCTAGATGCTGGATTAATGTTTCCAGAAGACGAAATGTTAGGTGTAGATATTGTTATTCCTGATATTCAGTATGTCATTGAAAACAAAGAAAAGTTAAAAGGTATATTTTTAACACATGGTCACGAACATGCCATTGGTGCAGTAACATATGTACTTGAGCAAGTTGATGCACCCGTTTATGGTTCAAAATTGACTATTGCATTAATAAAAGAAAATATGAAGGCACGTAATATTAATAAAAAAGTAAGATACTATACTGTTAATAATGATTCGATTATGCGTTTCAAAGGGGTAAATATCACTTTCTTTAACACTGCACATAGTATTCCAGATAGTTTAGGTATATGTATTCATACATCTTATGGTGCAATCGTGTATACAGGAGAGTTTAAATTTGATCAAAGTTTACAAGGTCATTATGCACCAGACTTAAAACGTATGACTGAAATTGGAGACGAAGGTGTCTTTGCCTTAATCAGTGATTCGACGGAAGCTGAAAAACCTGGATACAATACTCCAGAAAATGTTATTGAGTCTCATATGTATGACGCGTTTACAAAAGTAAAAGGTCGTTTGATTGTCTCTTGTTATGCTTCTAACTTCATTAGAATTCAACAAGTGCTTACAGTTGCAAGCAAACTAAACAGAAAAGTGTCATTCTTAGGTCGTTCATTAGAAAGTTCATTTAACACAGCAAGAAAAATGGGCTATTTTGATATTCCCAAAGATTTGTTAATCCCGATCAATGAAGTGGAAAACTATCCTAAGAATGAAGTTATTATTATTGCAACTGGTATGCAAGGTGAACCAGTTGAAGCGTTAAGCCAAATGGCTCAAAAGAAACATAAAATTATGAACATTGAACCTGGAGATTCTGTCTTTTTAGCAATTACAGCATCTGCAAATATGGAAGTAATCATCGGCAACACTTTAAATGAGCTAGTGCGAGCTGGTGCTGAAATTTTACCGAATAATAAAAAGATTCATGCATCAAGCCATGGCTGTATGGAAGAATTAAAGATGATGATAAATATCATGAAACCGGAATATTTCATTCCTGTAAACGGTGAGTTCAAAATGCAAATTGCACATGCTAAATTAGCTAATGAAGCCGGCGTGCAACCTGAAAAAATCTTTTTAGTGGAAAAAGGTGATGTCGTTAATTATGATGGCGAAGCTATGATTCTTAACGAAAAAGTGAATTCAGGAAATGTACTTATTGATGGTATTGGTGTAGGAGATGTTGGTAACATCGTCTTACGAGATAGACATTTATTAGCCGAAGATGGAATATTTATCGCTGTTGTTACGCTAGATCCTAAAAACAGACGTATTGCTGCGGGTCCTGAAATTCAATCACGTGGATTCGTCTACGTGCGAGAAAGTGAAGCACTCCTTAAAGAAGCTGAAGAAAAAGTACGTGAAATAGTAGAGCAAGGACTATTAGAAAAACGTATTGAATGGTCAGAAATCAAGCAAAATATGCGTGATCAAATTAGCAAGCTATTGTTTGAAAGTACGAAAAGACGCCCGATGATTATTCCAGTTATTTCGGAAATTTAATATAAACCTATGAGTAAAAGAGGTTGAGGCTAATGCTTTATAAGCATGTAAAAATAGTGGTTGGGATTGCATAAAAATGTCAATCTACAAAGCTGTTTATACCTGTAGGAGGTAGTCTCTGCCTCTTCTTATTATTCATAACGCTAATTGTGAGACAGAGCATGGTAGATGTTTTTAGCATTGTGCTATGTTTAGATTAGTTTCAACTTTTTAAAAGAGGTGTAAAGTTTTGGCACAAACCAAAAAACGAGCGACGACAAGAAAAAAGGGAGCGACGACGCGTAAAAAGTCTACAAAACAACAAAAGAAACAAAAAGATAATGCGTTAAAATATGTCTTTGCGATAATCATCACTATTTTAACAATATTAGGAGCCTTTCAGTTAGGCATTGTTGGACGAATGATTGATAGCTTTTTCAATTATCTTGTAGGTACGAGTAGATACTTAACGTATATATTAATATTAATAGCTACAGTTTATATTACTTTGTATCGCGGTCTTCCTAAAACACGTAGAACAACTGGAGCAGTGATGCTACAGTTTACTTTGATTCTATTAATGCAAGTGATATATCACTTTACTCATAATAGCCAATCGAAAAGAGAACCAGTCTTATCTTTTGTCTATAAATCTTATGAAAACTCACATTTTCCAAATTTTGGTGGTGGCTTGATTGGCTTTTATTTATTGGAATTATTTATACCATTAATTTCTATTGTAGGTGTAATTATCGTTACACTGTTACTTATAATTTCAAGCGGTATCCTTTTATTAAAGCAAAAGCATCGTGATGTTTCGAAATTATTTTTAGAATCTTTGAAAGTTAAAAGTGAATCAGCATCCGACAATCTAAAAGCAAAAAGACAGCAACAAAAAGTTAAAAAAGAAGCAAAAGCGCGTGTGAAAGCTGAAAAACAAGCACAGCAAGCTGCGAAAAATGAAGAGTTGAAAGATGTATCAAACTTACCTGAAGTTAATGAAGTATCTCAAAAAGCTCAACCGGCAATTCCGATTTATGGACATAGTGATAATGAAGATGAGCACACAGCAACAGCTAAACAACCTAAAGGGCATGGCGATACTCTAACAAATGATGTGTCAGCTACAGAGGAACGTCAGAAGCACAAACAACAAAAACAACTTGCGCCTACTGAAGAAGAAGTAGAGGACAATACCGATAGTGAGTTGTCTGGTTCGATTTCAGAAGCAGGTGAAGTAGAAAACGAAGCTTATAAAGTGCCGCCACTTTCGTTGCTAAATCAACCGGCAAAACAAAAAACGACATCTAAAGCTGAAGTGCAGAAAAAAGGGCAATTGTTAGAAACTACATTAAAAAACTTTGGTGTAGATGCTCGTGTCACACAAATCAAAATTGGACCAGCCGTAACTCAATATGAAATACAACCAGCGCAAGGTGTGAAAGTAAGTAAAATTGTAAACTTGCATAACGATATTGCGCTAGCATTAGCAGCCAAAGATATTCGTATTGAAGCGCCGATTCCAGGTCGTTCGGCAGTCGGCATCGAAGTACCTAATGATAAAATTTCGTTAGTATCCTTAAAAGAAGTATTAGATGAAAAATTTCCAGCTAGCAATAAATTGGAAGTAGGATTGGGCAGAGATATTTCAGGCGACCCTATTACCGTAGAATTAAATAAAATGCCGCATTTATTAGTTGCTGGTTCAACTGGTAGTGGGAAATCAGTATGTATTAATGGTATCATTACCAGTATATTGTTGAATGCTAAACCACACGAAGTAAAACTTATGTTAATAGATCCAAAAATGGTAGAATTAAATGTATATAATGGAATTCCGCATTTATTAATACCAGTTGTAACGAATCCACATAAAGCGTCACAAGCGTTAGAAAAAGTAGTTGCAGAAATGGAAAGACGTTATGATTTATTCCAGCATTCTTCTACACGAAATATAGAAGGCTATAATGAATATATTAAACGTCAAAACCAAGAACTAGATGAAAAACAAGCTGAGTTACCTTACATTGTAGTTATTGTAGATGAGTTAGCTGATTTAATGATGGTTGCAGGAAAAGATGTTGAAAATGCAATACAACGTATTACTCAAATGGCACGTGCTGCTGGTATACATTTAATTATTGCGACACAAAGACCTTCAGTTGATGTCATTACAGGGATTATTAAAAATAATATTCCTTCAAGAATTGCATTTGCTGTTAGTTCACAAACTGACTCTAGAACAATAATAGATAGTGGCGGTGCTGATAAATTATTAGGTAAAGGTGATATGTTATATGTAGCAAATGGTGGTTCGGTAAGGACAAGGGTACAAGGTGCATTTTTAAGCGACCAAGAAGTGCAAGAAGTTGTTAATTATGTTGTGGAGCAACAAAAAGCAAATTATGTTAAGGAAATGGAGCCCGATGCACCCGTAGAAAAATCAGAAATGAAAAGTGAAGACCCACTTTATGATGAGGCATATCTATTTGTTATAGAACAACAAAAAGCAAGCACATCACTACTCCAACGACAATTTAGAATTGGTTATAACAGGGCATCAAGATTGATGGATGATTTAGAGAACAACCAAGTTATTGGACCACAAAAAGGCAGTAAGCCAAGACAAATACTTGTTGATTTAGATAACGATGAGGTGTAAATATGGAATTAACATCAGTTTATAGAGTGAAAGAATGGATAATTAACCAAATTAAAGAAGGTAAATTAGCACATGGAGAAAAACTACCTAGTAATTTAGCAATTGCTAGAGATTTAAAAGTAAAAACAGATGATGTCTATGATGGTGTAGATGAACTAATTACTGAACAAGTCTTAACTAATAATTTAGAAGAAGGTGTGAGCGTTAAATCGCTACACCCTTTCTTCTATCCATTAGGTGAATTAGTAAGTATTAGTGAAATGATTACGAATCAAGGCTATCAAGCAGGTACTGAATTTATCAGCTTAGACGAAAAGCCAGCCACATCATTAGACGCAAAATATTTGACGTTACCTGAAAAAACAATGGTTACTATTATTGAACGTATTCGCACAGCAAACCAGTTTCCTGTGGTGTATTGTTTAGATAAAGTACCCACATCAGAATTGACGTGTTATCAATATCAAACAAATAATCAATCCATTATTAATGCCATCGAGCAAAATTCTAAACGCAAAATTAGTTATGCTGAAACAGAAATAGAAGCAATTAGTTATGAACCACATATTTCAGATATTTTAAATGCGTCACCACATGAAGGACTCATGTTATTAAAGCTTATTCATTATGATAATGAACATAATCCTGTATTTTATTCATTTAATTATTTTAAAAGTAGTTTAGTAAAGTTTAAAACGGTAAGAAATAGACTATAAGCAAAAAGAAAGCGGGGAATGACAATTTGAATAACAAGTCAACGAGCAATCTTCATATTAATGTATTACCAACTTCGAAATTTAAAACCACTACGATTACATTAAAATTTATGGCCCCTTTAAACCAAGATACGGTTACTGAACGCGCTATTTTAAGTAAATTATTAATGCGTGCAACTAAAAAATGGCCGTCAGATAAAGCCTTGAATCGTCGTTTATCAGAATTATATGGCGCTTATGTTAATAGTTTTGTGTCTAAATTTAAAGATAAACATGTTATTACGATTTCATTAGAATTAGTTAATGAAAAATACCTCAAAGATACTACTCCACTGTTTGAACAAGGCATAAAATTATTAACAGAAATTATCTGGAACCCCTTAATAACTAATCAACAATTTGATGAAGGATTTTTAGCACAAGAAAAATCTTTGCTGACAAAAAAATTAGCTGCTATAGAAGATAATAAGTCACAACTCGCTTTTCTAAATTTATTGAAAAACATGTTTGGCGATCAACCATACAGTCAATTAGCGAGTGGACAAGTAGAAAACATAGCTCACATATCAAGTGCAAGTTTATATGATACATATCAATCTATGATTACTAATGATTTCTGTGCAATTTATGTTGTTGGTAATGTAGATGAACGACAAGTTAAGAATTACATACAGCAATATTTCCAAATTCAACCATCTCACTTTGATACATTTGCAACAGTAGAACCAGTCGCTACAGAACACAAGCCGAATGTTATTATCGAATATGATGAAATCGATCAAGCCAAGTTAAATATGGGCTTCGAATTTCCGGTAACTTATGGTAGTGAGGCATATTTTGCATTAGTAGTCTTTAATATGATGTTCGGTGGTGACCCATCATCCGTATTATTTAATGAAGTAAGGGAACGACAAAGTTTAGCGTACTCTATTCATTCGCAACTCGATACAAAAAATGGCTATTTATTCGTTTTAAGTGGAGTTTCAGCTGATAAATATCAAGTTGCACAAGAGACCATCATTAAAGAATTTGAAAAGTTCAAATTTGGAGAATTTAGTGATGAAAAACTTGAGTTAGCGAAAAAAGTTTTTATTTCACAGCGCCATGAAGGTGAAGATCGACCAAAAAGTATTATTGAACGGATGAATAACAATCTGTTATTAACAACGGATATGACAGATCAATCGTATGTAGATGCTATTATGCAAGTGACACGAGAACAAATCATTGAGTTAGTGAATGCAGCGACGTTAAATACTATTTATATTTTAACAAAAGGAGGGGAAGCGTAATGCGCGAAAAATATTACCAACAAATCGATGAACGCGTTTTTGAAAGTACCCTTAATAATGGTTTGAAATTATTTGTCATACCAAAACAAGGATTTCAAAAGACCTTTGTTACATACACTACACAATTTGGTTCTTTAGATAATAAATTTAAACCGCACAATCAAGATGAATTTGTTACAGTGCCGGATGGTGTGGCACATTTTTTAGAACATAAATTATTTGAAAATGAAGAAGAAGACTTATTTACAGCGTTTGCTGAGGATAATGCTCAAGTTAATGCTTTTACAAGTTTTGATCGTACAAGTTATTTATTTAGTGCGACAGATAATATTGAGCGAAATATTAAACGTTTATTAACTATGGTAGAAACACCTTATTTCACTAAGGAGACTGTAGATAAAGAAAAAGGTATTATCGCTGAAGAAATAAAAATGTATCAAGAACAACCTGGATATAAATTAATGTTTAACACTTTACGTGCTATGTATGATTCACATCCGATAAAAGTTGACATTGCAGGTAGTGTTGAGAGTATTTACGATATTACTAAAGATGATTTATATTTATGTTATGAGACATTTTACCATCCATCAAACATGGTGCTATTTGTTGTAGGTGACGTTGAGCCTAATGCTATTGAACAAATCGTTACAGAACATGAAGATAAACGAGATAAAGAAGCGCAACCAGTTATTCAACGTGATCCTTTAGTTGAAAAAGCTTCTGTTAACGAAAAAGTCGTAACAGAAACTATGAAATTACAGTCACCTAGACTCATGTTAGGATTTAAAAATGATCCGTTAACTAATCTTCAACCAGAG
Source organism: Staphylococcus sp. GDY8P72P (assembly GCF_016890655.1). Lineage (NCBI taxonomy): Bacteria > Bacillati > Bacillota > Bacilli > Caryophanales > Staphylococcaceae > Staphylococcus > Staphylococcus sp. GDY8P72P. The sequence goes on along the minus strand of NZ_JAFEQJ010000006.1, from coordinate 357,009 downwards.
CAATTTGTACGTAAAGATTTGGAAATGACTTTATTTTTTGAATTAGTATTTGGCGAAGAAACTGATTTTTATCAATCACTACTTACAGATGAATTAATAGATGATACTTTCGGCTATCAATTTGTACTTGAACCAACATATAGTTTTTCTATCATAACGAGCGCCACGCAACAACCTGATAAATTAAAAGATTTATTATTAACAGAATTGGAACAAAAAAAAGGTCAACTCGTGGATGAAGAAGCTTTTGAATTGTTGAAAAAACAATTTATTGGAGAATTTATTACAGGTCTAAATTCACCAGAGTACATCGCTAACCAGTATACTAAATTATATTTTGAGGGTGTCAGTCTCTTTGATTTATTGGATATTGTTGAAAATATAACATTAGAGAGTGTCAACAGTACTGTACAAACATGCTTGAATATAGAACAGATGGTTGATAGTCGTTTGGAGATGAAGTAAACTATGAAAGCTGTAGTAATTGGTGGCTCAGGTACGATTGGTAAAGCCATTGTGCAACGTTTATTAGATGATGGATATGAGGTAATTGTGCAGTATCATCGTGCAGAGGTATCGACCTTAATAACGCAATTCAAAGGTTATCCAGTACAATTTGTGCAATGTGATTTAACCGCAAGTCCACAATATGAAGAACTTTTCCAATCTATACAAAATATAGATTGTTTGATTTACGCTAGCGGTACAGCTCTTTATGGTCAACTTCAAGATACTAGTGATGAAGAGATTGATCGTTGCTATCGCATTCACGTCAGAGAATGTATCCGTGTTATTAGATATTTTGTAGATCAATTAAGAATGAGTGAACAAGGCAGAATTATTGTTATTTCATCTATCTGGGGAGAAACAGGAGCCAGTCTCGAAACAGTATATTCATCAATGAAAAGTGCACAGTTAGGATTTGTGAAAGCACTAAGTCAAGAATTAGCGATGACGTCAGTTACTGTTAATGCTATATCACCAGGCATTGTTAGTGGTAATATGTCTACAGTTTGGTCAGACGAAGAATTATCTGCTATTGTGAATGAACTACCACAACAGAGATTAATTGATCCACATGAAATTGCACATACTTGTGCCTACTTATGTCATCCAATGGCTAAAAGTGTGACAGGTACAGTTCAAAAAGTAAACGGAGCCTGGTACTTATAAGTACTTAATATTGATTTACAAATTATTATGTTTCAATGTTATAATGTTCATATAATTATACTTTTTAATAGATGCGTGTGCTATTACAGTTTTATTTACGGTTGTTGTAATGCATGAAAACTAAGGGGTGTTTAGTTATGGCAGTGCCAGTAAAAAAAGAATGGTATTTAGAATATGAAATTACAATGAATAGAGCAGGTTTATTAGGCGACGTTTCCAGTTTATTAGGTATGATGGGTATTAGCATTGTAACTATAAATGGTGTTGAACAAGCGCGTAGAGGTTTGCTTATTAAATCTGATAACTTAGAAAAAGTTAGTAGATTTGAGAACATTGTGACAGAAATAGACGATATCTCAATTACAAAATTACGACAACCTGAACTAAGAGATCGTTTAGCAGTTCGTCATGGCAGATACATAGAACAAGATGCAGACGATAAAAAAACGTTCCGCTTTGAACGTGAAGATTTAGGTTTATTAGTTGATTTTATGGCAGAGCTATTTAAGGAAGAAGGTCATAAACTAATCGGTATTCGCGGAATGCCACGTGTAGGGAAAACAGAATCTATTGTAGCCGGTAGTGTTTGTGCGCATAAACGTTGGTTATTTATTAGTTCCACGCTAATTAAACAAACGGTTAGAAGTTCACTCATCAAAGGTGAATATGATTCGGATCATGTTTATATTATTGATGGTGCCGTTACTGCGCGTGAATCAAGTGAAAAACATCAAGATTTAGTTAAAGAAGTTATGAGCTTACCAGCTATCAAAGTAGTAGAGCACCCAGATTTGTTTGTGGAGGCCAGTGAATATAATATGAGTGATTTTGACTATATTATTGAGTTAAGAGAAGATAAAGACCAAGAAATTCATTATGAAGAAATGAAAAAGAAAACCGTAAAAAGTAAAAATAATTTAGATTTTAATGAAAACGGATTTGGTGATGGTTTTGGTTTCTTTCAATAATACGTACTTTTACTGTCGAGGAGGACTACAACCATGAGCTCTATAGGACAAACTTTAAAAGGTCGACGTGAACGACTTGGTATGACGCTGTATGAATTAGAGTCAAAAACCCAAATTAAACAAGCAACGTTAAAGTTAATCGAAAATAATGATTTTGATGCATTATATAATTCTGCTTATGCTGAAGGTTTTATTGAAAAATATGCTAAAGCTGTGAATATTGATTCAACACAGCTAATAGCCGCGCATAAAGAAGAGATACCACAGCAAGATAACAATATTGATGTTACCATTAATGCATTTGCGCAAGAAGACAAGCCTACTTATAGAAGTAAAAATAAAGAACCGCTACAGTTAATTGTCGTTATTAGTGCTATCGTTATAATTACTGCATTAATATGGATTTCAGCGGTCATTGTGTTGTAAGAAGTATTGATTGTTAGATTTAAATAGAGAAATGAGGATTATACATGAATATACCGAATTGGATAACCGTTTTTAGAGTTATACTAATTCCGATTTTTTTAATTTTCGCATTAGCGGATTTTGGTTTCGGTTCAGTGTCTATAATAGGCGGATATAATATTAGAATAGAATTACTAATTGCTGGAATAATATTTATTGTTGCATCGTTGAGTGACTTTGTGGATGGTTATTTAGCTCGCAAGTGGCAATTAGTAACGAATATGGGGAAATTTTTAGACCCATTAGCAGACAAATTATTGGTGTCTGCAGCATTAGTTGCATTAGTACAAATTGATTTAACAAATTCAATAGTAGCTATAATTATCATTGCTCGTGAATTCGCAGTAACTGGATTACGTTTATTACAAATTGAACAAGGTTTTGTTAGCGCAGCAGGGCAACTAGGTAAAATAAAGACAGCTGTCACAATGGTAGCGTTAGTATGGATCTTATTAGGTGACCCATTAGCTAATTGGATTGGTTTTCCTTTAGGTCAAGTATTACTGTACATTGGAGTATTCTTTACTATATTATCAGGTATCGAATATTTTTATAAAGGACGAGACGTCTTTAAAGCAAAATAATAAGTTAAAGTTTGGAACTCAAGTAAGAAACTTGTATCCAAACTTTTTTTTAGATTTTTAGGAAACATTTGTTTTATAATAAAGTGTATTACATTCAAGTATTTGATAGTGTCATTTTCGACAAGGGGGAAGAACAGCAGTGCAAATTTCAATTATCGCAGTCGGATCAGAATTATTATTAGGACAAATCGCTAATACCAATGGTCAATATCTATCTAAATTGTTTAATGATATTGGTCATAGTGTAGTTGAGCATACGGTGGTTGGTGATAATGTAGAGCGTTTAACGCGTGTAGTAAAACATGCTTTAGACAATTATGATGCTGTCGTTTTGACTGGCGGTTTAGGTCCAACTAAAGATGATTTAACAAAACATACTGTAGCGCAGTTACTTAACCGTGAACTTGTAACTGATCAAAACGCAATGAACTATATTGAACAATTTTTTGCACAACATCAACAAGTAATGACCCCAAATAATAAACAACAAGCGCTAGTTATTGAAGGTTCAAAAGTGTTAGCTAATAAAGTAGGTATGGCGCCTGGAATGTTAGTAGATTACAATGATAAAAAAGTAGTGCTATTACCAGGTCCACCTAAAGAAATGCAACCTATGGCTAAGAATGAATTATTGCCGTATTTTCTAGATGGAGAAAAAAGTATTTATTCTGAATCGTTAAGGTTTGCGGGAATAGGTGAGTCAAGAGTGGAAACGGAGCTTATGGACTTAATAGATAATCAAAGCAATCCAACAATTGCCCCATTAGCTGGTTCGCATGAAGTCAATATCAGATTAACTGCCAATGCACATTCAAAAGCTGAATGTGTTGCCTTAATAGCACCTATCAAACAAGAAATATTAAACCGACTAGGTGATTATTACTATGGCTCTAATGAAATTACATTAGCAGAAGCATTTATGCAACAAATTACTCACTCATTTGCACTTTATGATGGCGTGACTGAAGGGCTTCTATATAGCCAAATGAGTGATTATAATTGTGATCAATTGTTGCAAGGGGTACTTATTCATGCACCACAATTTATCGACAGTACCAAGTCAATAACAGAGCAATTAACAGTTGCGACAACAATCGTTCAAAAACTATATAATACCCAAATAGGTGTAGCAGTATTGCGTCATCAAAATAAAGTTTATATAGGTATATTGAAAAATCAACAATTGCATATCGAGTCATTTAATGTAGCAACACAACAAGTTACACTAAAATCGCGTACACCGAACCAAGTATTAATACGGTTGTTAACTTATATTAAAAAACTTTAAAATAGCGTTATTAAGCACGCATGTTCGATATTTTTGAACATAACGAACATAATACGAACAAATATTCGCAAAATACTTGAAAAAACGATAAATAGATTGTATAGTGTGATTAAGATAATTAATTGAGATGAAACTCATTTAGGAGGTCCAACATTGGATAACGAACGTCAAAAAGCTTTAGATACAGTTATAAAAAATATGGAAAAATCATTTGGTAAAGGTTCAGTGATGAAATTAGGCGACAATAAAGCTCGCAGAGTATCAAGTGTTTCGAGTGGTTCTGTAACATTGGATAATGCCTTAGGAGTAGGTGGTTATCCTAAAGGAAGAATTATTGAAATCTATGGACCAGAAAGTTCAGGTAAAACGACTGTTGCATTACATGCTATAGCTGAAGTACAAAGAAATGGTGGAATTGCAGCATTTATCGATGCCGAACACGCACTTGACCCTGTTTATGCTGAAGCTTTAGGTGTCGATATTGATAATTTATATTTATCACAACCTGACCACGGAGAACAAGGTCTTGAAATCGCAGAGGCTTTTGTTAGAAGTGGTGCGGTAGATATCGTAGTAGTAGACTCAGTTGCAGCATTAACGCCAAAAGCTGAAATTGAAGGTGAAATGGGAGATACTCATGTAGGCTTACAAGCAAGATTAATGTCTCAAGCGTTACGTAAACTATCAGGGGCAATTTCTAAATCTAACACTACTGCAGTATTTATTAACCAAATCCGTGAAAAAGTAGGCGTTATGTTCGGTAATCCTGAAACAACACCTGGTGGACGTGCATTGAAATTCTACAGTTCAGTGCGTTTAGAAGTACGTCGTGCAGAGCAATTAAAACAAGGTCAAGACATTGTAGGTAATAGAACAAAAATTAAAGTTGTTAAAAATAAAGTGGCACCTCCTTTCAGAGTAGCAGAAGTTGATATTATGTACGGGAAAGGTATTTCTAAAGAAGGTGAACTTATCGATTTAGGTGTTGAAAATGATATCGTCGATAAGTCAGGCGCATGGTATTCATATAATGGAGAGCGTATGGGTCAAGGTAAGGAAAATGTAAAAACTTATCTAAAAGAAAACCCTGAAATTAAAAAGGATATTGATCAAAAATTACGTGAAAAATTAGGTATTTTTGATGGTGATATCGAAGAAACCGAAGAATCCGAAGAAGCAACACCGAATTTATTCGATGAAGAATAGTTGAAATTAAAATAAATAATTTTTTAAAGTAAGCTGTATAACTCAAAATATTGTTGTTATACAGCTTTTTTGGTAATCAATTAGAACTGCACACTTGAGCACTAGATAAAATTAAACAGAATATGATTTTTTATCCTAATTATTAATTAACAATGGAAAATTTAGACTGTTATCATTTGTAAAGTTTGTTATAATCTAAATATACATATTATTATGTATAAATTATTTTAATATAGTATTAAAATCTCTGTTAATTGAAATTATATAATTGTAGTTCGATATCTTGACACTTCTTAGTTTTAAAACGTACAATTGGACTGTATGATTGTTATATAATTCATTAAAATCATATTTATTTTGATATAAAGAGCAAATCCTAGAAAAAGGGGGGTGTTTATGTGAATTTATTAGACCTCCTACTCATTTTGCTAGGTATTATTCTGGGAGTTGTTGTAGGGTATTTTAGTGCCCGTAAATTGCTACATCAAAAGCAATTACAAGCAAGACAAACTGCCGAAGATATCATCGATCAGGCGAATAAAGAAGCTGAAAACCTAAAAAAGGAAAAACTGCTTGAAGCCAAAGAAGAAAATCAGTTGTTAAAAGAACAAAGTGAAAATGAACTTCGTGAACGACGAGGAGAACTTCAAAGGCAAGAAAGTCGCCTACTTCAAAAAGAAGAAAATTTAGAGCGTAAATCTGATTTGCTTGATAAAAAAGATGAAATTTTAGAGCAAAAAGAATCTAAACTTGAAGAAAGACAACAACAAGTAGATGCAAAAGAGAGTAGTGTTCAATCATTAATAAATAAACATGAACAAGAATTAGAACGCATCTCTGGTCTCACTCAAGAAGAAGCAGCTAATGAGCAACTTAAACGAGTTGAAGACGAATTGTCACAAGATATTGCAATACTTGTTAAGGAAAAAGAGAAAGAAGCCAAAGAAAAAGTCGATAAAAATGCAAAAGAGTTATTAGCAACAACGGTACAACGACTAGCTGCAGAACATACTTCAGAATCTACAGTATCGGTTGTTAATTTACCTAACGATGAAATGAAAGGACGGATCATTGGTAGAGAGGGTAGAAATATTAGAACACTCGAGACACTTACTGGTATTGATTTAATTATCGATGACACACCAGAAGCAGTTATACTATCAGGATTTGATCCAATCAGACGTGAAATTGCTAGAACAGCATTAGTCAATCTCGTTTCTGATGGTAGAATACACCCAGGACGCATTGAAGATATGGTGGATAAAGCTCGGAAAGAAGTAGATGATATTATACGTGATGCAGGTGAACAAGCGACATTTGAAATAAATGTACACAATATGCATCCAGATTTAGTTAAAATCTTAGGTCGTTTACAATACCGCACGAGTTATGGACAAAATGTGTTAAAACATTCAATTGAAGTGGCACATTTAAGTGGCATGCTTGCTGCTGAATTAGGAGAAGATATAACTTTAGCCAAAAGAGCTGGCTTGTTGCATGATGTTGGTAAAGCCATCGATCATGAAGTAGAAGGTAGCCACGTAGAAATTGGTGTTGAATTGGCTAAAAAATATAATGAAACTGAAACAGTGGTTAATGCTATTCATTCACACCATGGAGATGTTGAACCAACATCTATTATTTCTATTCTAGTAGCTGCTGCTGATGCATTATCTGCTGCAAGACCTGGTGCTCGTAAAGAAACTTTAGAAAACTATATTAGAAGATTAGAGCGCTTAGAGACGTTATCGGAAAGCTATGATGGCGTAGATAAAGCATTCGCAATTCAAGCTGGTAGAGAGATTCGAGTTATTGTTTCACCAGATGCTATAGACGACTTAAAATCACATCGCTTAGCAAGAGATATAAAGAGCCAAATTGAAGATGAACTTCAATATCCTGGTCATATAAAAGTGACAGTTGTTCGTGAGACTAGAGCAATTGAGTATGCAAAATAAAAACGGTTGCCTTTAAGGCGACCGTTTTTTATTAATATCAATATGCTTTCTAAATTGTACTAAAAAGTATATTGATACTAACTTAATTCCAGATCAGTAACTTTAACTTCTTGGATTACTTCTGCCGTATCGTAACAATTTGTAGAAAGATTAGCGTACCTTTCAGCTAAACGATATGCATTGATATATAATTCAAGACTGTCTTTTGCAATGTCTTCTGCATCCTCACTTTTCGATGGATTGGCTGAAACTACTAAATTTGCAAACTTTTCTGGATCAATGTTAATTGACATGTATAACTTACAACTCCTATATATTTGTTTTCAATACTCTACTTATATAAATACCACTTAGCCAAATTTTAAAACTAAATTTAACTATATCATTTTAATTATAATCCTTTTCAATATGTTTAATATACATTAAACTAACAATATGAGAGGATGAACTTGTAATGAGAATATTATTTATTGGAGATATAGTTGGCAAAATTGGACGTGAAGCCATAACAACATATTTACCAAAACTGAAACAAACATATAGACCGACTGTAACTATCGTAAATGGTGAAAATGCCGCACACGGTAAAGGTCTGACTGAAAAGATTTATAAACAATTGCTTCGTGAAGGTGTAGACTTTGTAACAATGGGAAACCATACTTATGGTCAACGTCAAATTTATGACTTTATAGAAGAAGCGAATAGAATGGTCCGACCAGCTAACTTTCCTGATGAAGCACCAGGTGTAGGTATGCGTTTTATTCAAATTAATGATATTAAATTAGCTATTATAAATTTACAAGGTCGTGCCTTTATGCAGGACATTGATGATCCATTTAAAAAAGCTGATGCCTTAATAAAAGAAGCTCAAGCAGTTACCGATTATATTTTTGTAGATTTTCATGCTGAAACAACATCAGAAAAAAATGCTATGGGTTGGTATTTAGATGGTCGAGTTAGTGCGGTAGTAGGTACACATACACACATACAAACTGCAGACGAAAGAATTTTACCTCAAGGTACGGGTTATATTACCGATGTCGGTATGACAGGGTATTATGATGGAATATTAGGTATAAATAGAGATGAAGTTATTACTCGTTTTATTACAAGTTTGCCACAACGTCACGTCTTGCCAGATGATGGTAGAAGCGTGTTATCAGGTGTAGTAATAGATATAGATAAAAATGGACGTACAAAGCACATAGAGCGTGTGTTAATCAACGACGATCATCCCTTTAACTAACTATCGTCCATTAGTATGAATTTAAATAACTACCATTCTATACATAGTAATAGAGTGGTTTCTTTTGGTATTATTAAATATGAACTATTTTTCCACTAGGAGGCAAGATGATATGAGATCACAAATATCATGGAAAGTGGGCGGTCAGCAAGGCGAAGGAATTGAATCAACAGGAGAAATTTTTGCCACTGCTATGAATCGTAAAGGATATTATCTCTACGGCTATCGTCATTTTTCAAGTCGTATTAAAGGCGGTCACACAAATAATAAAATTCGAGTATCAACAACACCAGTACATGCTATTAGCGATGATTTAGATTTACTCATTGCATTTGACCAAGAAACAATTGAAGTCAATCATCATGAAATGAGAGAAGATAGCATTATTATAGCTGACAGTAAAGCTAAACCAGAAAAACCAGAAGATTGTCGAGCGCAACTCATAGATTTACCATTTACTGCAACAGCGAAAGAACTTGGTACTGCATTAATGAAAAATATGGTAGCAATTGGTGCTACATGTTCAATTATGAATATTGATACTACTGTCATAGAAACTTTAATTACAAACATGTTTAGCAAAAAAGGCGATAAAGTAGTTGAAATGAATATTCAAGCATTGCAAGAAGGCTATCGCCTGATGCAAGAACAACAAAGTACATTAATTGGTGATTTTGAATTAACAGATACTGCGGAGCAACCGCATTTATATATGATTGGTAATGATGCGATTGGTTTAGGCGCTTTATCTGCAGGATCAAGATTTATGGCTGCTTATCCAATTACACCAGCATCAGAAATTATGGAGTATATGATTGCCAATTTACCAAAAGTTGGTGGAACTGTAGTACAAACAGAAGATGAAATTGCTGCAGCTAACATGGCAATTGGCTCCAATTATGCTGGAGTGCGTGCATTTACAGCAAGTGCCGGACCGGGATTATCATTGATGATGGAAGCTATTGGATTGTCAGGTATGACCGAAACACCATTTGTGGTTATTAATACACAACGTGGTGGTCCATCTACAGGATTGCCGACAAAGCAAGAACAATCAGACTTAATGCAAATGATTTATGGTACTCATGGAGATATACCAAAGATTGTTGTTGCGCCTACTGACGCTGAAGATGCTTTCTATTTAACTATTGAAGCATTTAACTTAGCTGAGGAATATCAATGTCCTGTTATTGTTTTAAGTGATTTACAATTATCATTAGGAAAACAAACAGTAAAACATTTAGATTATAATAAAATTGAAATTAAACGTGGCGCTTTATTACAGTCTGATATTGAACGCGATGAAGATGATAAACTCTACTTTAAACGCTATGCTTTAACAGAAAGTGGTATTTCACCTAGACCGATTCCTGGTTTGAAAGGTGGTATACATCATGTCACTGGAGTTGAGCATAACGAAGAAGGTAAAACGAGTGAAGCAGCTAATAACAGACAACAACAAATGGAAAAACGTATGCGTAAAACACAACATTTACTCATTAATAATCCAGTTGATATAGATGAACAACATGATGAAGCAGATATTTTATATATTGGATTTATATCAACTAAAGGGTCAATTGCTGAAGGTAAAGAACGTTTAGAACAGCAAGGTATAAAAGTAAATCATTTACAAATCAGACAATTACATCCTTTCCCAAATGAACTTGTGCAGCAAGCAGTAAATAAAGCATCAAAAGTAATAATTGCTGAGCACAACTATCAAGGACAGTTAGCAAATATTATTAAAATGAATGTGAATATAGGTAATAAATTGGTAAACCAGACTAAATATGACGGTACACCATTTTTACCTCATGAAATAGAAGAAAAAGGTTTAGCAGTGGCTAAAGAAATAAAGGAGCTGGTTTAAGTGGCAACATTTAAAGATTTTAGAAACAATGTGAAGCCCAATTGGTGTCCAGGATGTGGAGATTTCTCAGTGCAAGCTGCGATTCAAAAAGCAGCAGCAAATGTTGGTTTAGAACCTGAGGAAGTTGCAGTTATTACTGGTATTGGTTGTTCTGGACGTTTATCAGGCTATATCAATGCATACGGTGTACATGGCGTGCATGGTCGTTCATTACCATTAGCACAAGGCGTGAAAATGGCAAATAAAGATTTGACTGTAATTGCATCTGGCGGCGATGGTGATGGTTATGCTATCGGTATGGGTCATACAATACATGCATTACGTCGAAATATGAATATGACATATATAGTTATGGACAACCAGATTTATGGTTTGACTAAAGGACAAACATCGCCATCATCCGCTCCTGGTTTTATTACTAAATCTACACCTAAAGGTAATATTGAACAAAATGTAGCTCCTTTAGAGCTAGCTATCTCTTCTGGAGCGACGTTTCTAGCACAAGGATTTTCTAGTGATATTAAAGGTTTAACGAAGATGATAGAAGATGCAATTAACCACGATGGATTTTCTTTTGTCAATGTGTTTTCTCCATGTGTGACATATAATAAAGTTAATACGTATGACTGGTTTAAAGAAAATTTAACGAGCATAGAAGATATCGAAGATTATGATGCTACAGATAAGCAAAATGCAATGCGTAATATTTTAGCTTACGAATCTTTAGTTAAAGGAATCGTATATCAAGATAGTGAAACACCTTCTTATGAATCGCAAATTGACGAGCTAGGTGAGACGTCACTAGCTAAAAAAGATATTCACATTGATGAAACACAATTCAATGAATTAATTGAGCAATTTGTCTAAGAATAATAATTGATGAATTTTACTATTTAAAAATGCCCAAGTAAATTTGTGTATAATATCGCTACTAAAGATAAATGAATAGTGATGACATGAATTAAAATATTACTAATATAGGAACGACCTATGAAATCAACGCGATTAAATTGATTTTGTAGTTGCGTTCCTTCTTTTTAATGTGAAATAAATTTCGTATAATCAAATAAACATTACATATAAGGAGCACAAGTTATGGTAGATAAATATACATCAATGACTGAACTATTTCAGCAAACAAGTGCTCAAGAAGATTGGGAAATTGAGACTATAAATAGAGACAGTCACGTACTTGTAGCTGCTATACACGGTGGTGCAATTGAAAGAGGAACGAGCGAAATTGCACAATTGATTGCACAACTAGGTGGTTATGATTATTATAGTTTTAATGCTATACGCCCTAATAAAAACCATGAACTACACGTGACTGCGAATCATTTTGATGATCCACTATTACTATCTATGGTGAGAGAAAAGGAGCATGCTTTATCCATTCATGGGTGTATGGGTGACAAACCAGAAATATATATTGGCGGTAAAGATAGCACTTATATTGAGCGAATTAAATCTAAATTAACGGCTCAGGGTGTGGTTGTTAAAGATGCGCCATCGCCAATAGCGGGAAAGCATGCTGATAACTTTGTTAATCAAAGTAAACGCCAGCAAGGTATCCAATTGGAATTAACTGTTGCATTTAGAAAAGCATTGTTTAAGAATCGTCAGTTTAAAGAGCAAGATAGAGTGAATAAAGATAACTGGGCACCGTTTATGTATCAAATCGCACAGGCACTAGTTGAAGTTTATCAATATGAATAAAGCAATATATCGATTGTGTTAATTCGGTCTATTATTGCTAAGGGGGTATCTTTAATGGATACATTTCGCACAATGACTGAATTAGAAAATGCAACTACTAAAAATAAGGATTGGGACATCATAACACGTGATGTGAAATCAGCGGTGTTAATTGCAGCTATTCACGGTGGCGGTATCGAACCGGGAACTACAGAAGTATGTGATTTAATTGCAGAAAAAGGACATTATAGCTTTTATACTTTTAAAGGATTACGACGACAAAAAAATGTCGAATTACATGTCACCTCTCGCCATTACGATCAATCCACTATGCAAGTTATGGTATCGAAAGTGTATCAAGCAGTAGCAATTCATGGTTGTATAGGTGATGAATCAATTGTGTATATTGGTGGTAAAGACAAATCACTTATGACTTCAATTGAGCAGTTGTTAACTAAAGCTAACTTTAAAGTAGCTAAAGCGCCTGACCATCTATCGGGTAAACATGATGATAATATTATTAATTACACACAGCAAAATGCTGGAGTGCAATTAGAATTAACTACAGCATTAAGACAAAGTTTTTTTAAAGATTATAAGTTTAATAGAAAACATCGTGAAAGTAGAGATAATTGGAATCACCATATGTATGCATTTGCAGATGCTATCATCAAAGCTATTGAAACAAGTAATAAATAATATTAGTGTAAAATGAAATATTTATGTCAATATAGAACTGTAAGTAAGCATAGTACGGCTTGCTAAAATAAAGGAGTTTTGCGCTATTACTCAATCTGCTTATTTGGTACACTGGAGAAGAATATTACTGTTTTGAGAGGGGTTAATGATATGGATGATACGTTAATGAGTGTTCAAATTATACCAAAAACGCCAAATGGAGAAGATGTTATCCCATATGTTGATGAAGCAATAAAAGTCATAGACGATTCAGGACTTGATTATAGAGTTGGACCACTTGATACGACAGTGCAAGGGGATATGAATGAATGCTTAATATTATTGCAAAAACTGAATGATCGTATGGTAGAATTAGAAGTTCCTAGTATTATAAGTCAAGTGAAATTTTATCATGCACCAGAGGGCATTACGATTGAGACGTTAACAGGAAAATATGATGAAGTTTAAACAGCAAGTAAAGATAAGCATTTTACTTTAGTGAGTAATAGACAAATACGCGCAGTGTACTATTAATGTATAAATGAGTAGCTGATAATTCATTTTGCATAAGTGGACGACATTTAATATAATAAAAGAATGATTAAGGGCATGTATAAAGTGTATTGAGTTTTAACGTTAATGAAGTGCGCTAATTGTAACAAATGTGGGCGTAGACTACTTTTAGGCACAAGTCAATATGTGAAATTATAATTAACTATATTATAAACGATTTAGGTGTTATAACGGTGTTATAGCACCTAGTAATATTTCACTAAACAAACTCATAAACACTTTGGCTACAGAAAGGGTTTTTTAAGTGAATGAAGAGCAAAGAAAGCAATCATCTATAAACATTTTAGATGAGCGCGATAAGAAAGCAGAGAAAGAAACGAAAGATTATAGTAAATATTTTGAACATGTTTATCAGCCACCAAGTTTAAAAGAAGCTAAAAAACGTGGTAAGCAATCAGTACAATATAACGACGATTTTAAAATTGAAGAAAAATATAGAAATATGGGGTTAGGACGTACCTTTTTAATCAAAACATATGGTTGTCAGATGAATGCACACGATACAGAAGTTATGGCTGGAATTTTAAGTGCCTTAGGTTATCAAGCAACAGATGATATCAATACAGCTGATGTTATATTAATAAATACTTGTGCGATACGTGAAAATGCGGAAAATAAAGTATTTAGTGAAATAGGTAACCTTAAACATTTAAAACGAGAACGCCCAGATGCCTTAATAGGTGTATGTGGCTGTATGTCTCAAGAGGAATCTGTAGTAAATAAAATTTTAAAATCTTATCAAAATGTTGATATGATTTTTGGCACACATAATATTCATCGTTTACCTGCCATTTTAGAAGAGGCATATTTATCAAAAGCTATGGTTGTTGAAGTGTGGTCAAAAGAAGGCGATGTAGTAGAAAACTTGCCTAAAGTACGTGCAGGTAATATTAAAGCTTGGGTTAATATTATGTATGGATGTGATAAATTCTGTACTTACTGTATTGTACCTTTTACTCGTGGTAAAGAACGCAGTAGACGACCAGAAGATATAATTGAAGAAGTGAGAGGCTTAGCTAGAGAAGGCTATCAAGAAATCACATTATTAGGTCAAAATGTTAACTCTTATGGCAAAGATATCGAAGGAATTGACTATGGTCTTGGAGATTTATTAGAAGATATTTCTAAAATTGATATACCTCGTGTCCGATTTACGACTAGTCACCCATGGGATTTTACAGATCGCATGATTGATATTATTGCTAAAGGTGGAAATATTGTTCCACATATTCATTTACCAGTACAATCTGGTAATGATGCAGTATTGAAAATAATGGGACGTAAATATACACGCGAAAGCTATCTAGAATTAGTGAATAAAATTAAAACAGCGATTCCAGATATCGCTTTAACAACAGATATTATTGTAGGTTATCCGAATGAAACTGAAGCACAATTCGAAGAAACATTGTCGTTATATGATGAAGTTGAATTTGAACATGCTTATACGTATATATACTCTCAAAGAGATGGTACTCCGGCGGCTAAAATGAAAGATAATGTACCACAAGATGTGAAAAAAGCACGTTTACAAGCATTGAATAAAAAAGTGTCATATTACTCAGAACGTGCTATGAGTAAATACGAAGGTGAAATAGTTCAAGTATTATGCGAAGGTACAAGTAAAAGAGATGATACTGTTTTATCAGGTTATACTGATAAAAACAAATTAGTTAACTTTAAAGCACCCAAATCAATGATTGGTAAAATTGTAGATGTAAAAATTGACGAAGCGAAACAATACTCATTGAATGGTACGTTTGTACAACAAACTCAAAAAACAGTGGTGATGCCATAGTGTATAATAAAGAGCAAATATTAACCGAAACGGATTTCATTGTCCAACAAATTCAAGATTTAGACACAGTTAAAGACTATCAACAGGTGGAACGCCAAATTCATCAAAATGATCAAATCGAATCAAAAATGCAAGAATTAAAGAAAAACCAAAAGCAATCAGTGAATTTGCATAACTATGGTAAAATGAATGCATTAAAACAATCTGAAGATAAAATTAGTGACATTGAATCAATTATTAATACTATGCCGATAGTTGAAGAATTTCGTTCATTGCAATATGATGCTAATGATTTATTGCAAATGATGATTAGCACGATGGAAGATGAGTTGAACCAATTAAATGATTCAACTAACAACCAAAAGTAATAAGTAACATCATGGAAAGGGTGAACACAGTTGAATACAAAAAAATTAACTATTACAGCAATGTTGATTGCCATCAATGTTGTGCTAAGTAGTGTAATAATTATCCCGTTAGGGCCAGTGAAAGCTGCACCAATACAACATTTAATTAATGTATTATGTGCTGTTTTCGTTGGACCATGGTTTGGCCTAGCTCAGGCAGTTATTTCATCTACTTTACGTATGATTTTTGGTACAGGCAGTGTGTTTGCTTTTCCAGGTAGTATGATTGGTGTCTTATTAGCTAGTGTATTTTACATTTACCGTAAACATATCTTTATGTCAGCTATTGGTGAAGTAATAGGTACAGGAATTATCGGTAGTTTAATATGTATCCCACTTGCTTGGATTGTAGGTTTACAACATTTTGCTATTAAACCCTTAATGATTGCTTTTATTGTATCAAGTATGATTGGTGCCATAATTAGTTATATCATTTTAATGATGTTGAAGAAAAAAGGAATTTTACAACGATTTTTATAGAACATGAAACTAAACGGAGTTCATATACATATATTGGAATCACACTTTAAATTTAATGTATTGAAAGTGTAATCAATGTATGTCGTGTGACCTTCGTTTTTTTCATATTTTAGTAATTTAACTTAGGTGAACACGGTTTTGTTAAAATGGGCTTGCTTGTTTATTTATGTTAAAATTTAAGAGTTAAATATTAAAAGGTGTGGCTACAATTCCACTTAACATATAAAATACGTGATAAATGTAAACATAGAAGACTGAATAAAGGATTGTGAAAAAATAACATGGCTAATGAAACTCCAATGATGCAACAATATTTGAAAATTAAAGCGCAATATCAAGATTGTCTATTATTTTTTAGACTAGGTGATTTTTATGAAATGTTTTTTGAAGATGCAAAAGAAGCATCTCGTGTATTGGAAATTACATTAACTAAACGTGACGCCAAAAAAGAAAATCCGATACCTATGTGTGGTGTGCCTTATCATTCTGCCGATAGTTATATTGAAACATTAATTAATAATGGCTATAAAGTGGCGATTTGTGAACAAATGGAAGATGCTAAATTGACCAAAGGTATGGTAAAAAGAGAAGTTGTCAGAGTAGTGACTCCAGGTACAGTAATGGAGCACGGTGGTGTGGATGACACTCAAAATAATTATATACTAAGTTTTATTGAAGATGAAACGAATTTTGCACTTAGTTATTGTGATGTTTCAACAGGTGAACTAAAAGTTACACATTTTACAGATGAAGCGACATTAATCAATGAAATTACGACAGTTAATCCTAATGAAATAGTAGTTCATAAGCCAATAAGTGATAGTTTAAAAAGACAAATTAGCTTAACTACGGAAACAATTACAGTCGTAGATACAATTACTGATATGATGTATAACGTAAATCAATTGCAACATCACACTATGTATTATGCAACGCAGTTGTTACTAGACTACATCCATCATACACAAAAAAGAGACTTATCTCATATTGAGACAGTAGTAACTTATGAAGCTATTAACTTTATGAAAATGGATTTTTACGCGAAGCGAAATTTAGAATTAACTGAAAGTATTAGATTAAAATCTAAAAAAGGTACGTTACTCTGGCTTATGGATGAAACGAAAACACCTATGGGTGCGAGACGATTAAAGCAATGGATAGATAGACCGTTAATAAATCATCAACAAATAGAACAACGTTTAAACACTGTTGAACAGTTCTTAAGTCATTTTATCGAACGAGATACACTGCGTGGCTATTTAAACCAAGTGTACGATATCGAACGTTTAGTTGGACGTGTAAGCTATGGCAATGTCAATGCGAGAGATTTGATTCAATTGAAGCATTCGATTATGGAAATTCCGAATATAAAAACGTTATTGAACTCTTTTGATAATCAAATGAGTGAACAATTTCTCAAATTAGAACCATTAGATGATTTGTTACAGTTGTTAGAACAAAGTCTAGTAGATGAACCACCTATTTCAGTTAAAGATGGTGGGTTATTTAAACAAGGATTCAACTCACAATTAGATGAATATTTAGAAGCCTCTCAAAATGGTAAAACATGGTTAGCAGAGCTTCAAGCTAAAGAACGACAACGCACAGGAATTAAGTCACTGAAAATTAGTTATAATAAAGTGTTTGGCTATTACATTGAGATTACACGTGCTAATTTACAAGGCTTTGATCCTGAACAGTATGGATACAATAGAAAACAAACGCTTTCCAATGCAGAACGCTTTATCACTGATGAATTAAAAGAAAAAGAAGATATTATTTTAGGTGCGGAAGATAAAGCTGTTGACTTGGAATATGAATTATTTACGCAGATTCGTGAACATGTAAAATCTTACACTGCGCAACTGCAACAACAAGCTAAAATTATTTCAGAACTAGATTGTTTACAAAGCTTTGCAGAAATTGCACAAAAATACAATTATGTCCGTCCTACTTTTAGTGAAGATAAAACTTTGCAACTTAATGATTCTAGACATCCTGTCGTGGAACGTGTAATGGATTATAATGATTATGTACCTAATGATTGTACATTAGATCGAGATACATTTATTTATTTAATTACAGGCCCTAACATGTCAGGTAAATCTACGTATATGCGTCAAGTAGCAATAATTAGTATCATGGCTCAAATGGGAGCTTATGTGCCGTGTAGTAGTGCTGTGTTACCGATATTTGATCAAATTTTTACACGTATTGGTGCCGCAGATGATTTAGTATCCGGTAAGAGTACATTTATGGTGGAGATGTTAGAAGCACAAAAAGCGTTAGCAAATGCAACAGCAGATAGCTTAATTATTTTTGATGAAATAGGTCGAGGTACTTCCACATATGATGGTCTTGCATTAGCGCAATCTATGATAGAGTATGTGGCGCATACTTCTCATGCTAAAACATTATTTTCAACGCATTATCATGAATTAACTACATTAGATCAAACATTAAAATGTTTAAAAAATGTGCATGTAGCTGCAAATGAATATAATGGTGAATTAATCTTCTTGCACAAAGTAAAAGATGGTGCAGTTGATGATAGTTACGGCATACAAGTAGCACAATTAGCCCATTTACCTGAAGCGGTTATAGAACGTGCTCAAGTTATATTAAATGCTTTTGAACAACATGATACAGTAACAGGACCAACTATCGCTTACGATAATGCAGCAGCAACGACAACTGATGAAAATAATGTTACTGATGATAGTCATAACTCAGATCGAGATGATCAGTTTGAACAAGCTACTTTTGATTTATTTGATGTACCACAAACAGAAAGTGAAGTAGAAATAGCCATTAAACAGTTGAATTTATCTAATATGACACCTATTGATGCATTGGTTAAGTTGAATGAATTACAAAATCAATTGAAATAGAGGTGGAAACATGGGAAAAATAAAAGAGTTACAAACCTCTTTAGCAAATAAAATTGCTGCGGGTGAGGTAGTAGAACGACCAGGTTCAGTAGTGAAAGAATTGTTAGAAAATGCGATAGATGCGCAAGCAACAGAAATAAATATTGCAGTTGAACAATCTGGCGTATCTTCTATCAGAGTGGTTGATAACGGAACGGGAATTAGTGAAGATGATTTAGCTTTAGTCTTTCATAGACACGCTACGAGTAAACTAGATGACGATGATGATTTATTTCATATTAGAACATTAGGTTTTCGTGGGGAAGCATTAGCTAGTATTTCATCCGTTGCAAAAGTGACTTTGAAAAGTTGTACAGATAATCTTGAAGGTCATGAAGTTTATGTTGAAAATGGTGCGATTTTACAACAAAAACCTGCAAAAGCAAAACAAGGTACAGATATATTGGTGGAAAGCTTATTTTATAATACGCCAGCTAGACTAAAGTACATTAAAAGTCTATATACAGAATTAGGTAAAATAACAGATATCGTTAATAGAATGGCTATGAGTCATCCTAATATTCGATTTACTTTGACTGCTGATGGCAAAGAAATTATTAAGACAAATGGCTCTGGTCGTACGAACGAAGTAATGGCTGAAATCTACGGTATGAAAGTAGCAAAAGATTTGGTACATATACAAGGAGATACTAGTGACTATCATTTAGAAGGGTTTGTCGCTAAACCAGAACATTCTCGTAGTAATAAGCATTATATTTCAATATTTATTAACGGACGTTATATACGCAATTTTGTGTTAAATAAAGCAATTTTAGAAGGCTATCATACATTATTAACTATTGGTCGTTATCCTATTTGTTATTTAAATATTGAAATGGACCCAATATTAGTAGATGTTAATGTTCATCCGACAAAATTAGAAGTTAGATTATCAAAAGAAGAACAACTGTATAAATTAATTGTCGAAAAAATAAGAGAAGCATTTCACGATAAAATCCTTATCCCACATAATGATTTGGATAAAGTAAATAAAAAAAATAAAGTGCTTGACCAATTTGAACAGCAAAAAATTGACTTTGAACAACGTCAACAGTACAACGATCATCAAGCATCTACTGAGGCAACGTCAAACTATCCGTCATCTAATGAACCATCGAGCCAAGTAAAAGATCAATCAGAATCGGGTTACACTAATCAGTCTTCCTCAACATCGATTCCAGATACAGCGCAACAAGAGGAGACTGACGCAGATTATAAGGCAAAACAACGCGAGGTACTATCTAACTTAACAGATGAGGATGATGTACCAATTGTTAACGTTGACAATGAAGTTACAGCATCTGATATTAAAGACCAACGTTCACAAACACCATCACGTCGAGTACCCTATATGGAAATTGTAGGTCAAGTGCACGGTACGTATATTATCGCTCAAAATGAAGATGGTATGTATATGATCGATCAACATGCTGCTCAAGAAAGAATTAAGTATGAATACTTTAGAGAAAAAATAGGTCATGTATCAAATGAAGTTCAAAATTTATTAATTCCTTTAACTTTTCATTTTTCTAAGGATGAATTAATGATTATAGAGCAATATAAAGAGGAATTAGCTAAAGTTGGTGTTCAACTTGAACCATTCGGTGGACATGATTATATTGTTGATAGTTATCCAGTGTGGTTTCCAAAATTAGAAGCAGAAGAAATCATTAAAGATATGATAGAATATGTGTTGGAACATAAAAAAGTAAATATTAATAAAATTAGAGAAGAAGCAGCCATTATGATGAGTTGCAAAAAATCTATTAAAGCCAATCATTTTTTAAAAAATAATGAGATGGCAGAATTAGTCGACCAATTACGTGATGCAGAAGATCCTTTTACGTGTCCACATGGACGTCCCATTATCATTAACTTTTCGAATTATGAATTAGAACGATTATTTAAACGTATTATGTAGGAGGAGAGACAAATGAAGCCACATATACTACCTGCAATCCGCACAATGAAAGATTTAGAAAAACTTATTGAGACAGATTACAATGAATGTGTGTTGTTAGACACACATGTAGGACACGTAAAAAGTATTATGGATTTGTTAAATAAACATCAAATGAAAACATTTATTCATATTGATTTAATAAAAGGTATGAGTCATGATGAATTCGCATGTGAATATATTATTCAAAACTACCAACCTGCTGGAATTATCTCCACAAAAACAAAAGTAATAAAAAAAGCCAAGGCATTAAATACAACAACAGTGCTAAGAGTATTTATTATTGATAGCCATGCTTTAACGCGTAGCATAGAATTAATTAAACGTGTCGAACCAGATTTTGTTGAAGTATTGCCAGGAATAGCTAGCAAAGCAATTCGAGCTATAGATGAAGAAACTGACACAAAAGTAATTGCTGGGGGATTAATTAAAGAAGTATCTGAAGTAGAACAAGCAGTAAGTAATGGTGCGAAATATATTACAACAAGTGATCGCGATTTATGGTGATAGAAAAATTGACTACCGTTTAAATTTTAAAACAGTAGTTTCAGACTGTCGATAAAGTTTCCAACTTTGTTGGCAGTTTTTTTATGCACGCTTTCCGCGGGCCCTGCCTTAGCCTGTAGTCTTCAGCTAGCGCTATTCCCGCAGGAGTCGGCATAAATCACTGCCGATACTATTTATTTAATTCATAGTCCATTTGGTATCACAAAAATAATAACTAAAGTGGATTACCATGCAGGTATCAGTTATATTTTTTAGATAAAACATCACATTTAGGAACTGTTCAGTAACAAACGATACACGGTGTTGTCACAATACAGATTTCTGTCACACTCCGCAGCCTGTCGACAAAGTCACAGACTTTGTGGGCAGTTTTTTTATGCACGCTTTCCGCGGGCCCTGCCTCAGCTTGTAGTCTTCGGCGAGTGCTATTCCCGCAGGAGTCGGCATAAATTACTGCCAATCTATAAAAATGACTTTAGCAGAATTAATACTTAAGATCTGTTTACTGACAAAAAACAAGATGTTATAGATAAAGTTTCCATAGATATCACGCTTATGTGTGCTGACATAAATCTTCAAAACGTAATGTGGTTAGTAAAAGGTTGTGTAATGATCTGAAAGGCTATTATTTGAAAAACTTTTTAAATAAAAATAAAAAAATCTTCAGTGACTATAGCTTGTATAATCACCAAAACTGGACTTCTTAAGATACGTATTTTATTTAGAATGATTTAATTGTGACAAATTTTTTAACGATAATATTGACAACGCTTACAAACAAAGTGTAAAATGAGGGCAAGTTAATATTAGAACAGAGATGGGAGATTTCTACGATTTATTAAACCGGTGGTTCGAAGCGTTCAACTGGCTATAATTTGTAGGAGTCTCTTTATCTTTATTAGGAGGAATCTCTATGAGTGTATATTTTGCAGAGTTTTTGGGGACTTTGATTCTTGTTCTTTTTGGTGGTGGCGTCTGTGCTAACGTCAACTTAAAAAGAACTGGTGGTTCTGGAGCAGATTGGATTGTTATTGCTGCTGGATGGGGATTAGCAGTTACATTTGGTGTTTACGCGGTTGGCAATATTTCTGGAGCACATATTAATCCTGCGGTTACAATAGCTATGGCTATGGATGGTGCAGTGACTTGGGGAGTAGTACCTGGTTATATCATCTGTCAAATTCTAGGTGGTATTGTCGGTGGTGCAATTGTATGGTTAATGTATTTACCACATTGGAAAGCAACTGAAGATCAAGGCGCAAAATTAGGTGTGTTTTCAACGGCACCAGCAATTAAAAACTATTTCGCTAACTTTTTAAGTGAAATTATTGGTACTACAGCATTGACGTTAGGTTTGTTATTTATTGGTATGAATAAAATAGCTGATGGTTTAAATCCACTTATCGTAGGTGGCTTAATCATTGCTATAGGGCTAAGTTTAGGTGGACCAACAGGTTATGCAATTAACCCTGCTCGTGATTTAGGTCCTAGAATTGCACATGCAATTTTACCTATTTTTGGTAAAGGTACTTCGAATTGGGGTTACGCAATTGTTCCCGTATTAGGACCGATTGCAGGAGGAATGTTAGGTGCAGTAATTTATAGATTGTTCTACAAAGGCGCATTTGATATCATGTCTATTGTTACAATTGTAGTGGTCATCATTACACTTGTTATTGGCGTATTATTAAATAAAGCCGATAAAACTGGAGAAGTTGAAGCAGTTAAATAACAAATAAACATAGTCATTGAACAATAGTTTATTTATAGTTTTGCAGGGTACAGGATTATAATTGAAAACTAAGCATACTTGAGATGTTAATTGTTCTAAGTATAATCAACCGAGAGAAAGGGAGTTAATTAATATGGAAAAATATATTTTGTCAATAGACCAAGGAACAACAAGTTCACGTGCAATATTATTCAACAAAGATGGAGAAATTGATGGTGTTGCTCAAAGAGAATTTAAACAATTCTTTCCTAAATCAGGTTGGGTAGAGCATGATGCGAATGAAATTTGGACATCTGTATTAGCAGTTATTGCAGAAGTATTAAATGAAAAAAATGTTAGTGCTGAACAAATTGCAGGCATCGGAATTACTAACCAACGTGAAACTACAGTAGTATGGGATAAAAAATCTGGTCGTCCAGTTTACCATGCTATCGTTTGGCAATCTCGTCAAACTCAAGGAATTTGTCAAGAGTTGAAAGAACAAGGACTTGAAGAAAAATTCCGTGAAAAAACAGGACTATTGTTAGACCCATATTTTGCTGGAACAAAAGTAAAATGGATTTTAGATAACGTCGATGGTGCGAGAGAACAAGCAGACAATGGAGATTTATTATTTGGTACTATTGATTCATGGCTAGTTTGGAAGTTATCTGGTGGACAAGCACATATTACAGATTACTCAAATGCAAGTAGAACTTTAGTATACAATATTCATGAATTACAATGGGATAAAGAATTATTAGATATACTTAATATACCTGAAAGCATGTTGCCTGAAGTTAAAGAATCAAGTGAAGTTTATGGTAATACTATTGATTATCATTTCTTTGGTCAAGAAGTACCAATTGCAGGTATTGCAGGTGACCAACAAGCAGCGTTATTCGGGCAAGCATGCTTCAACCGTGGTGATGTTAAAAACACATATGGCACTGGTGGATTTATGTTAATGAACACTGGTGAAGAAGCAGTAAAATCTAAAAGTGGTTTGTTGACTACAATTGCATATGGACTTGATGGTAAAGTACATTATGCACTTGAAGGATCAATTTTCGTTTCAGGATCTGCAATACAATGGTTAAGAGATGGTTTACGTATGATAAATTCAGCGCCACAATCTGAAAACTATGCTGAACGTGTAGAATCTACAGAAGGTGTTTATGTCGTACCTGCTTTTGTAGGACTAGGCACACCATACTGGGATGCTGAAGCAAGAGGAGCAATCTTTGGTTTAACACGTGGTACTGAAAAAGAACACTTTATTAGAGCTACATTGGAATCATTATGTTATCAAACACGTGATGTATTAGAAGCTATGGAAAAAGATTCTGATATTAAAGTAAATAACTTACGTGTTGATGGTGGCGCAGTTAAAAATAACTTCATTATGCAATTCCAATCAGATTTGTTACACGTTGAAGTAGAGAGACCAGAAATAAATGAAACAACAGCATTAGGTGCAGCATACTTAGCCGGTTTAGCGGTTGGTTTCTGGGAAAGTAAAGATGAAATTGCTAATCGTTGGAAATTAGAAAAATCATTTAATCCAGAAATGGAAGAAGCTGAAAGTACTAAATTGTACAAAGGTTGGAAAAAAGCTGTTGAAGCAACACAGGTTTTTAAGTTAGATGAAGAGTAAAAAATATTGGACTTAAAATAATTAACTATGCTACAATTAGGGTAAGTTAATAATACAAGTGAGAAGTAGAGACTCTGTTCGTACAAAATTATATGTATAGGATAGGTCTCTACTTTTTTAATTTTATAGGAGGCGCTCGGATTATGACTTTATCAACACTTAAAAGAGAGCAAATTAAAAAGGATTTAAAAGATAACTCATTTGACGTTGTTATCATCGGTGGTGGAATAACTGGTGCTGGTATAGCGTTAGATGCTAGTGAAAGAGGTATGAAAGTCGCATTAGTTGAAATGCAAGACTTTGCTCAAGGTACAAGTTCTCGTTCTACTAAATTAGTACATGGTGGATTACGTTATTTAAAACAACTACAAGTAGGTGTAGTAGCGGAAACAGGTCGTGAACGTGCCATTGTATACGAAAACGGTCCACATGTAACTACGCCTGAAAGAATGTTATTGCCAATGCATAAAGGCGGAAGTATGGGTAAATTCACTACTTCTATTGGACTAACTATGTATGATAGATTAGCTGGTGTTAAACGTTCAGAACGCAAGAAAATGTTGAACAAAAAAGAAACATTGGCTAAAGAACCATTAGTTAAACAAGCTGGATTAAAAGGTGGCGGTTCATATGTTGAGTATCGTACGGATGATGCACGTTTAACAATCGAAGTAATGAAACGTGCTGAAGAAAAAGGTGCGACAATTATTAACCACAGTAAATCAATGCATTTCACATATGATAATAATGAAAAAGTGAATGGTATTAATGTAGAAGACCAAATCTCTGGTGAAACTTATACAATTGGTGCTAAAAAAGTTATCAATGCAAGTGGTCCATGGGTAGATGAAGTACGTAGTGGTGACTATGCACGTAATAATAAACAATTACGTTTAACAAAAGGTGTCCACATTGTTATCGATCAATCTAAATTCCCATTAGGTCAAGCAGTATACTTTGATACTGAAAAAGATGGTCGTATGATTTTTGCAATTCCACGTGAAGGCAAAGCGTATGTTGGTACAACAGATACGTTTTATGACAACGACAAAACATCACCTTTAGCAACACAAGAAGATAGAGATTATTTAATAGATGCAATTAATTATATGTTCCCTGATGTTCAAGTTGAAGATAGCGATATTGAATCATCATGGGCAGGTGTTAGACCACTTATTTTAGAAGAAGGTAAAGATCCTTCAGAAATTTCTCGTAAAGACGAAGTATGGGAAGGTAAATCAGGCTTATTAACTATCGCAGGTGGTAAATTAACTGGTTACCGTCATATGGCATTAGAAATTGTTGATTTATTAGCAAAACGTCTAAAAGAAGAATATAAATTAAAATTCAAACCATGTGAAACTAAACATTTACCAATTTCAGGCGGTGATGTTGGTGGTAGTCAAAACTTCGACAATTATATTGATGAAAAAGTGAAAGACGCTAAAGCTTATCAAATTGATGAACCATTAGCACGTCATATTGTATCTAAATATGGTTCAAATGCAGAAGAACTATTCAAAATTGCACAAACAGCTCAATATCAAGATACAGGTTTACCTTTAGATATATATACTGAACTTATTTATTCAATTCAAAATGAAATGGTATATCGTCCAACAGATTTCTTTATTCGTCGTACTGGAAAATTATACTTCAAAATTGATGACGTCTTAAATTACAAAGAACAAGTTATCGATGTTATGTCTGAATTACTTGGTTATAGTGATGTACAAAAAGAACTTTATAAACAAGAATTAGAAACTGCAATAAATGAAGCGCAAACAGGCAATAATCAACCAGCAGTTAAAGAATAATTAAACAATGCATAAATGTTAATTAGCTATAAGCTAATTGATTAATAACAAATAAATAGCCATATATGAGGCGAGTAGATGAAATCAACTATTGATTTCACTCTCGTCTTTTTTATATTGATAAATCATAATTGTGTTTCATAACAGACTATAAATAATGATTAAATGATTAGGGTATAGATATTTAATAACAAGTTAAAGATGTTATACTTATATATGAATACAAGCTGAACACATATTATATCAACAAACTATAAGTCACAAATGGAGGGCTAAAACCATGGGTCAAAAAGAATTAAATATCACAGTTGCAGATGGCACAATGATACCAGTAAAACTTGATAAAGCTAAGAAAACTACTATTGGTGTCATACATATATTTCACGGTATGGCTGAACATATGGATAGATATGATACGTTGGTAATGTCGTTAAACCAACAAGGTTACGATGTCATACGTCATAATCATAGGGGACACGGACCAACATGTAATCAAGAAGATAGAGGTCATATAGATAGCTTTGAACAAGTAGCAGATGATGCGTTTGAAATAGCGCAAACATTATGTACAAACCATGAAGGATTACCTTATATTGTTATAGGTCATTCTATGGGTTCTATTATTGCACGTTTATTTGTTACCAAATACCCTGATGCTGCAAATGGTTTGATTCTAAGTGGTACAGGTTATTTTTCAAAAATTGCAGGTTACTCAATTGCAACATTGTTGAAGATAATCACGTTGATATTTGGTAAAAGCAAGAGATTGAAGTGGGTAAATAATCTAATGTATAAAACACTGAATAAAAAAATCAATAATCCTAAAACGACTAGTGATTGGATATCTTCAGATGAACAATATGTCAAAAATTTTATTGACGACGAATATACGGGCTTTCTCGTATCTAACCAATTGATCTATGAAACAGTCAGATACATTAATAAATTAAATAGACAAAAATATATACGTAAAATGCATAGGGCAATGCCGATTTTGATGATTTCCGGTAAAGATGACCCATTAGGTAACTATGGTAAAGGTATTCATCGTCTTGGTAAGATCTTCAAACAAGGTCATATAAACCATGTGACCATTCAAATATATAAAAATAAAAGACATGAAATATTATTTGAGCGTGAGCATGAAATAATTTGGCAACATATGTATGATTGGATTCAAAAACAGATTTTAACAGCAAAAGATATAGGAAAAGTGAGTGATTTGAAGTGCAACAAGATAAACCATTTATCATAGTTATAGTGGGACCAACGGGTGTAGGTAAAACAGAACTTAGTATAAAGTTAGCGAAAGAAATTAATGGGGAAGTTATTAGTGGTGATTCCATGCAAGTTTATAAAGGTATGGATATCGGCACTGCAAAAATATCAGTTCCAGAAATGGAAGGTATAACACATCATATGCTTGATATACTAATGCCTGATGAGACTTTTTCTGCATATGATTTTAAAACACGCGCACAACAATTGATATCTGAAATTACTGCTCGTGGAAACGTACCTATTATTGTAGGCGGTACAGGTCTTTATATACAATCGTTAATTTATGATTATGCTTTTCAAGATGAGACGATAACAGAAACAAAAGCAAATGAAGTTGAGCAGCGATTGACGGAGTTGGAAGCACTAAATAATCATGATTTACATGAGTATTTAAAAAGTTTTGATCCAGCATCAGCTGAAGCAATACATCCCAATAATAGAAAAAGAGTAGTGCGTGCAATTCAATATTATTTAAAAACCGAAAAACTTTTAAGTGAACGTAAGAAAGTTCAACAATTTACAGAAAATTATGATACATTATTATTAGGGATGGAAATGACGCGTGAAACATTATATGAAAGAATAAATAAAAGAGTTGATATAATGTTGCGTGATGGATTATTAGAAGAAGTTCAACAACTTGTAGACAAAGGTTATGAAGAATGTCAAAGTATGCAAGCAATTGGTTATAAAGAAATAATCCCAGTTGTTAAAGGTTCTGTATCACTTGAGGAAGGTACGGAGAAATTAAAACAGCATTCCCGCAATTATGCCAAGCGTCAAATGACATGGTTTAAGAACAAAATGAATGTGCATTGGTTAGATAAAGAGAAACAATCACTTTTTTCAATCTTTGATGAAATTTCTGTCTTAATACAGAAAAGGAGAAGGTAATATGCATGCAAAGGAAAACAACCAAGATCAATTACTAAATCAATTTAAAACTGAAAAGACAGATATTATTGTTTTTCTAGTTAATGGTTTTCAAATGAAAGGTCAAATTGAAAACTTTGATGAAAGTAGTGTGACTTTATTTTCCCAAAACAAGCAGCATCTCATTTATAAACATGCCATCAGCACGTTTACAATCGATGATGGGGAATAATATAAAACATTAAAATTATAAAAGGTTGCAATATAACTAAGACACTTTTTACGACTAAAGTCGAGACGAAGGGGTTCAGTTATATTGCAACCTTATTTTTATAGTAATGTTTCGATATCTTGCTTAAATTGATTTGGTTTTTTCTGTGGAGAAAAACGATTGATTACATTTCCTTCACGATCAACTAAAAATTTAGTAAAGTTCCATTTGATTTTTTCGTTAAAAAAGCCATTTTGTGCTTCCGTTAAAAATTTATACAATGGATGTTGATTTTCCCCTTTGACATCAATTTTTTCATGAATAGGGAAAGTTACTCCGTAATTAATCTTGCAGTTTTGTGTAGCTTCTTCACCAGTTCCAGGTTCTTGCCCGCCGAATTGATTACAAGGGAAACCAAGTATTACGAAGCCTTGATCCTTATATTCTTCATATAGTGCTTGTAAATCTTCGAATTGTGGAGTGAAGCCACATTCACTTGCTGTATTAACAATTAACATAACTTGGCCTTTATATTTATCCAAAGTGTAACTGCTACCATCAGGCATTTGTACGTTTATATCATAAATGTTCATTATGCTTTCACCTCTTTATATTACTAACTTAACATACTTTACTACTGTAGTCTTTAGATATACACTATGGTAAAATAGCTTAGAAAACTTTAAAGAGAGGTGGCATGTTATGAGCCAAGCTAAAAGCTATACGACGAAGAAACAATTAGAAACGGCGGTATTAGTTGGCGTACATGCTGATGATGAACTACATTTTGATTTCACTTCTACAATGGAAGAATTAGAGTCTTTATCAACGACTTGTAAATTAGATGTGAAAAGTCAATTTACTCAAAACCGTAATCACTTTGATAATAAATATTATGTTGGAAAAGGTAAATTGGAAGAAATAAAAAATTATGTTGAGCATTTTGAAATAGATGTAGTAGTCACAAATGATGAATTAACTACGGCTCAATCTAAATCTTTAAATGGCCAACTGAACGTTAAAGTAATTGATAGAACTCAATTGATTTTAGAAATCTTTGCGTTACGTGCTCGCAGTAAAGAAGGTAAATTACAAGTTGAATTTGCGCAACTTGATTATTTACTACCAAGACTACAAGGACATGGTCGTAGTTTATCTAGATTAGGTGGAGGCATTGGTACACGTGGTCCAGGTGAAACAAAATTAGAAATGGATCGCCGTCACATTCGTACACGTATGAATGAGATCAAACATCAACTATCCACTGTAGTAGAGCATCGAGAGCGTTATCGTCAGCAAAGGGGAAAAAACAATGTATTCCAAGTCGCTTTAATTGGTTATACAAATGCAGGAAAATCATCGTGGTTTAATGCGCTAGTAAATGAAGAGACTTATGAACAAGATTTATTATTTGCTACGTTAGATCCTAAAACACGCCAGTTACAAATTAATAACGGATTTAATTTGATTATTTCTGATACTGTAGGCTTTATACAAAAACTGCCTACGACTTTAATTGCTGCCTTTAAATCAACGTTAGAAGAAGCGAAAGATGCTGATTTATTACTACATGTTGTAGACAGTAGTCATCCTGAATATAAAACGCAATATGATACCGTTAATCGTATCATTGGAGATTTAGACATGGGTCAAATTCCGCAAGCGATTCTTTTTAATAAGAAAGATTTGCATAGTGGTGAAATACCAACGTCTAGTCATCCTAATGTCTTTGTATCTAGCAAGCAACAAGACGATATTGAAAAGGTAAAATCATTGTTACAACAGCAAATTAAAAAAATATTGTCGTATTACGAAGAAACAGTAAATAGTGCAGATGCAGATCATTTATATTATTTGAAACAGCATACATTGGTTACTGAATTAACATTTGATGAAACTGAAGAAGTATATAAAGTTCAAGGTTATAGAAAAGAATAGAGAAAGAAGTTATGAAAAATGGAATATATTACGCAACTGATAGAAGA
The DNA here is from genome assembly GCF_016890655.1 of Staphylococcus sp. GDY8P72P. NCBI lineage: Bacteria > Bacillati > Bacillota > Bacilli > Caryophanales > Staphylococcaceae > Staphylococcus > Staphylococcus sp. GDY8P72P. The sequence goes on along the minus strand of NZ_JAFEQJ010000006.1, from coordinate 325,685 downwards.
AGTCGAAAGTACATTAACGCCTTATTTTAAATCAATTGATGACACTGCTTATATTAATCAAGCAAAGGTGTTAGATGCTTTTCATGCAGTGAAAGTTTCTGAAAGTGATTTACAAGGAACTACTGGATATGGATATGATGATTTTGGTCGTGACCATTTAGAAGAGATTTATGCACAAGTGTTTCAAGCAGAGGAAGCACTCGTTCGACCGCAAATAATTTCCGGTACACATGCCATCACTCTTGCATTGCAGAGTACTTTAAAGCATGGTGATGAATTGATGTATATTACAGGTGCACCATACGATACATTGCTCGAAGTTATTGGAGTGAATGGTAATGGTATCGAAAGTTTAAAGGAACATGGAGTAACCTATAATGAAGTACCATTAACAGATGGTTCAATAGATATTGAGAAAGTACTGACAGCCGTAACACCTGCAACAAAAGTAATAGCTATACAACGCTCGCGAGGTTATGACCAACGACCATCGATAAATTTAGCGCAAATCGAACAGGCTATTTCTGAAATTAAAAAGCATTATCCTGAAATTATTGTATTTGTCGATAATTGTTATGGTGAATTTGTAGAAGAGAGAGAACCTATTGAATGTGGTGCTGATATCATTGCAGGCTCGTTAATTAAAAATCCCGGTGGAGGTCTAGCTAAAATTGGCGGATATATTGCGGGTCGCTCTGATTTAATTCAACGATGCGGTTATCGTTTAACAGCGCCTGGTATCGGTAAAGAAGCTGGAGCATCATTGAATAGTTTACATGAAATGTATCAAGGATTCTTTTTAGCACCTCACGTAGTCAGTCAAAGTTTAAAAGGTGCGTTATTTACAAGTTTATTATTGGCAAAAGTTAATATGCAGACTTCGCCAGCATTCGATGAACATCGTACTGATTTAATACAGACAGTATCCTTTAAAGATAAAGCGCAAATGATTCGTTTTTGCCAAAGCATCCAACATGCCTCACCTATTAATGCTCATTTCAGTCCAGAGCCGGCTTATATGCCTGGTTACGAAGATGATGTGATTATGGCTGCTGGTACGTTTGTACAGGGATCTTCTATTGAGCTATCAGCAGATGGTCCAATACGTCCACCATATGAAGCATATATACAAGGTGGCTTGACTTATGAACATGTTAAATTAGCAGTAACACGAGCAGTAGAACAATTACAACAAGACAACTTATTGTGATATTAAGTAATAATTTAGTTTGTTTAGTTTTTTTCTTCGTTAAGAAGGAAAAATTAAACAAACTTTTTTTATAAAATTAGCTATATTTTTGAATAATCTGAAAATTTTAGTGCGTTTATAGCTCTCAAGGCTTGGTATCATAGGATTTAAATTTTATGTCAGAAAACCTAACATATTTTTGAAATACGAGTTAGTCTATGCTAAATTATTAATAAGTTCAAAAATAGAGGTGAGGGAATGAAGTCAAATGATGCATTGAGACGTAATATGGCTGTCTTCTCTATGAGTGTAGTAAGTAAGTTAAGTGAGTTGTCTCCAAGACAAATTCGCTATTACGAAACACATGAACTTATAAAACCGACTAGAACTGATGGAAATAAAAGATTATTTTCATTAAATGATCTGGAACAATTATTAGAAATTAAAAACTTAATTGAAAAAGGTTTCAACATCAAAGGAATTAAACAAATTTTTAATGATGACCAAAATCATTTATCACAGGATGAACAAGAAATTCGAAAACAAATGATTGTAGATACTACCCAGAAACCACAACGAGAAACGATTCCGATTAATCGTGGAGATTTATCACGCTTTATCAAATAAAACACTGGAGGATTTTACGATGCCAAAACGTACATTTACAAAGGAAGACATTCATAAGTTTGCAAAAGAAGAAAATGTTAGATACTTAAGATTACAATTCACAGATATTCTTGGAACAATTAAAAATGTTGAAGTACCTGTAAGTCAATTAGAAAAAGTTTTAGATAACCAAATGATGTTTGATGGTTCATCAATTGAAGGATTCGTTCGTATTGAGGAATCAGATATGTACTTACATCCTGATTTAGATACTTGGGTAATTTTCCCATGGACAGCAGGACAAGGAAAAGTTGCACGTTTAATTTGTGATATTTATAAAACAGATGGTACACCATTCGAAGGGGATCCACGTGCAAACTTGAAACGCGTATTAAACGAAATGAAAGATTTAGGCTTTACTGATTTGAATTTAGGGCCAGAACCAGAATTCTTCTTATTTAAATTAGATGAAAAAGGCGAACCAACATTAGAATTAAATGACAATGGTGGATATTTCGATTTAGCACCTACAGATTTAGGTGAAAACTGTCGTCGTGACATCGTATTAGAACTTGAAGATATGGGCTTTGATATCGAAGCAAGTCACCATGAAGTAGCGCCTGGACAACATGAAATTGATTTCAAATACGCTGATGCAGTTACTGCATGTGACAATATCCAAACATTTAAATTAGTTGTTAAAACAATTGCACGTCAACATAATTTACATGCTACATTTATGCCAAAACCTTTATTTGGTGTTAACGGTAGTGGAATGCACTTTAACGTATCATTATTTAAAGGTAAAGAAAATGCATTCTTCGATCCTGAAAGTGACATGCAATTGACTAAAGATGCATATCATTTTATTGCAGGTAACTTGAAAAATGCTCGTGGTTTTACAGCAGTATGTAACCCATTAGTGAATTCATACAAACGATTAGTTCCTGGTTATGAAGCACCATGTTACATCGCTTGGAGTGGTAAAAACCGTTCACCATTAATCCGTGTACCATCTTCACGTGGATTGTCTACACGTGTTGAGATTCGTTCAGTAGACCCTGCTGCAAATCCATATATGGCATTAGCTGCTATACTTGAAGCAGGTTTAGATGGCATTAAAAATAAATTAGAAGTTCCTGAACCAGTTAATCAAAATATTTATGAAATGAACCGTGAAGAACGTGAAGCGGTTGGTATCCAAGATCTACCATCAACTTTATATACAGCAATTAAAGCAATGCGTGAAAACCCAACAATTAAAAAAGCAATGGGTAATCATATCTATAATCAATTTATTAACTCAAAATCCATTGAATGGGATTATTACAGATCTCAAGTATCAGAATGGGAAAGAGAACAATACATGAAACAATACTAGGTGCTAATCAAGAGGGGAAACACTTGATACAAAAGCAACCCGAGTCATTCTTTAAGAATGATTTCGGGTTGTTTTTTTGCCCCAATTATTTTTTAAGAGTCATTTGGGTGCAAATTGGGTGCAAACTTTTTAAAAAATCTCTTTTTCTTGTATGAATTTTTGAAAATCAACTTTAGCTGTTATTGTTCAAATAGATATTAAATATATGAACAGTAGCACAAATTTTACTAAATGAAAGTTTATTATTATCAATTTAGCTTGCTTATTTACTGTGCATATTAAAGCAAATATATTAAGTGTATGGAAGTTTCAAATTTAATCCACTTATTAAGTTTCCTATAATAAATCTATTTTTATATATTGGAGTTAAAGTAAGTAAAATAAATTTGAGATGAGCATTCAATTAACACAAGAAAGCGAAGATCTATATGCAGAATAACTTAATAAATAGCATTATAAAGTCATATATGGATGAATGTAATATAAAATTTGAACATAAGGTTAATTTTCAAATAGAAGAAGGAAACATAATATATGAAGTTTTGAATAGAAATATCTCAGGTTTTTCTAAAAAAACAGTTATAACTTTAGAAATAATAATGAATCTTTTTGGTACTGTAGGAGTTAAGTTTAGACAGCAGACAAATTATGTTTTAAATTCGGATAATATCGATAATATTTTATTGATAATCTCTACTGTAGAATTTAATAAGTTAGAGCAACATTTCAAAGAACTATTTGAGTAAATAAAAGGCTATGCACCTCAAAATAAGCTGCTGGTGCATAGCCACATCGAAATAATTTAGAATGATGTTCCTACAGAAGGTAATACACGATATGATCTTCCATTAAGTGCTTTGGCAGTGCCTGATAATTTTGCATAGCCACCTTTATTTCTTTTCATATATACGACACCACTAGTGGATGAACCAATAGCGCCCGTTCCTATTGCGTTAACTACTCTTTTTTTACCAGAATAATATTTACTTTACCAGAAAATAAATATGGAAATGCCGTTCGTGGTCGCACCATCCAATATAAACTACGTCCATTATTACCAGCGTTTATTTTAGCAACGCCAGCAGGACCATTTACAGTAGTACGTGATTGATAAAAATTATCGGATCCTTGTGTAACTGTATTATCGGATTTAGAAATTAAATTTGCTATTTCTTCATTATTATTAAACGAAATAACTAACACTTCATTATCTTCATATGTAATATCCCCTATTTTTTTAGCTTCTTCCATAGTGACATTTTGGATGTCTGTTTTATTAAGTAATGAAACATTTTCATTTGAAGCATATGCTTTTGCATTCAAAATTATAGTTAGCCCTAGTAATAAAGTAAGCAAAAAATATAATTTATAAGTTTTATTCATGTTAAGTAGTACCTCCTAAATATTAAGGTTATTTGTTTACTTAGTATATCAATTAAGAGAGAATAATATATGTCAGTGGTGTAATATGTCATCAAAAAGGTGATAATAGTAAAATTTAGTTTTTGAAAAATATAGCCTTAAGTTTTTTAAGTATGGAATTTATTCTGAAGTTCAATATCAAAAAGTAATTGTAATATAGTAATAGTGAGCTGCAATTAAAAATGGAGGGGATTTATTGGATTTTAAAAATTATAATTTTAGTACTGATCGTTTGAATATAAGACCATTAGATTTTTCGGATTATGATTCTTGGCTTTTAGGTTTTACTGAAAGAAAAACATCAAAATATAGACATGATAAGGGCAAAATAGATTTATCCAATAGAAATAGAAAGTGGTTTAATAATTTGGTGAGAAAGCATAAAAAATTATTTGAAAATGATGAGATTTATATTTTTTCTATTTTCGATAAAGAGGAAACATTTGGGAATGATTGACATAGTTACTATTGAACGTGAGAATTTTCAATGGGGTGAATGTGGCTTTTATATACATAATCAGTTTTGGAACAATGGTTATGCTTATGAATCGATGTTAAAAGTTTTGGAAATTGCTAATAAAGAATTAGAGTTTCATAGGCTTGAAGCGCATGTTAATTTAGATAATAAACCGTCTTTTAAATTATTAGAAAAACTAGGATTTAAATTTGAATGTACCAGAAAAGGTTTTATATATGAGTTTGGGGAATGGACTGATAATTATATATATTATATAAATTTGCATGACGAAGACCTTTGATTTTTGAAATATTTCTACCTTGTATGATGCACAAATTTACTTTAAGAATTACTATATTTACTATAGTTGTATATACTGTTTACCTATTATAATAAATTCATTATGATGCAGTTATGGATATTTAATATCCATAGTTCCCTTTAGTTATATAGGTAAATTGTGAATTAAATAATTTTGCATAATCTCCCTTTCTCTGCAAGGGGGATTTTTATATATTAGGTTAGTTAATATATTTTGATTTAAATAAAGAAGTTTTATTGCTGTTATATTGAAAAAAGGTAGTAGTGTTAGAGTTTAAAAATAGTTAAGTAAGCGTTGTGATTAGGAATAAAAAAACAGCACTAATTAGCGCTGTTTAATTAAATATGGCGTGCACAAATGGTGTTATATATAATAATAATAAAGTAAAACTAATTGCTAAATAGAACATAAATGCACGCGTTTGTTTCATCTTGAAGAAAATAATCACCTCATTTAACTCAGTGATAAGATAATTGTAATGTATAAGTACAAAGGTAGTCAATTTTAAGAGCAAAAATACTGCTTCTTTTTATTTTGCATCACTTCTTATAAAAGGGTAAAATAACAATTGTATACAATTGTTATAAAAATAGGGGTGTGTTTGTTATGCAACAAGTTAAATTAAAAACAGTAACAGCTAAAACTATTGAGCAACTAGAAGAAAAAATTAATCAAGTTTTACAAGAGCAAGCTGAATTTCAGTTACTCAATACGACAATTAGAGAGTTTGAATCACACAAATATCCTACAACAGAGGACGAATTTACTGCAATGTTAACACTGGTCACAACGGTTAACTCATAGAAGCTCAAACTTTGTAGAACAACATGAAATTACTATAAGTTTAGTATAAAAAAATTATGTAAACTAAAGTACTATAAAAACTCGCACCCAAAATTGAATAGGTGCGAGTTTTTATATTTTATGAGCATTATATTCTTCAACAATCGTTAAAATTTTAATCACCTTATCTGAGGGTGTATCAATAGGTAATCGATGTTGCAATAAAGTGCCATCTGTTGTTTTAATCGTATAAAGTATATGTTGATCTTCTTTGAGGCATTTTATTATTTGCATATATTCTCTGTCCCTTCAGTTTCATAAATAACACAATTAATATTTGAATATGATAATCTGCAAATATTAACATATTATGTTATACCCTGTATATTCACTTTAAATCTTAAGCGTGCAAAATATAAATAATAAATCATAAAGATAAAACATTACTTACAAATTAAAGTTACTAATTTTTCTTATTAAATATTGATCGGATAACAAAAATAATGAAACCAATAAATATACCCATGAATATGGCTAACATAGCTGATACTAATAAAGGTAATTGCAACTGATATTGTAAAACAAGACCTATTATAATAGCAACGACGATAGCTATAAGCGTTATCATATTTTCTTTAAATATACTCAACTGTATCAACTCCATTCAAAAAAAATTATAACATTTAAAATAGTATTTAACATGTATTCATAAAGATTGTCACAAAAATGATGTATATGTAATTAGACATTACTTATTTTATATATATTGAAGTAAATATTGACGCCTGCATGGTTATTTTATATGATAAATCGGGACAATAAAAAAAGTAGGTGCCAACTATGAAATCAACCAAAAAAGTTTCAAGTATAATTATAGGTATAGTTGTATTAGGAGTATTGATATTTCAATTTATTAATCACACAGGACCGTTTAGCAATAACGAAACGTCTTCAAAAAATGGACCTGAAGATGCGGAACAAGTACATATAGAACGAGTTGTAGACGGTGATACCTTCGTTGCTAAGGATAAGGATAATCAAACTGTAAAAATACGGTTAATAGGTGTTGATACACCTGAAACAGTTAAACCCAATACACCTGTTCAACCTTATGGAAAAGAAGCTTCAGATTACTCAAAAGAAAAATTGACGAATCAGGATGTCTACTTAGAATACGATAAGGAAAAAGAAGATAGATATGGTAGAGTGCTGGCATATGTATGGTTAGATAAACAAACTATGTTTAATGAGCAATTAGTAAAAGAAGGTTTAGCAAGAGAAAAATATTTTGCACCTAATGGTAAATATAGAAACTTATTTGAAGAAGCTGAATCAGCAGCAAAAGCTGAACATAAAAATATATGGAGTTAAAAAGAGTGGGACAAGAACCAAGTTGATTACTTTGGTTTTTGTCCCACTTTTTTATTACTGTAAAAATTTTGAACTTCTTATTTTTAGTAGCTAATTTATAGTTTATAGCCAGCTTATTTTATTTAGATTTTGCACCTGTACGTAGACGTAAATCATATTCGATTTCTTCTAAACTACGACCTCTTGTTTCAGGTAAATATTTAATAACAAATGCTAGGGCAAATACTCCAATCATGGCAAAGATTAAGAAAACCCATTCTGTACTTAAAGCATTATTTAATATAGGGAACAGCTGCGCTACAATTAGTGTTCCTATATTTAAAACTAGTGTCGCAACACCTGTGGCAGCACCTCTAGCACGTGTAGGGAACATTTCAGGTAACATAACCCATAAAATTGGTCCCCATGTAATACCGAAAAATACAATAAATAGTGATAAGCAAATAATGATAATCCACGATGAAGATGTAATCCCTATAGTCCAAATTAATACGGCCATTATAATTAAAGATGTGACCATACCGATATTTCCTGTGACTAATAGTTTTTTACGATCAACTTTATCAACTATAAATACTGCTATAATCGTAACTAATACATTAATAGTACCAATACCCACAGTTCCTAAAATTGATGTGGCTTCTCCGAGACCTGCTTTACTAAAAATAGTCGGTGCATAGAAGATAATGGCATTAATGCCGACAATTTGTTGGAATAACGCGAATATACAGCCAATAATTAAAGTTGGGCGCAGCCATGGCGACTTAATTACTGCCCAAGTAGACTCGGAAATAGCTGAAATTTCACGCATTTCCTTAATTTCAGAATTAATTTCTTCGTTATTATCAAAAGTTATTTTCATTACATCTCTTGCAGCTTGTTCACTTCGATGTTCGAGTAACCATCTAGGACTTTCTGGCATAAAGACGATACCAATTAGTAATATTATTGAAGGCACGACTGCTAAACCTAACATCCAACGCCAACCTTCAATATCAGCGAATGCATAATTAACTATGTAAGCACTTAATATTCCGATTGTAATCATTAATTGGTTTAACGTACCTAATGAACCCCTTAATTCAGTTGGAGCCATTTCTGATAAATAAACTGGCACTGTGGCCATAGATCCGCCGACTGCTAGACCGATAATTAACCGACCAATTACTAAAATAGTAATATTTGGAGCAATAAATAACGTGATTGAACCAATAATGTATATAATAGCAATAAAAAGCACTAAGCGACGACGACCTAACTTATCTGCTAAGGGACCACTCGCACCGGAGCCAATAATGGCACCTATTAACATTGATGATACGACTAACCCCTCTGTAAAACTGTTTAGTGGAATATCATTATCTATAAATAATAATGCACCTGAGATGACACCGTTATCATAACCGTATAATAAACCACCTAATGCACCTAAAATAAAGATCAAATACTTCGTAATTTTCATTTTTAATCAACCCCTTTCAAATTAAAAATAATTATAGTTCAAAAATGAAAAATTTACAAAGTATAATGCCACATAAATTTATAATTATCATATAAATTTATAATTATCATATAAATTAACGATTATTAATATTTCTGCTATGTGTATCCAACAGTTAATAGTTTTGAATAAAATTCAACCATTAAAAAGGTAGTATGTACTAAAATTGAGTACATACTACCTTTTTGATTGTTTATATGTTTTTAGGTGATTTGTTTATAGGCTGTATAATTAATTAAATATTGCTACCAGTTTATCGAATTGCTCTTGTGATAATGCTTCTGTAGATTGTTCTACCGTTTTTGTAATGACCTCGCGTAAATTAGATTTAGACGATACAGTTTCAGCATATTGTTCGCGTTTAGTAGGACCGTCAATTAAATTAACAGAGCCATCTGCAAAGTAAACTAAGCCGATATTGCTTATAGAGTGATTCGATTTTTCTTTGATTTTATTTTCTAACAGTTGTGTGTTAGATGCAGCTTCTTTATATGGATCATGACTGTAAAAGTCATAGACAACTGAATTATTTTTAATGCGTTCTATAAAAGTATAGCTCGTAGGATGAGTAGATTGGAATTGACTATGGAACTGTTGTGCAATGTATCTACCTACAGCTTGGTCAATAGTATTTACATCATCACCATCAGTTGTCGTAATATTAGCATCCGCATTAAAGTGATAAAATGTTTTTTGTTTCCAATTTTTAACATCAATATTGAATAATCCTTTTTCAGTAATTACTATATAATCAAAAGGACGTGCATAGTCGAATAGGGGATGCCTAACTGCTAAACTACTCGTATTAATAATTTCGAAAAAGTTAATTTTTTCAGTATCGATTAAAGTATTCATAATGTCAGTTAATTCTTGTTTTGCTTTGCGAATACCGTGATGATGTTTGTCATTGTTAGCATCTATATTAAGCATTTCGTTTTTTAAATACGTATTTTCTGACGTTAACGAACTAATTTTCGTTACGAGCTGTGTCTTGGCATACGTCTCAGTATCTAGTTTGTTTTGCATAAAATGATGGTTTAAAAATAGTATGACAATTAATAATATAATTATTATTAAAAGTGTAATAGTGAGGAACATAATAATCATCCTAATCTAATTGAAATTTGTAATTAAAAGTATTAACTTGTGAAATGTGGATTGTTTCAAACCACAATTATGATTAATTTTAAATTTAATTATATAGATTATATAATAACACTCGTATCTATAATAACAATACTAGTAGCATACTAAATCGTGAAAAATTTTCTATATTGCACTAAATTTACACAGATTTACTTATAAAAAGTATTTTAGGGTACAAAAAAATAGCGATTTTATATTTAAAATTCAAACTCGGAGGAACGTCATGCATAGTTCAAAAGCAATATTAAAGATACTACAAGAAGAAATACAAAATGATGATGTGATTGCATTTGATCATCATCCTATTGCATATAATGTCATAGACACATTAGTCAGAAATAATATAAAAATTTCTATAATTACTTTCTCTACTGATATTATTCAATATGTCAGTAAGTATACTAATTTTAACATTATTATACCTTCTGCCACTGTTTGTTCTACATTTCATGTACTTGTAGGAGAAAGTGTACAGGATACTTTTAAAAAATATAACATTAAACAATATTTTATATCAGCACCATACTATGTAGAAAATCAATTGTTTCAGACGTTTCATGCTGTTGCTCCAATTCAACAAACATTAATTAAAAATGCACAACGCATATATGTTATGAATCAACCCGATCTAAGCTTACCTATAAATATAAATTATTATTGTTTAGGAACTTTTTAAAATTGCTTTATTCCATGCAAAATTTAATAAAATAATGATTTGAAAAATGTGCCAACAAACTATATAATGTAGGTAATGGAAACGCTTACTTTTGGAGGTGAACTTTTTGTGTGACCAAAAATTTAAAAACGTAATCCCTTTAATGAATGAGTTAATAGATAAAGCGAAAAATATATTTAAATTTAATGGTGAAATCGCTAAACAATTATTTTTATATGATGCATTTGATTTAAATCAGAAAGTTGATATTAGTGTAGAACGTATGTATTTTTCAGAAGTAATTAAACATGTCCCTAAAACGTTTACGATTAAACTGTTTGATGAGCATCAATCTTCTTCTGACTTTTCTGTAATTGATTTTAAAACATTGACGCATGCAAATGTGTACGATGGTGACACGATGGTTTTAACTATTATTGTCTATGATACAGAAGGCGATGATTGGATGTTTAGACTAAATAACGATATTAGGTTACCTGCAAAGCATATATATTTTCACTCAATCAAATGGGACGTAGACTATGTTAAACCTGAAATTGTGTTAATGTATGAATTGTTGGATCCCATTGATTATCATCAATTGCCAAATTATAAAAACGTTATTGAGGCACTAAGTTATTATCAATTTGTAATGCTAAGATTGGTCGTAGGCGATGATCGAATTAATCAAGCATTGATTTCTGAGAGAAAAGCAATATAAAATCCTTTAAATCTATCGAAGCATAATTTTAAAATTATACTGCTAGATTTAAAGGATTATTTTTTATGTCAATAGACACTTACCGTTATAACAATATTCATATGTTGCTTTTACCGCTTTTTCAGCATCATTGACATCGATACCAAACATCATCGATATTTCTGATGCACCTTGGTTCATCATTTTTAAGTTGATATTAGCTTCTGCTAATGCATGTGTAATTCGGCTAGCAGTACCAACAATTCTATGCATACCTTCGCCGACAACCATTAGGACAGCTAAATCATGTTCTACTCCTAGTTCGTCAACATCACAGTGCTTACGAATATCATTTAGTACTTGTTCTTCAATATTTTTAATTTCTTTGGAGCGCATAATGATACTAATACTGTCTATACCTGAAGGCATATGATCAAAGGAAATATCATAGTCTTCTAAAACACCTAATACTTTTCGAGTAAAACCAACTTGTCTATTCATTAAATATTTCTTAATGTTGATTACTGTAAATCCAGTGTCACAACTAATACCACTAACCACATTATTAGTATTTATCTCTCGATCATGTCTAATAAATGTACCCAAATCATCAGGACGATTTGTATTTTTAATCACTACTGGAATCCTATCTTTATGTAAAGGTTGTAACGCCTCATCGTGGAATACACCAAATCCAGCGTATGACAACTCTCGCATTTCACGATAAGTAATTTCATCAATGACTTGTGGTTGTTTAACAATACCAGGATGTGCACGATAAATCCCCGATACATCTGTGAAGTTCTCATAAATATTTGCTCGGACACCTCTAGCGACAATAGCTCCTGTTATATCGGAACCACCTCTTGGGAATGTCACTACAAAATTTTGGCGTGATACACCAAAGAAACCAGGGATAATTAACTTCTCTTTATAATCTCTTAATTGATATAAATTCTCGTAAGCTTGATCTAAAATTTGAGCATTTTGTGGTAAATCACTTACTACGATACCAGCTTCACCAGGAGAAATATAACGTGTTGGAATACCTTGACTATTATTGTATGCAGCAATTAACTGAGCATTAAAGTCTTCGCCACAAGATAATAACGCATCAAGTAGACGAGATGGTTTTGACTTTAAGTTAACTATATATTGAGTCAATGTGTGATCAAATGTAGTTAACATTGCATCATCCATTTCTAACGCATATACAATATCTGCATAACGTTGAATAATTTCTTCTTGCTTAGGACGATAATCTAAACCTTCTATTACTTTTTCATATAAACGAATAAGCAAATCAGTTGTTTTTGTGTCGTCACTAGTTCTTTTTCCTGGTGCTGATACAATTACAATTTTGCGCTCTGGATCAGCATTTACAATATTTAATACTTTTTTTATTTGTTCTGCATTAGATACAGAACTGCCACCGAATTTAGTTACTTTCATAATTTTACAACCTTTCTAAAAAATCAGAAAATTTTGTTTAGTTTTACCTATAACAATGATAGGATATAAATATGTTTCAACAACTTGAGCTTTACAAATTTTGGGAATGAACTTATACTATACCATATTCTAGTATTTTTCAACTGTACAATTGTATTTTTAAGAAGAACAATCGGAGGAATGAACTTATGAAGGAATTAAATGTAGCATTACTTGGTCTAGGTACTGTAGGATCAGGTGTAGTAAAGATTATTGAAGAAAATAGACAACAAATTATTGATACGATTAATAAAGATATTAATATTAAACATATATTAGTGAAAGATAAATCACGTAAAAGACCAATTAATGTTTCTAAATATCATTTAACTGAAGATGTAAACGATATTTTAGAAGATGATTCAGTAGATATTGTAGTAGAAGTTATGGGAGGTATTGAACCAACAGTAGATTGGTTGAAAGGTGCCTTGAGTCAGAAGAAACATGTCATTACTGCAAATAAAGATCTTCTAGCTGTGCATTTAAGAGTATTAGAAGATTTAGCAGAACAAAATGGTGTCGCATTGAAATATGAAGCAAGTGTTGCAGGTGGCATTCCGATAGTAAATGCAATTAATAATGGATTAAATGCAAATAACATTAGTAAATTTATGGGGATTCTCAACGGTACATCTAACTTCATCCTAAGTAAGATGACTCGCGAAGAAACATCTTTTGACGACGCTTTAGCTGAAGCACAGCGTCTAGGATTTGCTGAAGCGGACCCAACTGATGATGTCGAAGGTATCGATGCAGCTCGAAAAGTGGTTATCACTTCTTATTTATCATTTAATCAGGTCATTAATCTAACTGATGTGCAACGCACGGGTATTAGTGATGTTAGTTTAGCAGACATAAAAGTTGCTGATGAACTTGGCTATAAAATTAAATTGATTGGTAAAGGAACATATGAAAATGGGCAAGTGAATGCTTCTGTGGCACCAACATTAATAAGTAAAGCACATCAACTAGCTTCAGTGGAAGATGAATTTAATGCAATTTATGTAATCGGTGATGCAGTCGGTGAAACTATGTTCTATGGTAAAGGTGCTGGTAGTTTAGCTACTGGTAGTGCCGTAGCAAGTGATCTATTAAACGTAGCATTACATTTTGAATATGATTTACACACACTGCCGCCACATTTTGAATTGAAAACAGAAAAAACAAAAGAAATGATCGACGATGAATCTGATACGATTACATTAAAAGAAAAAGAAAACTACTATGTAGTAGTAGACAAGCAAGGTTTAACTGCAAAAGATATTGCAGAAACTATTAAAGGTGCATTACCATTGCACAAAAATTTAGATGTTCAAGAAAGAAATCAAGATACGGTAAGTTTAATTGTTTATGGTGTAGACGATTCACCGCAACAATCAATTGAAGCAGCAGGTTTACAAGTAAATAAAGTATATCCAGTAGAAGGGGTTCATGCATAATGAAAAGATGGCAAGGTTTAGTAGAGGAATTTAAAACATTTTTACCAGTTAATGAAAATACACCTAAAGTAACTTTAAATGAAGGGCAAACACCTTTAATTTATTGTGAAAATTTATCAGAAATGTTAGATATCGAATTATACGTAAAATATGAGGGTGCAAATCCTACTGGTTCATTTAAAGATAGAGGCATGGTTATGGCAATGACTAAAGCAAAAGAAGAAGGCAAAAAAATTGTTATATGTGCATCCACTGGTAATACATCAGCTTCTGCTGCTGCTTATGCAGCAAGAGCAGGTTTAAAAGCAATTGTTGTAATTCCAGAGGGCAAAATTGCTTTAGGTAAATTATCACAGGCAGTTATGTATGGTGCTGAAATTGTCTCAATAGAAGGAAATTTTGATGAAGCTTTAGAAATTGTTAAAGAAGTTGCAGAAAACGGCGAAATTGAGTTGGTTAACTCTGTTAATCCTTATCGTATCGAAGGACAAAAAACAGGTGCTTTTGAAGTAGTTCACCAACTTGACGGTGAGGCACCTGATATTTTAGCTATTCCAGTTGGCAATGCTGGTAATATTACAGCTTATTGGAAAGGTTTTAAAGAATATCATGATCAATTAAATACCCAATTACCACAATTGTTTGGATTCCAAGCAGAAGGAGCTTCACCTATCGTTCAAAATAAAGTAGTGAAAAATCCAGAAACAGTTGCAACTGCAATACGTATTGGTAACCCTGCAAGTTGGTCTAAAGCTACGAATGCTTTGGAGGAATCAAATGGTCAAATCGATAGTGTAACAGATGAGGAAATTTTAGAAGCTTATAAACTGATGACAACTAAAGAAGGCGTATTTAGTGAACCAGCTAGTAATGCTTCCATTGCTGGTTTGATTAAACTTCACCGAGCAAACAAATTACCTAAAGGTAAAAAAGTAGTGGCAGTATTAACAGGCAATGGTTTAAAAGACCCAGATACTGCTATTTCATTATTAGATAACCCTATTAAACCTCTACCAAACGATAGACAAAGCATTCTAGATTATATTAAAGGGGCACTATAGTATGGTGAAAAGTTTAAATATCAAAATACCGGCATCTACAGCTAATTTAGGTGTCGGTTTTGATTCTATTGGTATGGCATTAAATAAATTTTTGTATTTACAAGTAACAATTACGAATGATGAACAATGGCATTTTCATCATATAGGTCCGAATGTAGAAGGATTACCTACTGACGAATCACATTATATTTATCAAATAGCACAACAAGTTGCCTTAAAATATGATGTAGTTTTGCCTGCATTATCCATCGAAATGCGCAGTGATATTCCCTTAGCACGTGGCTTAGGTTCATCAGCGTCAGCGTTAGTTGGTGCTTTATACATAGCAAATTATTTTGGTGATATTGAGCTCTCGCAGTATGAATTATTACAATTAGCTACTGAATTCGAGGGACATCCTGATAACGTAGCACCAACGATTTATGGTGGTCTAGTGTTAGGCTACTATAATGAAGTGGAAAATGTTACTGAAGTTTCTAGTATCGATACACCTAAAGTGGATGTAATTATCACAGTGCCGTCATATGAATTACGTACAGATGATTCAAGAAATGTGCTGCCAGACACATTTTCGTATAAAAAGGCAGTGCAAAATAGTGCAATCAGTAATACTATGATCAGTGCGTTAATTCAACATAATTATGAATTGGCAGGCAAAATGATGGAGCAAGATGGGTTTCATGAGCCTTTCCGACAACATTTAATACCGGAGTTTGCACAAGTTAAAGCAATTGCAAAATCTCATCAAGCATACGCAACTGTAATTAGTGGTGCAGGTCCTACCATATTAACGCTTATAAGCAAGGAAAAAAGTGGGAAATTAGTAAGAGCGTTAAAAAATGAATTTTCACAGTGTCGCTCAGAACTAGTGACAATTAATGAAACTGGTGTAACATCTGAACTCGTATACCATTCATAATTTTTTGTAGTATGATAGGACTATAGGGTTAATTGGAAAGGAGCACTACAACATGAGTAAATATAAGTTAATTGTCATGGACATGGATGATACATTGATGAACCATGAAAATCAAGTAGGAGAAGAAACAAAAGACTATCTTATTAAAATACAAGACGAAGGTTACAAAGTAGTATTAGCATCAGGTAGACCGACTGAAGGTATGCTACCTACAGCACGATTGTTAAATTTAGATGCACATCAAAGTCATGTTATCAGTTATAATGGTGGCAATACTGTGGATGTAGCTACGGAAAATGTAACAGTCAATAAACCAGTATCAAAAGAAAACTTTGATCAAATTGTTGATTACTGCAGAAAAAAATCATTTTTCGTTTTAACATATCATGATGGCCACATTATTTATGAAGGTGAACATGAATACATGAATATTGAAGCTGAATTAACGGGTTTACCTATGAAAAAAGTTGATGATTTAAAAGCCTATATTCAAGATGCTGTGCCGAAAGTTATGGGTGTAGATTATGTCTGTAATATTGTATTAGCTAAAAGTGATCTTGCTGGTTCCTTCAACGATGAAATAGATGTTACTACAAGTAAACCATACTTCCTTGAATTTATGGCTAAAGATGTTTCAAAGGGGAATGCGGTGAGTGCGTTGTGTGATAAACTAGGGATTAGTTTAGAAGAGGTTATTGCTTTTGGTGATAGTTCTAACGATATATCTATGCTTTCAGTAGTTGGTCATGCTGTTGCTATGGGTAATGCCAATGATGAAGTGAAATCCATTGCTGATGAAGTTACCTTATCAAATGCAGACAATGGTATACCTCATACGTTAAAACAAAAATTATAACCAATGATAGAATTAAAGAAATAAATATGGGAAACACGTTTTACAGTTAAGTCTTAAATAAACAAAACTGTGAAACGTGTTTTTATAATTTAATAAATGATTTATTAGAGCATAATAAAGAGAAAGTTATAGATTTTGTTATTACTGACAAACTAAATTTAATAGTAAAAAACTGACTTCATAACTTGTATGAAGTCAGCGTAGATTAATGGTCAACTGTAACATAGGCAACTAGAAAAAATAGAGCTTACTTTATCTCTTAGCAAAATTTATAGTAGTCGTGACTTAAGCTATTTAGCTGTATGTGTCCACTCATTTTTGCCTCGATGACGTTTTACGTGGGCATAAACTTGGTCTGCAGCATAATCTAAATTAGTATAAACTGTAATTGCAAATGCTGATTGATTTTCAGCAAACGGCTCTTCTAAAAACAGTGATTTTAAATGCTCATATAAGTTTTCCATTTGATCGTGTTTAAGGCTACTATATTCTCGTAGAGTTCGCTTAATTAATTGGTCGTGTAGATTTTCTAATGATTGTACAACAATAACAAAGCGTTCTTCTGGTTTGAGTACATCATCGAATAAATTTGTTTGTCCAACCATAATTTTCCACCTCAAGTACTTGATTTTCTTTAATTATACTATATTACGATACAGGTTAAAATAATTGAATACAAAATATTACCAAAGGTACAAATTTGTGAGGGATAGTTAAGGAAACATAATAAAAGGACAAAACGGGGAAACCGTTTTGTCCTTTACTTAGTTATTCATATTTATTATCTAAGTTAATGTCTTCAAGCTTGATAACTTTTGTTTGGAACATAAATTTATGTGTAAGGTAAATAATGAGTAAGATGAATAGTGGTACGATATTTCTTAATAATCCAGCAATATCGCCAGCTATAATAGTACCTACTGAGTTACCAACAAATAAAAATAGTAAAGCTATAATTACCACAATTGGACCAAATGGATAAAATGGAGCTTTATATGGTAAGACTTGTTGCGCATCTTTATTTTGCTTTTTAATAGCCATGCGTAATCGTATTTGTGCTAAAATACTTGAACCCCATACAATGATAACTAAAGAGCCAATGATATTTAATAATGTAAATACGATATTAGATTGAAATTGAGCAAGGACAATAACTGCCAACACAACGATGAAAGTAGTTAATATCGCAGCGATAGGTAATTTTGTACCTTTATTTAAACGTGCCAAAAATTTAGGTGCTAATTTATCATGTCCCATCGAAAATAACATTCGACTTGAAGTATATAATCCAGAATTCGCTGCAGATAATAGTGATGTCAAAATGACAGCATTTATGACTGAAGCTGCAAAAGCGATACCGACACGATCAAAAACAATAGTGAATGGGCTTTGGCTAACAGATTCACTTTCGTTTAGCAGTAATGGATCAGTATATGGGATAATTGCAGCAATAACTGCAATAGACAATACATAGAATAATAAAATTCTCCAAAATACTTGTTTAATTGCTTTTGGCATTGAACGATGAGGATTGTCAGATTCTCCCGCAGTAACAGCTACTACTTCAGTACCCCCAACTGAGAATCCAGCGATTAATAAAACTCCCAAAAAGCCTGACAAGCCACCGACAAAAGGTGCTTCGCCGATAGAGTAGTTTGTAATACCATACGTTTTTCCACCTAAAATACCAACTATCATTAATACGCCAATAACAATAAAGATTAAGATAGTTACTACTTTAATTAACGATAACCAAAATTCAGCTTCTCCAAATGCTTTGACTGAGAAAATATTAAGTAAAAATAATATGACTAAAAAGATCATGCTCCATGTCACAGTGGAAAAGAAATGAAATACATCCCAATAACTTAATACGCTAGCTGCAATAATAATATCCACACTTGCAACAAGCGTCCAAATCACCCAATATAACCAACCCATAGTAAAACCTAATGAACTATCTACAAAACGTGTAGCATATGAGCTAAACGAGCCGGAGACAGGATAAAATGTTGCTAATTCTCCAACTGAAGACATAAGGAAATATAACATGATTCCAATAATTAAATATGCTGCTATGGCCCCACCCGGACCAGCTTGTGATACAACGCTACCTGTGGCAACGAATAGTCCAGTACCGATAGCGCCGCCAATGGCAATCATAGAAATATGACGTGAACTGAGACCTCGATTTAATTTATTTTGTTCCATAATAAGGCTCCTATTTACTTTTAAATTTTGTATACACACTATTTTAATGCTTTTGAGAACCACAAGCAAATATTTTTTATAACTTTAAAGCAATAAAGCGTAAAGAGAATTCAGAAAAATGCGATTTTTAATAGTGGTTTTATTGATTTGAACATAGGGTATACATTAAAATATGTAGTAGATAATAATTATTATTATCTGAACAAATAGGGGGTTATTCGTATGAGCGAACGTAAAAAATTGACAGGTCTTTTTGGTACACCAGTATCTGACAGAGAAAATAGTATGACAGCAGGACCAAGAGGCCCTTTACTTATGCAAGACTGGTATTTTTTAGAACAAATGGCACATTTTGATAGAGAAGTTATACCTGAACGACGTATGCATGCTAAAGGTTCAGGTGCATTTGGCACATTCACAGTAACAAATGACATTACTAAATACACGTGTGCAAGCATATTTTCTGAAGTAGGTAAACAAACTGAAATGTTCGCACGTTTTTCAACGGTTGCAGGTGAACGTGGTGCAGCTGATGCAGAACGTGATATTCGTGGCTTTGCATTGAAATTTTACACAGATGAAGGGAACTGGGATTTAGTAGGTAATAATACGCCAGTATTCTTCTTTAGAGATCCTAAATTATTTGCAAGTTTAAACCACGCAGTAAAACGTGATCCTAGAACAAATATGAGAAGTTCTCAAAATAATTGGGACTTTTGGACATCATTACCAGAAGCACTTCATCAAGTGACAATTTTAATGACTGATCGTGGTATTCCTAAAGGATTTAGAAATATGCATGGCTTTGGTTCTCATACGTATTCAATGTATAATGATAAAGGTGAACGTGTATGGGTGAAATTCCACCATAGAACACAACAAGGTATTGAAAATTTACAACCAGAAGAAGCAGCTCAAACTATTGCTTATGATAGAGAATCTTCACAACGCGATTTATTTGAAGCGATAGAAAATAAAGATTATCCAAAATGGAAAATGTATATTCAAGTAATGACAGAAGAACAAGCTAAAAAGCATAAAGATAATCCATTTGATTTAACAAAAGTTTGGTACAAAGGAGATTATCCATTAATTGAAGTTGGTGAATTTGAATTAAATCGTAATCCGGATAACTATTTCCAAGATGTAGAACAAGCTGCATTTGCACCAACTAATATCGTTCCCGGATTAGATTTTTCACCAGATAAAATGTTACAAGGGCGTTTATTCTCTTATGGAGACGCACAACGTTATAGATTAGGCGCAAACCATTGGCAAATCCCAGTAAATCAACCTAAAGGTGTTGGAGTTGAAAATATTTGCCCATTCAGTAGAGATGGTCAAATGCGCATTTTAGATAATAACCAAGGCGGTAGACCACATTACTATCCAAATAGCGAAGGTGCATTTGAAGATCAACCGCAATATAAAAAACCACCATTAGAAGTAGAAGGTACTGCTTATGAACATAACTTCAGAGAAGACGATGACAACTACTTCGAACAACCAGGAAAATTATTTAGACTACAATCTCCTGAGCAACAAGAGCGTATGTTTGTAAATACAGCTAATGAAATGGAAGGAACAACTCTAGAAGTTCAACACCGTCATATTCGTCATTGCTATAAAGCAGATGAAAATTATGGTAAAGGTGTTGCAGCAGCGTTAGGCATAGATATTGCAGACGTTGATCTTGAAGCGAAAGATTAAGTAGTAAAGTTGTAAATTACATTTAACATTAGAACTTTATAGATTAGATATATTTTATAGCAAGTGTGTAATCAAAAATGACATAATTTGATTACACACTTGTTTTTTTTATAATAAAAAAATCATCACCGAAGTGATGATTGGTAATGCTTGTCGTATTCAAAAGATAAGAATTACTTATTTTGTTTCACGATGTAATGTATATTTATTTAATCTTGGGCAATATTTTTTCATTTCGATACGCTCAGGATTTGTACGTTTGTTTTTAGTACTAATATAATTACGATCGCCACATTCTGTACAAGCTAATGTAATATTTACGCGCAAAGTTAACACCCTTTCTACAATTAGGAATACTTACGATTTAAAATTTTAGCATATGTCACATTGTTGCGCAAGGGAAAAACGTGCTATTAGGTCACAAAGATATTGAAGATAATGATTTAATGATACACCAACAATTAATTGGACGATGTTAGTATCATTTAAGTTAAGACAGACAAAGATCATAAATCTACTATTATAAATAACAAGTAAATGTCTGCTTGGTTTTGGATTGTAATTATAGATAAAAACTTTCACTTGATATTTAAGAATGATGTGATATTATTAAAACGTAATTATTACGATTTGTAGGAGGAAAGTTATATGGCAAAAAAATCTAAAGTAGTAAAAGAACAAAAAAGAGAAGCATTAGTTAATAAATATTATGACTTGCGTAAAGAATTAAAAGCAAAAGGTGACTATGAAGCTTTACGAAAATTACCAAGAGATTCATCACCAACACGTTTAACAAGACGCTGTAAGGTTAGTGGCAGACCTAGAGGTGTGTTGAGAAAATTTGAAATGTCTAGAATTGCATTTCGTGAACATGCACATAAAGGTCAAATTCCTGGTGTGAAAAAATCTAGTTGGTAATTTAAGACGTAAGTCCGTTTACATTCAAAGTAAAACATTGTATATTATCTAATGGTAATACAGTAATATTGTTCGTGAAAAAACGTTTTCATTATCGAAAGCTGAGTGAATGAGATGTTATATACTGTAAAAACTTACCATTAGTTTTATGTTTTATTATAAATGTTAGGAGTTTTATATTATTATGAAAATTTTTGATTATGAAGATGTGCAATTGATACCAAATAAATGTATTGTGAGTAGCCGTTCTGAATGTAATACAGAAATTAAATTTGGACCGCGAACTTTTAAGTTGCCTGTAGTACCAGCAAATATGCAAACAGTTATGAATGAAGAGTTAGCGGAATGGTTTGCGGAGCAAGACTATTTTTATATAATGCATCGTTTTGACGAAGCGGCACGTATTCCATTTGTTAAAAAAATGCAGAATAAAGGTCTATTTGCTTCAATTTCTGTCGGAGTAAAGGCACCAGAATTTGATTTTGTAAAACAGTTAGCAGCTGAAGCGTTAGTGCCTGAATACATTACAATTGATATTGCACATGGTCATAACGATTCGGTCATTAATATGATAAAACATATTAAAACGCATTTACCTGAGACATTTGTCATTGCAGGAAATGTTGGAACACCTGAAGGCGTTCGTGAATTGGAAAATGCTGGTGCAGATGCTACAAAAGTAGGTATTGGACCTGGACGCGTATGTATCACTAAAATTAAAACAGGTTTTGGTACAGGTGGTTGGCAATTAGCTGCTTTAAACCATTGTAGTAAAGCAGCGCGTAAACCGATGATTGCTGATGGTGGTATTAGAACGCATGGTGATATAGCGAAATCTATGCGTTTTGGAGCATCTATGGTTATGATTGGTTCTCTTTTTGCAGCACATGAAGAATCTCCAGGAGAAACAGTAGAACTTGAAGGTAAGTTATACAAAGAATATTTTGGTAGTGCTTCGGAATATCAAAAAGGTGAACATAAAAATGTTGAAGGTAAAAAAATGTTTGTTGAACACAAAGGTTCACTACAAGATACTCTAATTGAAATGCAACAAGATTTACAGAGTTCAATTTCTTATGCAGGCGGTAAAGATTTGAATTCGTTACGAAAAGTAGATTATGTGATTGTGCGTAATTCTATCTTTAACGGTGATAGAGACTAAAATACGTAGGTGATGAAGATTAGAAAAATATTATTATATAGTTTAATTTTTTTATGCATAGTATTGATTGTGCCAATAAAAGAGTCACCCTTTATGTTAGACGTTCAACAAGAGGTCAAAACAAAAATTAATGCTTGGCAAACTAATCAGTCATCATCTACGAAGTCACTCAAAGTGCCAAGTGAACAACAATTTGCTTTAAGTAATATTCAAATGAATATGGATAAAGCAGACGTTGAAAATAAATTTGGAGAAGCTAAGAGTGTAACTTCCAATGAATATGGTACGAGTTGGCATACTTATTATACTGGTGATTATAGTAACTTTGTGATGGTCAGTTATTTAGACGACAAAGTCAATGCACTTTATACGAATCAAAATTCAATTACATCACAGTCAAAAATCAAGTATGGTACACCTAAAGATGTCGTAAGAGACAGATTAGGAGAACCAATTACTGAAAAGAAAAAAGGAAATGTTAGATACCAAATTGAGAATGATGAATATGACACATTTCATGAAAATCAAATCTATACAACGGCATTCTATGATAAACATCAAGATAATGGTTTAACAGCAATACTATTGGTAAGTGATCAGCTTGAACAACGATTGCAAGGACAATATGGTGCACCATCTGAAGCATTAAAAGAAGGTTTTGAACGCCAAAACTTTGAAATTGTAAATGCTGAAAGAAAACAACATCAATTATCTACATTGAATTATGATAGTGATGTTTCAGATACAGCAAGAAAACATAGTAAAGATATGGCGGAGAATGATTATTTTGATCATACCAACTTAGATGATGAATCCCCATTTGATCGTTTGAAAGCTGATGATATTAAATTTAATGCTGCAGGCGAAAATTTAGCTTATGGTCAAATGAATAGTATTTATGCACACGAAGGCTTAATGAATTCATTAGGACATAGAAAAAATATCTTACGTTCTAGTTATAATGAGTTAGGAGTAGGCGTCGCTTTTAATGATGAGCGTCAACCTTATTGGACGGAAAACTATACTAACTAATGTTTGGTGATGAAATGTTAGGGTATCTTATAAAGGTAAGGATGAGATGCTAATGACAATACATGAAAAACATAAATCGGAAGATATATTAGAACGAGTAAAAGAAGTTCTAGACAAAAAAGAAGATAAAGATACAAAATAGAGGCTATGCCGTCACGGCATAGCCTCTTAGTTTGTATGTGTGATTACAAGTTATTATGTTAAATAGTGCTGAATGAGAGTGCTTGGAGACTATTACATTTCACGGAATAATCCGACCACTTTACCAAGTACAGAAACTTGATTTAAATAGATTGGGTTCATTGAGCTATTTTCTGGTTGTAATCTATAGCGCGTTTTTTCTTTATAAAATCGTTTAACAGTTGCTTCATTGTCTTCTGTCATAGCTACAATAATATCTCCGTTTTCTGCAATTGTTTGACTACGCACAATCACTTTGTCGCCATCTAAAATACCAGCTTCGATCATACTGTCTCCAACAACATTTAAAATGAAAATATCGCTGTTATGTGTAGAAGTAAAATGTTCTGGTAAAGGGAAGTATTCTTCTACATTTTCCACTGCAGTAATCGGTATGCCGGCAGTGACTTTACCAATAACTGGTACGTGAATTGTATCTTCGTTATTTATTGGTTCTCCAAGTTGGTCGCTGACAATTTCTATTGCACGTGGTTTTGTAGGATCACGTTTGATATAGCCTTTTTCTTCTAATCTAGATAAATGACCATGAACAGTTGAACTAGAAGCTAAACCGACAGCTTCTCCAATTTCACGAACACTTGGTGGATAACCTTTGGATTGCACGATTTGCTTTATATAATCGAAAATTTCATTTTGTCGTTTTGTTAATTCTCTCATAATAGGCACTCCCTAATTTAATTTAATCCAATTATAGCATGAATTGAAATTTGTTACAAACGTTTGTTCGTTTTGTATTGACTAAGAACACGTGTTCTGTTAAAGTGTTTGTACAAACAAATGTTCTAGGAGAGATACTATATGAATTCTATCTATATGTCACAAATCAAAACATATTTATTAATACTTGTTACTACGATGCTGTTATGTACTATATTTGTACTAACGGCAGATATAAATAATAATAGAGAACAAACGTACGAAATGACTGATCATAAAATAACTACAGAGCACAAAGAACAAAATAATAATCAATTACAACAAGATTTAAATAGCGAACAAGCATCGAACCAAACGATGGCAGTAATTAAATAATTAGAATGATAAAAAAGAGCGAATGCATTTAGTTCCGCTCTTTTTTTTGTTAAAATTTATATGATATAAATCTATGGAGGTTATTATGACTGAATCAAATGGTGTAGATATTAATAGAATTAATGAATTAGCTAGAAAGAAAAAAGCACAAGGGCTAACTGAAAAAGAAGCGAAGGAACAATCTAAATTACGTAAAGCTTATTTAGAATCGTTTAGAAAAGGCTTTAAGCAGCAATTAGAAAGCACAAGGGTCATTGATCCAGAAGGAAACGATGTGACGCCAGATAAAATCAAAAAAGTATTGGATGAAAAAGACCTAGATAAAAGATAATCTAATTTTTTGTTAATTATAAGTTAAATAAGTTATAATAATATATGAATCATGCTATTTAAGAAAGGAAGTCATATTAGATGTTTAATGAAAAAGACCAACTAGCGATTGATACAATAAGAGCCTTAAGTATTGATGCTATTGAAAAAGCAAATTCAGGCCACCCAGGTTTACCAATGGGCGCAGCTCCAATGGCATACACTTTATGGACACGCCATTTGAATTTTAATCCTCAATCAAAAGATTTCTTTAACAGAGACAGATTCGTATTGTCTGCAGGACATGGTTCTGCATTACTTTACAGTTTATTACATGTTTCAGGTAGTTTAGAATTAGAAGAATTAAAACAATTTAGACAATGGGGTTCTAAAACTCCTGGTCATCCAGAGTTCAAACATACGGATGGTGTCGAAGTTACTACAGGTCCACTAGGACAAGGTTTTGCTATGTCAGTAGGTATGGCTTTAGCAGAAAAACATTTAGCAGGTAAATTTAATAAAGAAGATGCTAACGTTGTAGATCATTACACTTACGTTCTTGCATCAGATGGTGACTTAATGGAAGGTATTTCTCATGAAGCAGCATCATTTGCAGGCCATAATCAATTAGACAAATTAATTGTTTTATATGATTCCAATGATATTTCATTGGACGGAGAGTTAAATAAAGCATTCTCTGAAAATGTAAAAGAACGTTTCGAAGCTTATGGTTGGGAACATATCTTTGTTAAAGATGGTAACGATTTAGAAACAATTGACAAAGCAATTGAAGATGCTAAATCTAGTAATAAACCAACAATCATTGAAGTGAAAACAATTATCGGCTATGGTGCGCCTAATAAACAAGATACAAATGGCGTTCATGGTGCACCACTAGGTGAAGACGAAAGAAAATTAGCATTTGAAAATTACGGATTAGATCCAGAAAAACGTTTCTTCGTACCAGAAGAAGTATATGAAATTTTCCAAACTCAAATGTTAAAACGTGCAAACGAAAATGAAGAAGCTTGGAACAACTTAGTAGAAGAATATAGTTCAAAATACCCAGAATTAGCTAAAGAATTTAAATTAGCTATTAGTGGTAAATTACCAACAAATTATAAAGACGTGTTACCTAAATATGAAGCAGGTCATAGTGGTGCTTCTCGTGCTGATTCAGGTGATGTAATTCAAGCAATCAGTCAAAGCGTACCATCATTCTTCGGTGGCTCAGCTGACTTAGCTGGTTCAAACAAGTCAAATGTTAAAGAAGCAGTTGACTTTACTCCGGAAACACCTGAAGGTAAAAATATTTGGTTTGGTGTACGTGAATTCGCAATGGGTGCTGCAGTGAATGGTATGGCTGCTCACGGTGGTTTACATCCATATGGTGCAACATTCTTCGTGTTCAGTGACTACTTAAAACCAGCACTAAGACTATCAGCAATTATGGGCTTAAATTCAACATTTATCTTCACACACGATTCAATTGCTGTAGGTGAAGATGGTCCAACACATGAACCAGTAGAGCAATTAGCAGGTTTAAGAGCGATTCCTAACATGAATGTGATTCGTCCAGCTGATGGAAATGAAACACGTGTCGCTTGGGAAGTTGCATTAGAGTCAGAAAACACACCAACTTCACTTGTATTAACTCGTCAAAACTTAACTGCTTTAGACTTACCAGAAGCAGTTGTTGAAGAAGGCGTACGTAAAGGTGCGTATGTTGTTTATGAATCAGAAAAAGATGCTGAATTCTTATTATTAGCGACTGGTTCAGAAGTAAACTTAGCAGTTGATGCAGCTAAAGATTTAGATGCACAAGGTAAAGGTGTACGAGTAGTTTCTATGCCTAACTGGCACGCATTTGATCAACAATCAGCTGAGTATAAAGAATCAGTAATCCCATCATCAATTACAAAACGTATTGCAATTGAAATGGCATCTTCTCTAGGCTGGCATAAATATGTTGGTACTGAAGGTAAAGTTATCGGTATTGATACATTTGGTGCTAGTGCTCCTGGTGACTTAGTCGTAGAAAAATACGGTTTCACTAAAGAGAATGTGTTAAATCAAATTCAAACATTTTAATAATTTGTAGTTATGTAAAGGCTGGGACATTAAGGTGTCCTAGCCTTTAATTTTATCATTACAAAATGTTGATGGATAAACATGCTTCAAGTCATGTTGTTTTTATCATGATTCAAAAAATTTTAAGTGTACAGTAAATTAACATGTCATTTTCTATTGAAAGTTACATAAATTAAAGCTAAATTAGTGGTTGAACTTATGTTCTTGTAAGTGTATTTACAAAGTGAATTTAATATTGATATAATACATAAGGTTACAGGAGTTTGAAGCTAAACTTCCTTGAAATTAAACATTTAATTTAGTAAAATGCATTAGGATAGGAAAGTGGGTGAAACAATGGCAGTTTGGTTAGCAGTTTTATTAATCGTAATAGCACTAATCATTGGATTAGTAGGTGGTTTCTTCTTAGCAAGAAAATATATGATGGATTATTTCAAAAAGAACCCACCAATTAATGAAGAAATGCTTCGTATGATGATGATGCAAATGGGTCAAAAACCATCGCAAAAGAAAGTAAATCAAATGATGACAATGATGAACAAAAATATGGACTCAAACATGAAGAAGTCTAAATAATAGACCATTAAAGAGCGGATAACTACTGTCGAACGTAGTTATCCGCTCTTAATTTATGTTGGCAAATCTAATGTGTTTTGGTTATGGAACATATAAAATATAAAATCAATATAATGAAATATTTATTGTAGAATGATGGTATTATTATTGTAATATTCGCACAATTCCGACAAACTATTTGCACATAATTTACAATTATTATATAATATCAAACATAGAAGGGGGAAAATTAATGAAAGATGCATATGATATGGAAGACAAAGAAGTCTTGGATAGATTAGCTTGTGCACATATTAATTTTTGCAATAATGACGAATTTTTACAATATAACAAAGCAATCCAAACACAAGACATGACTTATTTGAGACATTTGTTAAACAATTTAAACTCATCAGTTCCAATGTAATTGTCAGGATTGATTTGGGAATAAGCCTTGAAAAAGGCTTATTTTTTTGTCTTAAATGAACAAAGATAGCTGGTAATTGAATTTATGTAATTTTTGTGGCGATTATTGTTTGGCAGCGCTATAATTTAAGACAAAATGATGAATAACTATAGAGGGAATGTTATAATATCGTTTGTGATATTTGTAAAATATAAAAGAAGGTGTCGTCGTGTTATATTTAGTTTTCTCCATTGTCGTTGCTTTTTTAATGGGCATAGGTGTAATAGTTATAAGAATGAAAGCGCAACAATTTCCTGTTAACGAAAAGAAAATCATTTTACCTCCGTTTTTCATGGCAACTGGTGCGTTAATGTATGTGATACCTTACTTTAGATTGTCAGGACTTGAAATTATTGAATGTATTATTTTAGGTTTATTGTTTTCGACCGTTCTAATATGGACGTCACGCTTTGAAACAGATGGCCATCAAATTTATATGAAGCGATCTAAAGCCTTTCCCATTATTTTAATTACTTTATTACTGATTCGAACAATAATTAAAGTATTTGTTAGTAGTCAAATTGATCCAGGTGAAATTGCAGGTATGTTTTTCTTACTTGCCTTTTGTATGATTGTGCCATGGAGATTGGCAATGCTATATAAATTTAAAAAAGTAAAACGTAACCTTGTATAAATAGTTATGAAACTTTAGCGGTAAGCAAGTATTTGTAAGTTAATAAATAGAGTAATATTTTTATTTATAATGAGGCTAGGACAAAATGGATTTGTCCTAGCCTCTTTCTTATTGTCAGATGATAATTGAACTAAAAAATCCGCTTCAATTATGCTTTTCAATTCTGCTTAGCGATGTTGGAGTGAGACGAGGAAATCTTGTTAATAAAACTTAGATTTCTTACCACTCCCTTTTTCTTTTTATAAACGGTATGATAAACTATTAACAAACAATAGAACGTGCGTTCTGCAAAAAAGGATGACTAAAATGAAAATTATACATACTGCTGATTGGCATTTAGGACGAATTTTAAATGGCAAGTCATTATTAGAAGACCAAGCTTATATATTAGATGAATTTGTAGCAGCAATGCAAAAAGAGAAGCCTGATGTAATAGTTATTGCTGGAGACGTATATGATACGAGTTATCCAAGTAAAGCAGCGATTATGTTATTTGAAGAAACAATTAACCAATTAAATTTACATATGCAAATACCTATGATTGTGACAAACGGTAACCATGATGGCAAAGAGCGACTTAATTATGGTGCTAAATGGTTCGAAAAGTCACAAATGTATATTAGAACAGAGTTAGCTACTATGGCTACACCTATCAATATAGGAAATGTAAATTTTTATTGTTTACCATTTGCAACCATAAGTGAAGTACAAGCTTTCTTTGATGATAAAACTATTACGACGCATCAAGCTGCTACACAAAGTTGCATCACTTATATGGCTGAAAATTTAGATACATCACAATTTAATGTATTAATAGGACATATGACGGTTCAAGGTGGCACACGTTCAGACTCTGAAAGACCAATTTCTATTGGCACAGTTGAGTCGGTAGAACAGGATGTTTTTGCACCATTTAATTATGTTATGTTAGGTCATTTACATCATCCGTTTAGTATCGATTCAGAGTTTATCCATTATAGTGGTTCGTTATTACAATATTCATTTTCAGAAGTTAATCAGCCTAAAGGCTATCGAATGTTATTGATTGATGAAATGGAACAACAGCAATTATTTATACCGTTAGAGCCTAAACGGCAATTGGAAGTTGTAGAAGGTGATTACGAAGCAGCAATACAAGAAAATATTCCTCTGAAAAATAAAGAAAATTATATTCATTTTAAGTTGAAAAATATGACGCATGTGACTGATCCGATGATGCATCTCAAACAAATATATCCTAATACATTATCACTCACAAATGTGTCGTTTAACTTTGAAACGGCAAGTGTTGAAAATAATACTGAACTTCGTGAACTCAATGATTCAGAGATTATTAATAACTTTTATCAAAGCATGACTGATTCGACACTATCAGAGCTACAACATAAAAAAATAGTGCAATTACTCAATGACTTGTTGGAAGGAGAAGAATAAAAGATGAGACCAATTTCAATAACTTTAACCAATTTTGGTCCGTTTTTAAATGAATATATAGATTTTAGAAACGTACATGAAAACCAATTATTTTTAATAAGTGGTAAAACAGGTTCGGGTAAGACGATGATTTTCGATGCTATTGTCTATGCTTTGTTTGGAGAAGCCTCTACTAAGGGGCGCAAAGAGTTAGATTTAAGAAGTCATTTTGCAGATGGTAAATCGCCAATGACTGTCGTATTTGAATTTAAATTAGGTGACTCTTATTTTAAGGTGGAACGACAAGGTGCATTTTATAAAGAAGGCAATGTGAGCAAGACAAATGGCCAATTAGATATATTTCAATACATTGAAGATGGTTATGAATTAAGAGAAAGTAAAATTACTGCAGGTAATCAAATGCTCAAAGATTTATTAGGGGTAGATGCAGAGCAATTTAGACAATTGTTTATTTTGCCACAAGGTGAATTTAAAAGATTTCTATTATCAAAGAGCATAGAGAAGCAGGAAATTTTGAGAACTTTATTTGATAGTCAACGTTTTGAAATGATTCAAAAGCAACTTACTGATGATGTTAAAGAGAGTCGTGATCAAATAGAACGAAATTTCGACCAACTTGAGAATTATTGGCATGATATTGAAACATTTAACGATGCTTCTTTACAAGAACATAAAGCAACTCCTGTGAGACAAACGGAACAATTATTGAAAGTTATACCTGAATTTGAGCGCACTGGAAATCAACTATTGGAGCAGTTAACAAAACAACAACAATCGCAGCAACAACAATTAGAATCAATACAACAGCAACTCGAGCATAATAAACAACTGCAAGATAATTTCCACAAACTTCAGCAAAATCAAGCCGAGTTAGCAAAGTTAAATGAACGAGAACCTGGAATTGAAGATTTAAAGCAAACATTAACAAAATTAAATGAAGTCAAACCATTAGCCAATTTAATTGAAAATAAAAAAACACTGGATGAAAAACGGCTAGCAACAGAACAACAATTATATCAAGTTGAAAAAACTATAGGACAGTTGGTACAAGAGCAAACGGAGTTACAACAACACTATGATAGACAACAAAATCACAGTGAAACAATAGAACAACAACGCCAATTTTTATCTAATACTAAAATGTTTTATCAGCACATCGAGAAATATAAAACAGCATATAATCAAATTACAGACATTCAACAAGTATATAATGAACAGAGTCAACAATTGACGGAAGTTAAAGAGCGGATTGAGCAGTTACACAATGAACTAAAAGATGAGCAACCGGACTATGAGGCTATTGAAAAAATTGACCAACAAATCTACGAGTTAACTAATCAAATTAAGGAATATCAACGTAACGAAACGGCAAAACAACAATATATTAAAAATCAAGAAGAAATTGAGCAGCAACAAGCTAAATTGAAAGCTCAAGAGCGACAATTAGCGCAGTTGACGGCAAGTTATAACGACATTGATCAAGTCAATTTACAATTTAGTAATAAACAAGAAGCGATTGCACAAATTCAAACTATTTTAAATATAGGTGATACATGTCCAGTATGTGGTAATGAAGTACATGACCTAGCGCAACACATAGATTTTGAAAATTTAAGCAAACGTCAACAGGAATTAAGTAAGCTAGAACATAGTATGCAACAATGTAAGGAGCAAATTATTCAACATACAACAACATTAGAGCATTTGACAACACAACAAACAGCTAACCCTGTAAATATGGATGAAACGTATGATATTGCTGAATTAGAGCAACAACTTACTCAAATTCAAGATCAACGCACTGCGGCAAAACAACGTAATACTTATATTCAAAATCAACGAACACAATTACAACAATTAGAACAACAAGCACATACTTTAGAGTTAGATTTGAAAAAATCTGAAGCGCAATATCAACAAAACGAAACTTTAATCAATGACTTTGAAAGAGTAACGCAGTGTGCCAATACGACTGATTTTGTTAAAACATTTGATGCGCAAAATGAAGATGTTACAAATTTTGATAATACCGTTGAGCAATTAAATAACGACTTACAGAAGTGTCAAAATCAATTAAATATTGAACGTAATAGTAAAAAATATGTAGAAGCACAATTACAAGATATTAAAGATGAACTGCAAACTACAGACGAGAAAGTACAACAAGAAATGCACCGTATTGGGTTCACTACTATGGCCCAAGTCCAAACAGCAATAGAACAACTCAACAATAAATCGGCAATTGAAACAGAAATCAATACTTTTGAAAAAGAAAAACAAACTATATCAATTGTAGTTTCGCAATTAGAAGAAGCGACACGAAACCAAACAGTTGCCAACATTGATGACTTAGAACAACAAGTGAGTGTACAACAAACAGCATTAACGCAAATAACTACACAATTAAATCAACATGAATATAAAGTTGACTTTAATAAAACGAAATTTACTGCAATAAAAAATTTAATTGCTGAGTTAAATGATTATTTGCATACACAACAAGAAATTTTTCAGTTATCAGAAATACTAGCAGGGAAAAATGAGCACAAATTAACACTAGAAAACTATGTACTAATCCATTATTTAGAACGCATTTTAGGTCAAGCGAATCAACGTCTAGCATTGATGACAAATCAGCGCTACCAATTAAAGCGTCGACAACAAGTGTCTCAAGGTTATAGTGGGTTAGAAATAGATGTTTTTGATGCGTATTCAAATCAAACACGTCATATTTCGTCATTATCAGGTGGAGAGTCCTTTCAAGCCTCGTTAGCATTAGCGCTTGGTTTGAGTGAAATTGTGCAACAAGAAGCGGGTGGAATTGTACTATCTTCTATGTTCGTTGATGAAGGTTTTGGTACATTAGATCAAGAAACATTGGAAACAGCGTTAGATACATTATTAAGCTTGAAGTCGACTGGCCGAATGGTTGGTATTATTTCACATGTGAGTGAGCTAAAACAGCGTATTCCACTCATTTTAGAGGTAACGACAGAAGGTTATCAAAGTGTGACGCAATTTAAGCAACAGTGACATCACATGAAATTAAGCACGGCTTAAAGTTTTAGAACGTAGTTAAACCCTTCGCATTAATTTGCGAAGGGTTTGTTTATTTTCTATATCATAAAAATGACGTGTTTAGTTTTTTACTAAAAGTCTTAAAATATTGCTTTTTTTACCAAATGATTTTTGTAATGTTGTCAGTGATTTATGCCGACTCTGCGGAAAAAGTGCATAAAAAAACTGCCCACATAGCCAGAGACTTTGTTGACAATCTGAAACTTGGAATTATTTGTTCCAGTTTTTTATTAATTTTTTTCTTTTAAGATATCTCTGATTTCAGTCAATAATACTGTATTTTCTTCAATTTCTTCGTCTTCTTGTTTAATAAGGGTATTAGCAATTTTAACAAAGATGAATAATGCAAATGCAATAATGATAAAATCAATTATTGATTGAATGAACATACCGTATTTTATACCCATAAATGACCAGCTTTTCGCAAAATCAACAGTACCAAAAATTAAACCAATTAAAGGCATAATGATATATGTAACTAGGGCAGTAACAATTTTGTTGAAAGCTGCACCCATAACTACTGCAACGGCTAAGTCCAGTACGTTACCTTTTAATGCAAAATCTTTAAATTCTTTTAACATTTTTAAATTCCCTCACTTTGCTATTATATTAAATTTGATTATACTATATAAATAAATTTATGAAAATACTTTTTTAAAGTACATTTGACTTGGGAATTATATTGTATAATAAAAGAAATTAATTAAAGACGATTTGATTAATTTTGCTAGTTTTGCTATCCTAAAACGTGGCTATAATATTAAATAATATTATAAGATTTAGCCTTATAATAAAATTTATGAAGGGGAGTTAATTTTTATGAAATCATCTGAAACGACTAATCGTAATAACAAACGTTCTCCCGTTTTCATTTATAGTGCAATTGTAGTGGCGATAGTTGTACTAATTGGTGCAATTTGGCCAACGCAATTTGGAGACGTTACGAATGAGATTAAACTGTGGATTACTGATAAATTAGGTTGGTACTACCTCATTCTAACAACGATTATTGTATTTTTCTGTGTGTTTTTAATGTTCAGTCCAATTGGTAAACTTAAATTAGGTAAACCCAATGACAAACCTGAATTTAATACAATATCTTGGTTTGCAATGTTATTTAGTGCAGGAATGGGTATTGGTTTAGTATTCTATGGTGCGGCAGAGCCAATGGCACACTTTGCTGCTCCACCAACAGCTGAACCTGAAACTAAAGCTGCATATACTGAAGCATTACGCTCTACATTTTTCCATTGGGGATTCCATGCCTGGGCAATTTACGGAGTAGTTGCACTTGCGTTAGCGTATGCTCAATTTAGAAAAGGTGAGCCAGGCTTAATTTCTAGAACTTTAAGACCAATGTTAGGGAATAAAGTTGAAGGACCTATTGGGACAATTATTGATGTGCTTGCAGTATTCGCTACAGTAGTTGGTGTGGCAGTATCACTTGGTATGGGTGCATTACAAATTAATGGTGGTTTGAACTATTTATTTGATGTTCCAAATAATATTTGGGTACAGGGTATCATTATTACAATCGTAACAATTTTATTTCTTATAAGTGCTTGGTCAGGTTTAAGTAAAGGTATTCAATATTTAAGTAATTTAAACATTAGTTTAGGTTTATTACTAATGATTATTGTGTTAATTATTGGTCCTACAGTACTAATTTTAAACATGATGACAAGCTCAACTGGTAGTTTACTAAATTCATTTTTAGCGAACTCTTTTGATACAGCGGCACAAAATCCTCAAAAACGAGAATGGATGACTAGCTGGACACTTTACTATTGGGGTTGGTGGTTAAGTTGGAGCCCATTCGTTGGTATCTTTATTGCACGTGTATCTAAAGGACGTTCAATTCGTGAGTTTATTGGTGGCGTACTGTTAGTGCCAGCAATCGTAAGTTTCATTTGGTTTAGTGTCTTTGGTGTACTTGGTATTGAAACAGGTAAAAAAGACCCTAAATTATTTGAAATGTCAGCTGAAACACAACTCTTTGGTGTATTTAATGACTTGCCATTTGGTATTGTTTTATCATTAATTGCACTTGTATTAATTGGATCATTCTTTATTACATCTGCAGACTCTGCGACATTTGTATTAGGTATGCAAACGTCATTCGGTTCACTCGAACCTACAAATTTTGTCAAAGTAACTTGGGGAGTAGCACAATCACTTATTGCCTTTGTATTACTATTTGCAGGTGGCGGGAACGGTGCAGAAGCATTAAACGCCATCCAAAGTGCGGCGATAATTAGTGCCTTGCCATTCTCCTTTGTAGTAATAATGATGATGATTTCATTCTACAAAGATGCAAACCAAGAGCGTAAGTTCTTAGGTTTAACACTGACGCCTAATAAACATCGTATGAAAGATTATGTAGAATTACAAAAAGATGAATACGAAGATGACATTATTGAGCGTCGTAAAGATTTCAGAAATACAGAACAGTAATATTTTACTAGAGCCGAGGATCATATTGATTCTCGGTTTTTTATTTAGCATTCAATGATAATGATTCTCAATTGATAATGTTTACTTATTGCACTTTAATGGTATGATAAGGTACGCTTATGTTAACTGATTGGAAAATCAAATCTAATTTTGCCGGGAAACTAGCGTTATGTAGTTGTTTTCAGCAAAAGATAATAATACAATTTAGTTAACGGCACAATTAATAAATATCAGGGGGGATATATATGGCTTCTAATATTAAAGCGCAAGCGAAAAAATCGTTTGACCTAAATGGAAAATCATATACTTATTACGATTTGAACACTTTAGAAGAGCAAGGTTTAACTGAAATTTCTAAGTTACCATATTCAATTCGAGTGTTATTAGAATCAGTTTTACGTCAAGAAGATGGTTTCGTTATTACTGACGATCATATTAAAACATTATCAAAATTCGTGGATGGGGCAGAAGGAGAAGTTCCGTTCAAACCTTCACGTGTTATTTTACAAGACTTTACAGGTGTGCCAGCTGTCGTTGACTTAGCATCACTACGTAAAGCTATGGATGACGTAGGCGGAGATTTAAATAAAATCAATCCAGAGGTGCCTGTAGATTTAGTTATCGACCACTCAGTACAAGTTGATAGCTATGCGAACCCAGACGCTTTAGAACGAAATATGAAATTAGAATTTGAGCGTAACTATGAACGTTACCAATTCCTTAATTGGGCAACTAAAGCATTTGATAACTATAGTGCAGTACCACCAGCAACTGGTATCGTGCACCAAGTTAACTTAGAGTATTTAGCAAATGTTGTTCATGTGCGTGACGTAGATGGAGAAGAAGTAGCATTCCCAGATACATTAGTAGGTACAGATTCACATACTACAATGATTAACGGTATTGGAGTACTAGGCTGGGGTGTTGGTGGTATCGAAGCTGAAGCAGGTATGTTAGGACAACCTTCTTACTTCCCAATTCCAGAAGTAATTGGTGTACGCTTAACTAACGCTTTACCTCAAGGCTCTACAGCTACTGATTTGGCTCTACGTGTAACACAAGAATTACGTAAAAAAGGTGTTGTAGGCAAGTTCGTTGAATTCTTCGGACCAGGGGTACAACATTTACCATTGGCTGACCGTGCAACAATTGCTAATATGGCGCCTGAATATGGTGCAACATGTGGTTTCTTCCCTGTAGATGAAGAATCACTGAAATATATGAGATTAACTGGTCGTTCAGAAGATCATATTGAATTAGTGAAAAAATATTTACAAGAAAACAACATGTTCTTTGATGTTGACAAAGAAGACCCAGAATATACAGACGTTGTAGACTTAGATTTATCTACAGTTGAAGCATCATTATCTGGACCAAAACGTCCTCAAGACTTAATTTTCTTGAGCGATATGAAGGAAGAATTTGAAAAATCTGTAACGGCACCAGCGGGTAACCAAGGTCACGGATTTGATGAAAGTGAATTCGACAAAACTGCAACAATCGAATTTAATGATGGTACATCAACAACTATGAAAACTGGTGATTTAGCTATTGCAGCTATCACATCATGTACAAATACATCTAACCCATATGTAATGCTAGGGGCTGGCTTAGTTGCTAAAAAGGCAATTGAAAAAGGCTTAGAAGTTCCTGAATTTGTTAAAACTTCTTTAGCTCCAGGTTCAAAAGTTGTTACAGGTTATTTAAGAGATTCTGGCCTACAACAATATTTAGATGATCTTGGATTTAATTTAGTTGGTTATGGTTGTACTACATGTATCGGTAACTCAGGTCCTTTAC
This sequence comes from Staphylococcus sp. GDY8P72P, assembly GCF_016890655.1. Classification (NCBI taxonomy): domain Bacteria; kingdom Bacillati; phylum Bacillota; class Bacilli; order Caryophanales; family Staphylococcaceae; genus Staphylococcus; species Staphylococcus sp. GDY8P72P. Next base: position 287,299 of record NZ_JAFEQJ010000006.1, on the reverse strand, counting down.
GTGAAGAAATTGAAAAAGCGATTGCTTCAGAAGACTTACTTGTTACTTCAGTATTATCTGGTAACCGTAACTTCGAAGGTCGTATTCATCCATTAGTAAAAGCCAATTACTTAGCATCACCACAATTAGTAGTTGCATACGCATTAGCAGGTACTGTTGATATTGATTTACAAAATGAACCGCTTGGTAAAGGTAAAGACGGCGAAGATGTATTCTTAAAAGATATTTGGCCTTCAATCAAAGAAGTATCAGATACTGTTGATAGTGTTGTTACACCTGAATTATTCAAAGAAGAATATGAGTCAGTTTATAATAATAACGAAATGTGGAATGAGATTGATGTTACGGACCAACCATTATATGACTTTGATCCGGAATCAACTTATATTCAAAACCCTTCATTCTTCCAAGGCCTTTCTAAAGAGCCAGGTAAGATTGAACCATTAAATGATTTACGTGTAATGGGTAAATTTGGTGACTCAGTAACAACAGACCATATTTCACCAGCAGGTGCGATTGGTAAAGATACGCCAGCAGGTAAATATTTATTAGATCATGACGTACCAATTCGTCAATTTAATTCATATGGTTCACGTCGTGGTAACCATGAAGTTATGGTACGCGGAACGTTCGCGAATATTAGAATTAAAAACCAATTAGCTCCAGGTACAGAAGGTGGATTCACAACTTATTGGCCAACAGGCGAACAAATGGCAATTTATGATGCTGCTATGAAATATAAAGAAGATGGCACAGGTTTAGTTGTGTTAGCTGGAAATGATTATGGTATGGGCTCTTCACGTGACTGGGCTGCCAAAGGTACTAACTTATTAGGTGTTAAAACTGTCATTGCGCAAAGTTATGAACGTATCCATCGTTCAAACTTAGTTATGATGGGTGTATTACCATTACAATTTAAAGATGGTGAATCAGCTGATAGTTTAGGTATTGATGGTACTGAAATTATTTCTGTTAACGTTGATGAAAACGTGAAACCACATGATTTAGTTAAAGTACAAGCGAAAAAAGACAATGGCAAAGTAATCGAATTTGAAGCAGTAGCTCGTTTCGATTCTAACGTTGAATTAGACTACTATCGTCATGGTGGTATCTTACAACTTGTATTAAGAAATAAATTAGCAGAATAATTTTAAACATCTAACGGCTATGTGAGCTTTTGAGCTTTCATAGCCGTTTTTCTATGTTAGTATTTAAACAGTAATGTATTAATTGAAATGAGGAAAGAGAATGATTTATACACTCACTGAAATAGAAGCAAGATATCAAGAAACAGATCAAATGGGCGTTATCTATCATGGGAATTATCCAACATGGTTTGAGGTGGCGAGAACGGACTATATAACTAAATTAGGTTTTAGTTACAAAGCTATGGAAGATAGTGGTGTTATTTCACCTGTAACGGAAATTAATGTTAAATATATTAAACCAATTACATATCCTGAAAAAGTAACAATTAAAACTTGGGTAGAGCGCTATTCTCGTTTACGTTCACTTTATTGTTATGAAATATACAATGAGGCAGGAGAATTAGCTACAACAGGCTCTACAACGCTCACATGCATACGAAAAGCAGACGGGAAACCAATAAGATTAGATCGTACCTTCCCAGAGTGGCATGCAGTATATAAAGATGTCGATGAACGTAATAAAGCAGGAGAAAATTTAGAAGTTAAAAAATAATAATGCGCAAATAATGTAGTTTTGGCAAACTTTGCACTATACTTTAAGTGCAATTACGAAGTGAGAACAATCCATATAATATTAAAAACAAAAGCGCCTAAGCCATTTGTAATGGTTTAGGCGCTTTTATATGAATTAATTAGCAATGTAAGTAATTTCATCTTCATTGTCAGTTACATCTATAAATAAATTATCATCTTCAAAATACCATAAATCTTTTTCTGCAATAACAACGTCTAAACCGTTATAATTCGTTTCATAACCGATTTCGACATCGTCTTTTTTGTCAACACTAAACGCTGGACTGAATCCTTGTTTTAATTGGAATTCTCCACCATAACGTACGAAGAATTGTAAGACTTTGTTATCCTCAGGCAAATCAAGTTCTTCCTTAAACCAAGATACCGCATTTTCCGAAAGTTTTAATTGCATATTAAAGTCTCCCTTCTGCGTAAGCACTTGTCTTACTACAGTATTTTTAACATATTGCCAATACTCTAACATTACCCCTTTTGGATAATGATAATTGCAGTATAGCACATTTTTCTTCAAAATTTTTAGATTTAAGAATATTCTCAAAAAATTTACATAAAATTCATACTTATGACTTACAAATTTAAATATAAAAGGAAGTAGTATAAAATTCAAATTTTTGAACTCTATACTACTTCCTCGTGTGTATCAAGGTGCTGTAGTAACATGACCTTGACGTAAATAGCTAATGTTGATTTCGAGATTAGTGTGGTATGAAGCTTAGCAAAATAAAAAAGTTACATCCATTTTATTTTAGGTTCTTCACCTTTAAAAATCCTAACGATATTTGTTCTATGTCTAATAATCAATAATATACCAATACATATGCTGACAACTAATAATATATAGTCTCTAATTAATAGTGCACCAATCACACAGCAAATAGATGCTATAATACTTGATAGTGAAACATATTTAGTTAAATAAAGTATCCCGAAGAAAATGGCTGCTAAAATTATTAATAATAGAGGATTCACACCAAATACTACGCCAGCGCTAGTAGCAACTGCTTTTCCACCTTTAAATCCTAGGTATACCGGGTACACATGTCCTAGTATTGCAAATGCACCTACAATTAAACCATTTGTAAACAAAGTAGTAATTGGGCCATCTGCATGTACAGGTAACCAAAGTGGGAAGAATACTACAATAAATCCTTTGAAAATGTCTAAAAATGTAACGATAAACCCAGCAGGTTTACCTAAAACTCTAAAACTATTAGTTGCACCAGTGTTTCCGCTTCCAAATTGTCTAATATCTTTTTTGAAAAATAATTTCCCTATAACATAGCCACTTGGAAATGCACCAATGAGGTAACTCAGTATCAACATAATTACAATCATCATATACATTTACACATCCTTTAATGACATTAATTTTATTTTACCATATGATACTATAATAAAACGACCATAATTTAAAGTAAGTAAATGATTTGTTAATGAAATGTTACTTTGACGCTTGCAATTTAGCTAAATTTATATAAGAATAACTATTGTATAGTTTTAAAAACGAACGTACGTTTGTAGGAGGGCGAAACGATTGGCAATGAATAAGCAAAATAATTATTCGGATGATTCCATTCAGGTTTTAGAAGGGTTAGAAGCTGTTAGAAAAAGACCTGGTATGTATATTGGTTCAACCGATAAGCGTGGTTTACATCACTTAGTATATGAAGTTGTCGATAATTCCGTCGATGAAGTTTTGAATGGCCATGGTAATGAAATTTTAGTAACAATCAATAAAGATGAAAGTATTACTATAGAAGATAATGGACGTGGTATGCCTACAGGAATTCATGCATCTGGTAAACCTACTGTTGAAGTTATTTTTACTATTTTGCACGCTGGTGGTAAATTTGGCCAAGGTGGCTATAAAACGTCAGGTGGTTTACATGGTGTTGGTGCTTCTGTAGTGAATGCTTTGAGTGCTTGGTTAGAAGTAGAAATTTATCGAGATGGAACAATTTATCAACAAAGTTTTAAAGATGGCGGCAAACCAGCCACTGGATTAGTGAAAAAAGGAAAAACTAAAAAAACAGGTACCAAAGTAACATTTAAACCTGATCCTGAGATTTTTAAAAATGCTTCAGCGTTCAACTTTGATGCGTTAAGTGAACGCTTGCAAGAATCAGCGTTTTTACTTAAACGTTTAAAAATTACATTAGCCGACAAACGACAAGGTAAAGAACGTGAAGAAGTCTACCACTATGAAGACGGTATAAAAGAATTTGTTAGTTATGTAAACGAAGGTAAAGAAGTGTTACATGATGTAACAACTTTCTACGGTCAAGCCAATGATATTGAGGTTGAAGTAGCTTTTCAATACAATGATCAATATTCAGAGAGTATTTTAAGTTTCGTTAATAATGTCCGCACTAAAGACGGTGGAACACACGAAGTTGGTTTCAAAACTGCCATGACTCGCGTGTTTAATGATTATGCACGTCGTATTAACGAATTAAAAACTAAAGACAAAAATTTAGATGGTAATGATATAAGAGAAGGTTTGACTGCGATTATCTCTATTCGTATTCCTGAAGAACTGTTGCAGTTTGAAGGACAGACCAAATCAAAATTAGGTACACCGGAAGCACGTAGTGCAGTTGATTCAGTAGTTGCCGACAAATTACCTTATTACTTAGAAGAAAAAGGTCAACTGTCTAAATCACTTGTGAAAAAAGCTGTGAAAGCACAACAAGCACGTGAAGCAGCTAGAAAAGCACGTGAGGACGCTCGTTCTGGTAAAAAGAATAAACGCAAAGATACACTTTTATCAGGTAAATTGACTCCAGCCCAAAGTAAAAATACAGAGAAAAAAGAATTGTATTTAGTCGAAGGTGATTCTGCTGGTGGTTCGGCAAAATTAGGCAGAGACCGTAAATATCAAGCAATTTTACCGCTTCGAGGTAAAGTTATTAATACTGAAAAAGCCAAGTTAGATGATATTTTCAAAAATGAAGAAATAAATACTATCATTCACACTATTGGTGCGGGTGTCGGTAATGAATTTAAAATAGAAGATAGTAACTATAATCGCGTTATTATTATGACTGATGCCGATACTGATGGGGCTCATATTCAAGTATTACTGCTAACATTTTTCTTTAAATACATGAAACCATTAGTGTTGGCAGGACGTGTATTCATCGCTTTACCACCACTTTACAAGTTGGAAAAAGGTAAAGGAAAAACCAAGAAAGTAGAATATGCTTGGACAGATGAAGAGTTAGAAAAGTTACAACAACAATTTGGTAAAGGCGTTACTTTACAACGCTATAAAGGTCTTGGTGAAATGAATCCTGATCAATTATGGGAAACAACAATGAATCCTGAAACAAGAACTTTAATTAGAGTTCAAGTTGATGATGAATTAAGATCTTCTAAGCGTGTTACGACATTGATGGGTGATAAGGTTGCACCACGAAGAGAATGGATTGAAAGTCATGTTGAATTCGGTTTACAAGAAGATTTAAGTATTTTAGATAATAGTGAAATTCAAATACTAGAACAAGATCATCAGAATGAGGAGGATGTAGATTGAGTGAGGTAATTCAAGACCTATCACTTGAAGATGTAATAGGCGATCGATTTGGTAGATATAGTAAATATATCATTCAAGAACGTGCATTACCCGATGTACGTGATGGTTTAAAACCTGTTCAACGTCGTATTTTGTACGCCATGTATGATAGCGGCAATACGTATGATAAAAATTTCCGTAAAAGTGCTAAAACAGTCGGCGATGTTATTGGACAGTATCATCCACACGGTGATATATCCGTTTACGATGCGATGGTTCGGTTAAGTCAGGATTGGAAATTACGTCATGTGTTAATTGAAATGCACGGTAATAACGGTAGTATTGATAATGACCCTGCAGCAGCTATGCGTTATACAGAAGCTAAACTGAGTCAAATTTCGGAAGAGCTAGTCAGAGACATTAATAAAGATACTGTACCGTTTATGCCTAACTATGACGATACGACAAAAGAGCCTATGGTATTACCAGCGCGTTTACCAAACTTATTAATCAATGGTAGTACAGGAATTTCAGCAGGTTATGCGACAGATATTCCACCTCATAATTTAGCTGAAGTGATTCAAGCTACACTTAAATATATAGACAATCCAGATATTACTGTGAGTCAATTAATGCGTTATGTTAAAGGACCAGATTTTCCAACTGGTGCTATTATTCAAGGTGTAGATGGCATTAAAAAAGCATATGAAACTGGGAAAGGTAAAATTGTAGTCCGTTCAACTGTTGACGTGGAAACTTTAAGAAATGGACGTAAAGAATTAGTTGTTACTGAAATCCCTTATGAAGTTAATAAAAGTTCATTAGTCAAAAAAATTGATGAACTGCGTGCTGATAAAAAAGTAGATGGCATTTTGGAAGTACGAGATGAAACGGACCGTACTGGATTACGTATTGCTATAGAGTTGAAAAAAGATGTTAATCATGAAGCTGTAGCGAATTATTTATATAAAAATACAGATTTACAAGTATCATATAGTTTTAATATGGTCGCTATCAGCGATGGACGTCCAAAATTAATGGGTATTCGTGAAATTATCGACAGTTATTTAAATCATCAAGTAGATGTTGTAACTAAACGAACACAATATGACTTGAATCAAGCAGAAAGTAGAATGCATATTGTTGAAGGTCTAATGAAGGCGCTGTCGATTTTAGACGAAGTGATTCAACTCATTCGTAATTCCAAAAATAAAAAGGATGCTAAAGAAAACTTAATCGAGAAGTATGAATTTACAGAAGCACAAGCCGAAGCAATCGTAATGTTACAACTTTATCGCTTAACGAATACAGATATCGTACAATTACAAAACGAACATGATGAACTAAAAGCAATTATCGACAAATTACGTCATATTTTAGATAATCATGATGCCTTGTTGGCTGTTATTAAAGAAGAATTGACTGAAATTCGCAAGAAATTTAAAACAGAACGACGCTCTGTAATTGAAGCGGAAATTTCAGAAATTAAAATCGATAAAGAAGTTATGGTACCGAGCGAAAATGTAATACTAAGTGTCACTCGCCACGGTTACATTAAACGTACTTCGCTGCGTAGTTTCAATGCTAGTGGTGTGGAAGAAATCGGTGTTAAAGATGGAGATAGTTTATTAAAATATATCGACACTAACACATTAGATACTGCCTTAGTGTTTACGAATAAAGGGCGCTATTTGTTTATTCCAGTTCACAAATTAGCTGATATCAAGTGGAAAGATTTAGGTCAGCATGTATCACAAATTGTGCCGTTGGAAGATGATGAATTTGTGATAGATGCGTATTGTGAAAATGACTTTAAACCAGATGCATATTATATTATCGCTACTCGAAATGGAATGATTAAGAAAAGTAATGTATCCATGTTTAAAACAACAAGATATAATAAACCTTTAGTTGCTATGAAAGTAAAAGAAAATGATGCAGTTATTGATATTATGCGCATTTCTGATGAACAAACACTAACAGTACTAACGCATAAAGGCATGTCACTGACATATCCATCTGAAGAATTATCGGATACTGGCTTACGAGCAGCAGGAGTGAAGTCAATTAATCTTAAAGCTGAAGATTATGTGGTACTAACGCAAATTGTCGCGCCTGAGAATACAATTTTAATGGCGACACATCGTGGTGCATTGAAACGAATCGATTATCGTGTCTTACAACTTGCTAAACGCGCACAACGCGGCATAACATTATTGAAAGAATTAAAAGGTAATCCACATCGTATTGTTGCAGCATGTGTTATTCAACCTGATGATACTTCATATACTATATTTTCAACTAATCAACAAGAAAGTGGTTTAATTAAAGATATTCACTTAACTGAACAATATACTAATGGTTCATTTGTAGTTGATGTTGATGAATTCGGTGAGATCAATAATTTGGTTGTTGAATAGTCTATAAAAAAAGAATAGTAACCTCTTTCATTTAATGATAAAATATTTTATGTAATAAAGAGGTCTATAACATAAAATAAATCAAGAGATTTATTATGGGTTGATAGTCGCACAAATTACGCTCATATATAAATCTCTTGCTCTTTATTTACATAAAAATTAAATTCATAAAGGGGGATTAATGTGAATAATTTTGACAGTTTAATTCCAGAATGGTTTAAAGTAATGGTTCAAACTGGGCATGATTTGATCTGGTCTCAGTATTTAATTGGTTTATTAATAACAGCAGGTTTATATTTCACTATTAGTTCAAAATTCGTGCAATTGAGATGGATTCCAGAGATGTTTCGCGCAATTGGTGAAAAACCTGAAACATTAGATAGTGGTAAAAAAGGTATTTCTCCGTTTCAAGCGTTTGCGATTAGTGCCGGCTCTCGTGTTGGTACAGGTAATATTGCTGGTGTTGCAACGGCAATCGTTTTAGGTGGTCCAGGTGCTGTGTTTTGGATGTGGGTTATAGCTTTTATTGGTGCAGCAAGTGCTTTTATTGAAGCAACATTAGCTCAAATCTACAAAGTACCCGATAAAGATGGTGGTTTCCGTGGTGGACCGGCTTATTACATAACTAAAGGTTTAAATCAACGTTGGTTAGGTGTAGTGTTTGCCGTATTAATTACAATTACTTTTGCTTTTGTTTTTAACACTGTGCAATCAAACACTATAGCTGAATCTTTAAATACACAGTACAATGTGAGTCCAGTGATTACTGGTATTGTCTTAGCTTTCTTTACTGCAGTCATTATTTTTGGTGGTGTACGTAGTATTGCTAATATTTCATCTATTATTGTACCTGTGATGGCAATAATTTATATTGGTTTAGTATTAGTTATCTTACTTATGAATTACGATCAAATTATACCTATAATTTCAACTATAATTAAAAGTGCATTTGGCTTCGAACAAGTAACAGGAGGCGCAGTAGGTGCAGCTATTTTACAAGGTGTAAAACGTGGTCTGTTCTCTAACGAAGCTGGTATGGGTTCTGCACCCAATGCAGCGGCTACTGCTGCGGCACCACACCCAGTAAAACAAGGACTAATACAGTCTTTAGGTGTGTTTTTTGATACTATGCTAGTTTGTACAGCGACAGCTATAATGATTTTACTATATAGCGGCTTAGAATTTGGTGAAAACCAACCCGTTGGTGTTGCAGTAACACAATCAGCACTAAATGAGCATCTAGGAAGTGCCGGTGGTATTTTCTTAACTGTAGCGATTACGTTATTTGCTTATTCTTCTGTTATTGGTAACTATTACTATGGTCAATCAAACATAGAATTTTTATCTAAAAACAAAGTATTACTCTTTATTTTTAGATGTTTAGTTGTTGTTCTAGTATTTGTAGGAGCAGTAGTAAAAACAGAAACAGTGTGGAGCACTGCTGATTTATTTATGGGCTTAATGGCAATCGTTAACTTAATAGCCATTATTGGTCTTTCTAATATCGCTTTTGCTGTTATGCGTGATTATCAACGTCAACGTAAAGAAGGCAAAAAACCAGTATTTAAACCAGAAGAATTGGAAATTAATCTTTTTGGTATTGAAAGCTGGGGCGCAAATAAAAAAGAAAAATCATTATATTAATAAATCAATGTTTACAGATTGGTTATTATTGTTGAGAAACACTTTAGTGATTTAATCTTGTAGGGCGAGCATATGAAATCAAACAGTTATATGTTGATTTTTAGCTCGTCCTATTTTTTGTTATTTTACGTTAATTCTTAAGTAATTTAATCTTTTACTGTTCATTTTAAATGATTCAATATATAATTTTAATGATATAAAAGAAAGGTGATTCGTATGAGCCAGTATCACATTACCAAAATCTTAAACAATAATGTCATTATCTGTACGATTGATCGACAAGAAGTTATTTTACTTGGAAAAGGTATAGGTTTTAATAAAAAACCTGGTATGAAAGTGCAACGTGGTGATTCAATAGAAAAGGTTTATAAGTTGGATCAACAACATCAATTAGATCATTATAAACTTTTAGTTGCTCAAACAGATGAGAGTATTATTCATGCTATCATTGAAGCAGTGGATTTAATTACGAGTGAGGAAACTGTTATTGATGATAAGAAACTTGTTATAAGCTTAACTGATCATATTATTTTTGCATATAAACGATTGCAGCAACAACAAAAAATTACGAACCCTTTTATCGCAGAAACACAGCAACTATACAGTGAGTCATATGACTTGGCACAACGTGTCATAGTGCAATTAAATGCTAAATTAGATGTAGACTTTCCAGAAGATGAAATTGGTTTTATAGCGTTACACATAGCATCAAATACGAATGCAATTTCTATTCATGAAGTTAATGCGATGTACAACATGGTGAGTAAAGCAACTAAAATCATTGAACATGATCTACAACAAACAATTGATAAGCACTCGATAAAGTATCAACGTTTCATTAGGCATGTGCAATTTTTAATTAGACGTATTCAACAAGATGAGCGTGCAGCTGCTTCTCAAGTATTTGAAGATATGGTTAAAGCGCATTATGCACTTTGTTACAATGTCGCATTAAAAATTATGAGATTAATCCAACGAGAGTTAAATGTTACAATTCATGAATCGGAAATTGTCTATCTTGCAATTCATATCCACCACTTCACAATATCTGACCAGCCTTAAATAATCTGAAGCTTTATACATATAACTTTAATATAGCACTACAAGAGACAATCATTAAAAAATAGTTTAATGATTGTCTTTTTTACATTAAATTAACAAAGTTAATATTAAAATTACTATAAGAAAATAATTTTAATATTAACTTATGTATAATTGTTTTTGTATATAAATACTATTTACTTTTGCAAATATTATAGTTATTATAGAGTTGTTTGATTAGTTGAGGGGAGCGTTTGGCATACAATATGAAATATTATGATGAAATTCCTGTCATAAGAGCAGTAGCAGCTATGCTAGTAGTAGCCATTCACACTGTGAATAGTATAGCTTATTCAGCAAGTACAGGTGGCTTTACTTCTGAACCGTTAGGGTATATAAATCAATTAGCACGACTAGGCACGCCAGTTTTTGCTGTGATTAGTGGGTTTTTACTGACTATTTCGGTAGTGAATCGAGGTTTTAGTATGTCACACTTTGCTAAATCACGTTTTACTAAAATACTTATCCCTTATATTATATGGAGTATATTTTACTTATTATACAGAGCATTTTATTTACATAATTTAGAACCTGATGGTGAATTAGTGAATTATTTTGTTTATGGTAAAGCTAATTTCCATTTATATTTTATTTTAACGGTTATTCAGTTTTATGTATTATTCCCGTTCATTCATAGATTTAAAAAGGGTTGGCCGTTGATAGTTGCATTTTTAATACTTACGGTTATCAATGTGCTTTGGATTAAAGTACAGCCTGTGTCACTCGGTATAGAAAGTTTAGACCGTTTTGTTAATGATAAAATGTTTATTCTTAATTGGATATCATTTTTCATGTTTGGCATTGTTTATGCTAAATTTTATGATGAAATTAAAGCGTTGATATTTAAATATCAAAAAGTATTATGGGTAATAATTTTCATTTTATTTGTTGATCTATTTGTCAGTATAGATTTAGAAAACTTACATGGTTCGGCACATATTTCTAACTTAATTTATATTCCGTTCTTTATTGTCTTTTTAAATTATCTATATGTCTGGATTAAGCAAGATAAGATATTGCTGAAAACATTTACGCTAATTGGTAACTATTCAATGGGTATTTACTTGGTACATTATGTTGGTATTCAATTTATGAAACGATTACCAGTTATTAATGAGATTGCACCACAAAGTAAATTTGTATTCATCTTTATTGGTGCTGTTGCGTTATCAGTTGGTATGGTGTGGGTTATTGGTAAATTACCATATGGTAATTATATTGTACCTATTCCGAAGAAAAAGGTTACACAACCAACACAAGAGGTACCGAAGAAAAGTCGTATCGATCCACAATTTTCAAATATGAATTCTTAAAGTAAACTACCGTGTATTGAGTTTGACTTAATACACGGTATTTATGTATATATTATATATGCATGAAATTACTATAAAACGGGTAGAATGCTATGTTATAACGTAATTTATATAACTGGAGTACGATATGAAGTTTTTAAATTGACATCGTGTGTTAGTATGGAGAATAATTAACAACACAGTTGGTTATAATAAATCATGTTTTCATATACAATGAGATGTATAAATAAGTTTGTTTATAAGGTACGGTGAAGATTATGTCGAGCGAAGAAAATGTTAAGCGGCAAGAAAAGAGTAAAAAGAAATTAAATTTAAATTTTCCTGAAACGCGATTTATGCGCTTTTTAGGTGGTAAAGATTTAATTTTTGGTTTATTTATGTTGATTTTGATTGGTATAGTAATTTTTATATTTGATCAAGTTTCTTACATATTCAAACCGTTTATTATTGTTTTTAACACTATAGTAGCACCTATTATAGTGTCATTAATTCTTTATTATTTATTTAACCCAATAGTTAACTTAATGGAACGTTATAATATTTCAAGACTTTGGGGAGTAATTATTTTATTTTTAGTAATTATTGGTGTTATATCGTTAGCTATTAATTTATTAATACCAGTGATTAGTAGTCAAATTAAAACATTCGGTACGAATTTCCCGCATTACATTACTAAAGTTAATCAATTTATAGATAATATTACAAAATACACTGTAGCTTCGAATTTTTATAGTCAAATTCAAGACTATTTAAACTCGCTAGCTAAAAAAATTCCATCTATGATTTCAGATTACTTTAATGGTTTTGGTTCGAAAGTGAAAAACATCGCGGAAACAGTTGTTAATGTTGGGGTAGTCATCGTAACAACACCATTTGTTTTATTCTTCATGTTAAAGGACGGCCATCGTTTTAAAGATTTTTCAACAAAAATTGTGCCACCTAAATTCAGAAAAGACTACCATGATTTATTAGATAAAATGAGTGTTCAAGTAGGTTCATACATTCAAGGACAAATTATTGTGTCTCTCTGTATTGGTGTCTTATTGTTTATTGGTTATTCTATTATCGGTTTAGATTATGGCTTGATTTTAGCTTGTATCGCTGCTGTAACGAGTGTAGTGCCATATATTGGACCTACGATAGCTATATCACCGGCTATTATTATTGCGTTAATTACGTCACCAATTATGCTGTTGAAATTAATCGTAGTTTGGACGGCAGTACAATTTATTGAAGGGCATTTTATATCACCGAATATTATGGGTAAAACTTTACAAATTCATCCACTGACAATTATTTTTATATTGTTAAGTGCTGGAAACTTATTAGGAGTTGTAGGTGTGATATTAGGTATTCCTGCTTATGCAATTCTTAAAGTATTAGTTTCTCATTTATATTTCTTATATAAACGTAGATACAATAAATACTATGGTGATGATGCTGGAGAGTATGAATTTAAAAATGATGAACAAGAATATATTAGAGATTGATTTAGTTTTCGACTGTCGACAAAGTTTCTGTCTTTGTTGGCAGTTTTTTTGTGCACGCTTTCCGCGGGCACTGCCTCAGCCTGTAGTCTTTGGAGAGTGCCATTTCCGCAGGAGTCGGCCCAAATAACTGCCAATCTTAAAAGATTTAAATTAAATAATGGTGTGTTTATTATGTTGAATAAATCAAAGGATAAAGAGATAATTTGAAATGATTGCTATTTCTAAATAAAGCTCCTAATCATCATCTATTACATAAAGTCGATACAATATTGATTTTAGATTTAGTTTTCGACTGTCGACAAAGTTTCTGTCTTTGTTGGCAGTTTTTTTGTGCACGCTTTCCGCGGGCACTGCCTCAGCCTGTAGTCTTCGGAGAGTGCCATTTCCGCAGGAGTCGGCCCAAATAACTGCCAATCTTAAAAGATTTAAATTAAATAATGGTGGTGTTTATTATGTTGAATAAATCAAAGGATAAAAGAGATCAATAGAAATGCTTACTATCTCTGAATTTTTATTATCGGCAGACAGCATCATTTCATAGGCTGTATATTTAGTTGATCAACTTTGTCGTGAGAAATATTAACATTTAAAGCTATTTAATTTTATTTTTATTCCATAGTCAACGGTTTTATGCTATATTTTTATAAAATATAAAAATTTTAGAAGTCGATGTGGTGTTATGACAAGAAAATTTAAAAAGAAAATATTACTAACAGTAAAAGTAACCTTTGCAGTAGCGCTATTGGGGATTGTAGTGTTTAATTTAGCGAGAGAGTTAGCACATGTGAATGTCAAACAGACTTTAATTATGTTTGGCCAACTTAATCGTTGGTGGCTTATTACGCTTTTTGTTAGTGGTGGTGCTTCACTTATCATTCTTTCACTTTATGATGTCGTGTTAGCAAAGGCGATGCATATGCGCATAACGTTATGGAAAGCTATGCGCTTAGGCTATATTATTAACGCTGTAAATGCAGTAGCAGGATTTGGCGGCTTTATAGGTGCAACCGTTCGTTACATGGCATATAAAAATGAAACTACAAATAAAAAAGTATTGGTAAAGGCAATTTCAGTCGTCTTAATATCGATGTTAACGGGATTAAGTTTATTATCAATATTAGTTGTTGCACATGTTTTTGATGTATCACATTTGTTTAGTGCTGATCCATGGGTGAGATGGCTATTATATATTGTTGCATTGTTTTTACCATTATTTGTTATTGGCAGTATTATACGTCCAGTCAATGAGCAGAATAAATATTTAGGTGTTTATTGTACTATTGTTTCTGGTTTTGAATGGTTTGCAGCAGCATTAGTTTTGTATTTTGCACTTTTTATAGTTGGTGTACAATTATCATTCCCAGTATTTATGGGTGTATTTATAGTGGCTGCACTATCAGGTTTAATAAGTTTTATTCCTGGAGGCTTTGGGGCTTTTGATTTGATTTTGCTATTAGGTTTACAAGCATTGAATGTACCTGAAGAAAAAATTGTCCTTGCTCTGTTATTGTACCGATTCGCTTATTATTTTTTCCCAGTACTAATTGCCTTAATCCTTTCTATCTTTGAATTTAAAGATGCTGCCAAACGCTATTTCGGTGAGTCTAAAGTGTTTATACCTGTTATAGATATGACGTCACTTTTTAAGTCGTATCAAAAAGATATCATTGCCAAAATACCAGTATTTTCTATGTCTATTTTATTATTTTTTACGAGTGTATTGTTTTTCTTGAATAATTTAACGATAATTATTGATGGCTTATATAATGCTAATCATTATTTAGATTATATTATTGTCTCTGTGCATACCTGTGCCTGTTTATTATTAATGCTCAATGTTGTAGGTGTTTACAAACTATCTAAACGCGCGATTATGGTTTCTGCAGTAGCGTTATTACTTATCATGTTTGTTACACTGTTTACATATTTTTCACTAATATTAATAGGCTGGCTCACAATTATGCTCATATTATTGCTCGTCTTTTATAGACGTGCCAGAGTGTTGAAGCGACCATTTAGATTAGCGTCATTTTGCTGGATGCTTGTCGTTAGTAGTTTTGTACTATATTTAAATCATGTGTACATTTACGAGTCACTTTATACATTAGATGTGTATCAGATTCAAGTTGATACGTCTATTTTACGTTATTATTTCTGGTTTACAGTGTTGTTTGTAGTACTTATCGTTGGGACGATTGTGTGGTATTTTGAACGGAAAGTACAACTACATCATAGTGGAGAAGATATCAAAATATGTGAGAATATTATTCAAGAATATGGTGGTAGTTATTTGAGTCATCTGATTTACACAGATGATAAGCAATGCTTTATTGATGGAAGTCAACGTGCCTTTTTAATGTATCGTTTGAAAAAGGGTGCTTATATTGTTTTAGGAGATCCGGTAGGAGATGAAAATTATTTTAACGCTTTATTAGTTGAATTTTATAGTCATGCGCATGATATCGGTTATGATATTATCTTTTATCAGGTTACAGATAAACATTTAGCATTGTATCATAACTTTGGTAATCAATTTTTTAAATTAGGTGAAGAGGCAGTCATTGATTTAGACACATTTACTGTTGCCGGTAAAAAACGACGAGGATTACGTGCTACACTTAATAAATTATCAGAACAGGGGATGTCGTTTGAGGTTGTAAAGCCACCGTATACACAGTCGTTAATGGTTGCTCTACAGCAAATAAGTGATGATTGGTTAGCTGGTCGAAAAGAAATGCAATTTTCTGTAGGTGCTTTTTATGAATATTATTTAGCACAAGCACCTATTGCAGTTATTAAAAATGAACAACAACAAATTATTGCCTTTTGCAACTTTATGCCCACTTATTATCGAGACACTATATCTGTAGACTTGATTAGGTGGGATCCGCAAGAGGAAATGCCATTAATGGATGCATTATACTTACACATGTTGTTGTGGGCGAAAGAAGCAGGTTACAAACGTTTTAACATGGGAATGGCTACGCTATCTAATGTGGGGCAACTACCTTTTTCATACACAGGAGAGCGATTAGCAGGGCGTGTGTTTGAACACTTCAATAGAATTTATCATTTTCAAGGTTTAAGGCGTTACAAAGAAAAGTTTAAACCACAGTGGGAATCTAGATTTTTAGTCTATCGCAAGAAAAGTTCTTTATGGTTAAGTCTATTAAAAGTATTAAATGTGATTAGACGTTAATGCAAATAATAAAAGCCACCGTTATGGACACGGTGGCTTTTATGCTAAGGAGTTTAAATGTTTAATCAATTTTATAGTTAATAAATTTAGAGAAGTAAGTAATATGATTAACTATAATAAACTAACGCGTAATATTGTGTAGATATTACTTTTGAATCTAACTATACTCGATATCTCGAATACCCCTTTGTTCAACCAAGGCATATGTTTACTATAACAGTTTTAGTAAGCGTTTTCAATGGCGTACAAGACAGATAAAAGTAACATTTTATCATTAAAGGGTCAAAAAACTTATAAAATGAAAAGAATAATAAGCACGTAAAATAAAAAAACGTTACATAGTAGCATGATTGCTATACTATGTAACGTCGGATGATTTGTTATTGCTGATAACGTTGGCGCTCTTGCTGTTCCGCAGCATAGCGTTCAGGATTTTTTTTGTAAAAATCTTGATGGTATTCTTCAGCTTGATAAAAAGTTGAAGCGGGTAAAATTTTAGTAGCAATTGCTTTATCGTGTTCAAATGTATCTTTTAGTTGTTCGATATAATTTTCAGCAACTTGTTTTTGATCGTCATTGGTATAAAAAATTGCAGTTTTATATTGTGCACCTCTATCTTGAAATTGGCCACCTTCATCTGTTGGGTCAATGACAGAGAAAAAGATTTCTAATAATTTATTATAGGAAAATAAGGCCACATCATATTCTATTTCAATTGTTTCGTAGTGACCTGTAGTACCAGTTTTTACTTGTTCATACGTTGGATTATCAACATGACCTCCCATGTAACCTGAAGTTACTTTTTCGATACCTTCAAAAGTGTCAAACGGCTTAACCATGCACCAAAAGCAACCTCCAGCGAAATACGCCTTGTTAATATTCATGCTTAACATCCTTTCTGAATAGCCCTTTAGTCCGATTTATTTAGAAATTACTTGATTTTTACATTAAATTTATATAACTTTAATATGTATTAATTATAGTACATAGATTTGTAATTTTGAAGATATAAGGTTGATATTATATGAGCGAAGATAAGCAAAAGAGAGAATTTAATGAAGGTGATACGCCGCACAAGACTCCACCAAGGCGATCACGAAAGAAAAAAAGAGTAAGAAAACTACCTTTTATAATTTTATTTATCATTATTATTTTAGGTATAGTAATTGGTTATGCTATTCATGGGTATAATTCTGGTATTGATTACGCTAAAGAACATGGTAAAACCATAAAAAAAGAAAAATTTAATGGTGCCGCTAAAAATGATGGAAAAATTACGGTTATGGTTCTTGGCGCTGATAAAGAAGCTGATGGTATGTCCCGTACAGACTCTATTATGATTGCACAGTATGATTACGTGCATAAAAAAATGAAAATGATGTCTGTAATGAGAGACATATATGCAGATATACCTGGACATGGTCAGCATAAAATTAATTCTGCCTATACGATGGGTGGACCTGAATTACTACGTAAGACACTGAAAAAGAATTTAGGTATTGATCCAGAATACTATGCGATTTTAGATTTTACTGGCTTTGAAAAAATGATAGATGAGCTAGAGCCCGATGGTGTCCCAATTGATGTTGAAAAAGATATGTCTAAAAATATAGGTGTATCATTGAAAAAAGGTAATCATCGTTTAGATGGTAAAGAATTACTTGGTTATGCAAGATTCAGACATGACGCAGAAGGTGATTTTGGTCGTGTGCGTCGCCAACAACAAGTAATGCAATCATTGAAAAAAGAACTCGTGAGCCTTGATACTTTACCGAAATTACCAAAAGTAGCAGGTATTTTACGTGGTTATTTAAACACTAATATGCCGGATTCTGCATTGATTCAATCAGGATTAAACTTTGGTATTAGAGGCGATAAAAACGTGGATTCTATAACATTACCAGTAGAGGGATCGTACCAAGATATTCAATCACCAATGGATGGTAGTGCTTTAGAAATTGACAAAGCAACAAATAAAAAAGAAGTGGAAAAATTCCTCAATGAATAAAAAGGCACTTATTTGCTGCCTTCAAACTGTCAACAAAGTCTCTGATTTTGTTGGCAGTTTTTTTATGCACGCTTTCCGCAGGCACTGCCTTAGCCTGTGGTCTTCGGCGAGTGCTGTTCCTGCTGGAGTCGGCATAAGCCACTGCTAGTACTATGGAAAAGTCTTTAGGAGAAGTAATACCTAAAGTTATATACTGACGATACGACATGAGGTTATCGACAAAGTCTCTGATTTTGTTGGCAGTTTTTTGTGCACGTTTTACGTGGACACTACTTTAGGTTATTTATCTTCGGTTAGTACGAGTCGGTTCAAATCACTTCCAATATTATAATAAATATAAATAAACAAACCTTAGGAGAACAACTGTCACCTAAGGTTTGTCTGTATTTTTATTATGTAAATAGCATTAACTGTGTACATATTTTTATTACTGATCTACTTTTCTGACTCCTGCCACACCGTAATGTTCTGGTTTCATTTCTTCTACGATGACATGTATAGCCTCTCTATTTGCACCAGTTGACTTTTCTACAGCGTTTGTAACCTCAGAAACTAAATCTTTAAGTTGTTCGTCAGAGCGTCCTTCTAATAATTTTACGTTAATAATTGGCATATGACTTCCTCCTCATAGTAAGTTGTAGTTTATTATAGCATGAATATTCAAACTATTTCAGTGAAGACTATAGATATAGCATTTATATACTAATGTTGTAGCTTTAGAACACTTAACCATTACGTGGAAAATTGAAAGGTCAAATAATGAATAATATTTATTACTAAGCTTGTTATATATGCGAAAGATAAAAATTGTTGCTATGTATGTAAGTATAATTTTAAGCGTGAACTGATGGCTGTAAAGTTTTGGTTTTCGTAAAAATGTAAAGTACGAGGCCAACGTGTTATGTTCGGTGTTCCCACTTCTATATGTTGCCAGTTCACTGTTTTACCATATGTCACTGCTTGATGAATTAGTTGTGATCCGACGCCACGATTTCTATAACTAGGCTCTACATAAAGTTCTTGAATAATACCTAAATCACCATTGGCATAAAGTGCTGTTGATTGATAGAGGGATAGAAAGCCTATTGCTACTGATTCATCATAAATTAAAAAACCTGTCCACTGTGGATTGTGTTGAATGAGCTGTTGACTGGTAACTAAGTAATTGCTTGAGGACACTGTAGTGCCACGTAATTCAGATAATAGTTTCGCAGTAAAAACTGCTACTTGCCGATAATCACTTTTTGTAACTTCTATAATATTATACGTCATAAATTTAGTCCTTTCACTGTAGTAATCATTGTTGTAAGTAGTTTTCTTGTAGCGCTTAGTTTTATTAAAACATAAGTATTTTGAAATTATAATGCTTTGTAAAAATAAATTTAGCCTTTGAAATAATTTAGAAAATGGTATACACTATAACCGAACACTTGTTCTGTTTTTGTGGGAGGTTATGACTATGGAAATGTATGATTATAATTTATTAGAAGAACGAGATGTATTGTGTATTGACCAAAAGAGTTTTTTTGCGAGTGTTTCTTGTCTCCAGAAAGGATTAAACCCATTAACGACTAAGTTAGCAGTAGTGGCAGATACTAAACGCCAAGGGTCTGTTGTCTTAGCTGCCACACCAGCACTTAAAGCATTAGGTATTAAAACAGGATCAAGGTTATTTGAAATACCGCATAGAACAGACATTTTTATTATTAATCCAAGTATGCGTAAATATTTAGAAGTATCGATAGCTATTTCTAAAATTGCGTTACGTTATGTACCACCGGAGGATTTACATCAATACAGTATTGATGAATTCTTTATAGATGTGACCGATAGTTATCATAGATTTAGTACAACATTGCATTCCTTTTGTGAAAGGTTAAGAAGTGAAATTAAGGACGAGACAGGCATTGACTGTACCATTGGTATTGGCTCTAATATGCTATTAAGTAAGGTAGCGATGGATATTGAAGCAAAGCACAATACTAATAGAATTGCGGAATGGCGTTATCATGATATTCCAGAAAAACTTTGGCCTATTAAACCATTAAGTGAGTTTTGGGGTATTAATCGGAAAACTGAAGCGAAATTGCAAAAGAGAGGAATTTTTTCGGTAGGGGATTTAGCTAAGTACCCTTATCAGTTTTTAAAAAGAGATTTTGGTATTATCGGTATTGATTTACATTTACATGCTAACGGCATTGATCAAAGTAAAGTAAGAGAAAAATATAAGGTAACCAATCCGTCAATTTGTAAAAGTCAGATTTTGATGCGTGATTATCGTTATGAAGAAGCTAAAGTAGTGATGCAAGAGTTAGTAGAAGATGTGGCGAGTAGAGCGCGAGCGAGAAATCAACTTGCACGGACAATACATTTTAGTTTCGGTTATAGTGATGAAGGAGGCGTGAGCAAACAATATACGTTAGATGATCCAACTAATTTAGAAAGTGATATGCTGAAAGTAATAGATAACTTTGCTGATCAGTTATGTGATCGTTCAGCACTATATCGTACATTAAGTGTGTCTTTAACACAATTTATAAATGAAGAAGATAGGCAACTCAACTTATTTATCGATGAATATGAACGAAAAAGAAATGAAAACTTAGCTAAAACAATTGATGCATTACATCAAAAGTATGGTAAAGGTATCGTATCTAAGGCAGCATCCTATACTGAAGCGGGCACAAAACATGGACGTTTAGGGTTAATGGCTGGACATAAAATGTAACTGCGCTAGAAGTGACGTGACTTCATAGTTACAGTTGTAATTACTTGAGAAGGGTGATTAGTACTGGAAAAGCTTGATTTAAAGCGCAATTTCAGTTCAGGCAGCTGCTCTAATAATATAAAATTAGGCTGGGACGAAGCTATTATGTCCCAGCCGTTTTATTATGGTATATAAGTATCGAAGTCGCTTAGCGCCTCTGCACCTCTTTTGCGATCTTCTGGGTTTTTAAAACTAATGCGTAATGCTCCGTAAATATCTTCACGGACTTCTAGAATTCTTATGTTGCTTATAGAAATATTATGTAAACTCAGGGTATTTGTTACTTGGCTAATCATCCCCGGTTTATCTGGAATATCGACATAAAGATCATGCTCTATAGACAATGCGCCTTGTGACTTAACTGGTAGTTGATCACGATAAATTTTAGCATCATTGAAAAAGTCGAATAAGGCATCAGGTTTTTGGTGTTCAATGAGTTCAATGATGTGACCCATTTGTGTATGCCACTCTCGCATGATGCGTAGAATAGTATTTTTGTTTTCTAATGTGATATCTCGCCACATGAAAGGATTACTGCTAGCAATACGCGTAATGTCTCTAAACCCTCCAGCAGCCAAATCTTTAACAAGGTCAGATTCAGCCACATGATTGGAATTTAAATGTACCAAAGCTGAGGCGATAATATGTGGTACGTGGCTAACTAAACCAGTAACGAAATCATGTTCTTCAGCAGTAGTAGAAATAAATTTAGCGTCGGTTGTTGCCAATAAATTTTGTATCGTGTTATAAGCTTGCTGATTTTGTGCTTCATCATGTAC
The DNA here is from genome assembly GCF_016890655.1 of Staphylococcus sp. GDY8P72P. Classification (NCBI taxonomy): domain Bacteria; kingdom Bacillati; phylum Bacillota; class Bacilli; order Caryophanales; family Staphylococcaceae; genus Staphylococcus; species Staphylococcus sp. GDY8P72P. Next base: position 265,322 of record NZ_JAFEQJ010000006.1, on the reverse strand, counting down.
TAAAATGTAAAAAGCATTTTCAAATAAATGTTTTTTCGCATTTAATACACCAGATTTATGGCTACCTGCCATTGGGTGACCACCAATTAAATGGATATGATGTTCTAATAAAAATGTTTCAAATTGCTGAATAGTCGACTTGGTGCTACCAGTATCTGTAACAATGACACCATCTTTAGGTTGGAGTGAAGGTAAATCACGTAAATATTTAATTGTTTGTTGTACCGGTGTAGCATAAATTATAATATCAGCTTGTTTAATGCTTTGTTCGTAATTAGTTGATTGATAATCAATAATACCGATGGATAAAGCTTTGTCTAATTGTGATTGATCTGCATCATATGCAGTAATTTCAATATCATTATGGTAATAACGCAAATTGCTAGCTAAACTCCCACCAATCAGACCTAAACCAACGAATAATATTTGTTTCATAGTAGTGGACACCTCGATCGAAATTTTCAGAATAATAACAGTGTATAGTAGCAGAATAAGATATGCAATATGTAGCAAGCTATATCTAACATCAAACTGGCTTTAAAAAAGGACATATGAGCATAAATTAGTGGTTTATAAATCGATGGGTCTTGATAGTCTGAAAAATAATAAATGATACTATTGTCATATACGAATTAAATAAGCAATTAAAGTAATATAACGATTAGCAACGAATACAGGATAAGAGGAGAAGATGACTAAGTAAAATTTTTTCATTAACTATAATTATTCGAATTAAAAGTAAAAAGATGTTTGACAAATAGAAATGAAAGTTGTAACATGCTAAGTAATTACTTGTTGAAAGCAAGTATAAAATTTAAAAGATATAAGTAACACATGAGATTTGTAGTAAGCAGAAAGCTAATGGGTGATGTAAATTAGCACAACTGATGTGGTGAAATGGGCTTTTAAATACAATACTATAGCAGTAAAGTGAACATAAATATGTTAACTAAGGTGGCACCACGGTAACGCGTCCTTACAGATTTGCGTTATTGTGGTGCTTTTTATATGTAAAATAGCAAACAAAATGAAGTAGTACATGGCTAGGTAGTAACAGAAAGTTAGTGGTTGATGGAAACTAACACCACCATGTAACGAAATTGGGTTTTGTTGAAGGTCAATTAAATAAAAATGAAGTGAGCTGTAGTTTGAATACGGCTAAATTAGGTGGTACCGCGCGTCAGCGTCCTTATAGCAATATAAGGATGCTGATTTTTTTGTTAGGAGGGAAAGTAAATGAAAGTTAAATATAAAAAAATAAATGCTGAAGTAACACCAGAAGCATTTGCCAGATTAAGAAATAACAAAATAATTTTAGAAAGTGCAGACCAATCACAACTTAAAGGTCGTTACTCTATCGTTATCTTTGATACGTATGGGGAACTTATACTAGATGATAAACAGTTACAAATTACGACTCCAGAAGGAACAAAGACAGAAACAACTGAACCATATGAGCAGATGAAATCATATATTGATCACTATAAAGCACTTATTGAAGAAGAAGAATTATCAGCATTACCATTTATTTCTGGTTTTGTCGGCTCATGTAGTTTTGACCTAGTACGACACGAATTTCCAGTATTACAAAATATAGCCCTAGATGATCATCAACAACATGATACTAAATTTTATATGGTCGAAGATGCGTATATTTTTGACCATTACAATGAGTATTTGTATATAGTTGCAACTGATTTATTTTCACAGCGAAGTGAACAAGCATTAGAAGACAACATTAACCGACGTTTAGAAGAGTTAACTAAGGTAGAAATTTTTTCTGAACCATTACCATATGAACAACAAGAAAAAGTAATTACTTCAAATGTAACGAAACAACAATTTATGGATACTGTGTCTTACATGAAGTCATTAATACAGCAAGGTGATATGTTTCAAGTTGTACCATCTATTATTTATAGTTATCCTCATTACTTTAAAGAAAATGTAAAAACATTTGCATATCAATTATATCAAAACTTAAAACGACAAAATCCAAGTCCTTATATGTATTACATCGATATGGATAAACCTATTATTGTAGGGAGTTCGCCAGAAAGTTTTGTTAAAGTGCAAGCACAACAAGTTGTAACTAATCCAATAGCTGGCACAATTAAACGAGGTAAAACTGAAGAAGAAGATTATCATAACGAACAGCAATTAAAAACAGACGAAAAAGAATTAAGTGAGCATCGTATGTTGGTTGATCTAGGACGTAATGATATTCATAGAGTGAGTATAGCGGGTTCTTCCAAAATTAAAAAATTAATGCTAATTGAACGCTATGAACATGTAATGCATATCGTCAGTGAAGTCACTGGAACTTTAAAAGATAATTATTCACCGATGACAGTTGTGGCAAGCTTATTACCTACTGGAACTGTTTCAGGAGCACCTAAACTAAGAGCTATTCAGCGCATATATGAACAACGACCTAAAAAACGAGGCGTCTACAGTGGGGGCATTGGTTATATTAATTGTAATCACGATTTAGATTTTGCTTTAGCCATCCGCACGATGATGGTAGATGACACGCATATTAATGTCGAAGCAGGGTGTGGGGTCGTATATGATTCTATTCCTGAAAAAGAATTTGCTGAAACACAATTGAAAGCGAAAAGTTTATTGGAGGTGTCACCATGATATTAATTGTCGATAATTATGATTCATTTACGTATAATCTCGTTGATATTATTGCAAAAACACAAGATGTAGTAGTAAAGTACCCGGATGATCCCGAAATTTTACAACTAGATGTTGATGGCGTAGTGATTTCGCCAGGGCCAGGACATCCTTTAGATACTCAATACTTAATGAATATCATCGATCATTACCAAACTAAACCAATCTTAGGTGTCTGTTTAGGTTCTCAAGCATTAACTTGTTACTACGGTGGCAAAGTAATACAAGGAGAAACTGTTAAACATGGTAAAGTCGATACAATGCGTATCGTTAAAGCAACACAGTTGTACAAAGAAGTATCAGAAAATTCAGAAATAATGAGGTATCATTCATTAGTCAGTGACCCTAATCAGTTTCCATCAGTATTAAATATCACGGGCGAAACGACAGATTGTATTCAGTCATTTAAACATGAAACTAGACCACATTACGGAATTCAATTCCATCCAGAATCATTTGCATCAGAATTTGGAGAACAAATTATTAATAATTTTATCAATATTACTAAGGAGGGCACACAAAATGACATTACTCAAACAATTACAGCAACAACAACCACTCAATCAAAATGAAATGACTGAATTTATCGACTTATTAATCGCTACAGATTATGACTTAGAGGATAAAGTAGCATTATTGCAAAATTTTACTGCTAAACCATTAACACAACAAGAGTTAACATTTATTTCACGTAGCTTAATTCAATCCATGTACACAGAACAACCTGTATACCCTGGAAGTATGTGTGTCTGTGGCACAGGAGGAGATAAGTCAAATAGCTTTAATATTTCAACAACAGTTTCGTTTGTCGTAGCTAGTGCAGGTGTACCTGTCATTAAACATGGTAATAAAAGTGTGACTTCTGCTTCTGGTAGTACAGATTTACTACAAGCTATGCAAGTTGCTACTAGCAGCATAGAGGAAACGCCACAATATTTAAAAGATACAGGGTTAGTGTTTTTAAGTGCTACCGAAACATATCCAATAATGAAACACATTCAACCGGTAAGAAAAATGTTAGATGTACCAACTATTTTCAATATAACAGGTCCACTCATTAACCCCTTTAAACTTGACTACCAAGTGATGGGTGTATATGAACCCGAACAACTAGATAAAATTGCACATACTTTAGCCGACTTAGGACGAAAACGTGCGATTGTACTGCATGGTGCAAATGGTATGGATGAAGCAACATTATCCGGAGATAATTTATTATATGAAATTAGAGATGGAAAAATTTACAATTACACTATCAACGCAGAAGATGTGGGTTTAACACCTGCAAAGAATACAGAGCTTGTAGGTGGAACAGCACAAGACAATTTAGAAATAACACTAAATATATTAACGAATAAAGATCAATCGGCGAAAAAAGATGTCGTGTTATTAAACGCAGGCATTGCACTATATGTAGCAGAAAAGGTTTCTTCAATAAAAGAAGGTGTTGAAACAGCACGCAACTTAATTGCTACAGGTGCGGCGTTAGAACAATATAAACAAACAGGAGGTTACTTATATGACTATTCTAGATGAAATTGTAGAGTATAAAAAAGAATTATTAGCTGAAGGGTATTATCAAAAGAAATTAGAAACACTACCAGTGGTAGATATTTCCCATAAACAGCCATTTAAAGAGAGCTTAACAACAAAAGAGCAACTTGCAGTAATTGCAGAAATTAAATCTAAAAGTCCATCATTACCAGAATTACCAGGTAAGGATTTAGTACAACAAGTTAAAGATTATGAAGCTTATGGAGCCAATGCGGTATCTATATTAACAGATGAACAGTATTTTGGTGGGAGTTACGAACGTTTACAATCACTAACAGTAGAAACCAACTTACCTGTGTTATGCAAAGACTTCGTAATTGATCCAATTCAAATTGATGTGGCCAAAAAAGCTGGAGCTTCTATCATTTTATTAATTGTTAATGTCTTAACAGATCAACAACTTAAAGAATTATACACGTATGCAACTAAACAAAATTTAGAAGTGCTAGTCGAAGTTCATGACAAAGAAGAACTAGCCAGAGCATATCAGTTAGATCCCGAAATAATAGGTGTTAACAATAGAGATTTAAAACGTTTTGTCACAGATGTTAAACATACAAACGAAATACTAAGTGGACGACAAGCAGGCTATCATTATATTTCAGAAAGTGGTATCCACACTAAAGACGATGTTGAGTCTATTGTGAATTCAGGTATTGATGGCTTACTTATTGGGGAATCATTAATGAAAAGTGATGATTTGAGTGAATTTTTACCGAGCTTAAAACTGGATAAAGTCAAAGTATGAAACTAAAATTTTGTGGTTTTCGTACAGCAACAGATGTAAAGCAAGCACGGCATTTAGACATTGATGCCATCGGTTTTATTCATTACCCCAAAAGTAAAAGATTTGTAGATACAGCAACTATTAAGTCATTAATCCAACTTGTACCAAACGATAAACAGACTGTAGTTATTGTAGTGAATCCAACAATGGATAAAATAACAGAATTGGTCCAAGTAACAGGCTTGTCTACGATTCAATTACATGGAGATGAATCAGTGGAGTTTGTAGCGCAAGTTAAACAACATTTTCCACAGCTAAATATTATTAAAGCCTTACCTGCAAACGAAAAATTAAATGCTAATTTAGTAGCGTATCAACCTTATGTCAATTTATTTATTATAGATACGCCTTCGAAAGCATATGGAGGTACAGGTCAACATTTCAATTGGCAAATATTGCAACAAATTAGAGATATACCTTATTTAATTGCAGGTGGTATAAACTATGACAGTATTCAACAAATAGAACAGTTAAATTTAGCGCATAGTGGTTATGATATAGCGAGTGGAATAGAAATTAACCAGTATAAAGATAAAGATAAAATGAACGATATTATTAAATTGGTCAAAGGAGTATCGACACATGAATAAAAAAATACAAACAGAAGCGGATGAATTTGGCTTTTTCGGTGACTATGGTGGTCAATATGTCCCTGAAACATTAATGCCAGCTATTATTGAATTAAAACAAGCATATCAAAAGGCAAAAAAGGATCCTTCTTTTTATGAAGAATTACAGTATTATTTAAAAGATTATGTGGGGCGAGAAACTCCTTTAACATTTGCTGAAAGCTATACAAAGCAATTAGGTGGCGCGCAAATATATTTAAAACGCGAAGATTTAAATCATACTGGAGCGCACAAAATCAACAATGCTTTAGGACAAGCCTTATTAGCTAAAAGAATGGGCAAAAACAAACTTGTAGCTGAAACTGGTGCGGGTCAACACGGTGTGGCAAGTGCAACAGTCGCAGCCTTATTTGATATGGAACTTGTTGTTTTTATGGGTGAAGAAGATATTAAACGACAATCTCTAAATGTCTTTCGTATGGAATTATTAGGAGCAAAAGTAGAATCTGTGAGTAATGGCCAAGGAACATTGTCAGATGCAGTTAACAGCGCTTTACAATATTGGGTAAGTCATGTTGATGATACGCATTACTTATTAGGTTCAGCTTTAGGACCAGATCCATTTCCAACGATGGTCAGAGATTTCCAAAGCGTAATTGGGACAGAAATTAAGTCGCAAATTACGGACAAAGTAGGGCGCTTACCGGATGCAGTAGTTGCATGTATTGGTGGGGGATCAAACGCTATAGGTACATTTTATCCATTTATTGAAGATGACGTTAAACTATACGGCGTTGAAGCAGCAGGTAAAGGAAAGAATACGGACCAACATGCCTTAGCAATTAGTCAAGGGAAGCCAGGTGTGCTACATGGTTCGAAAATGTATTTGATTCAAGATGATCATGGCCAAATTCAACTTGCACATTCTATTTCAGCAGGTTTGGATTATCCAGGAGTCGGTCCCGAACATTCTTATTATCAAGATATCGGTAGAGTTAACTATGTAACTGCTAGCGATGATGAAGCGATGAATGCGCTAGTACGATTTACTAAAGCTGAAGGTATCATTCCAGCAATCGAAAGTGCCCACGCGTTAAGTTATGTAGAACAATTGGCACCTGAAATGAGTAAAGATGAAGTATTGGTAGTTACGGTGTCCGGACGTGGCGATAAAGATATGGATACGATTAGAAATTACATGAAAGCAAGAGGTGAAATTTAATGTCGAAATTGTTTATACCGTATATTATGGGCAATAGTTCATTTATTCAAAATTTAAAAATGTTGAGTGAGGCAGGTGCAGATATTGTTGAAATTGGTGTGCCATTTTCAGACCCTGTAGCTGATGGACCTGTTATTATGGATGCAGGTAAAAAGGCAATTGAGGAAGGTATTAGTGTGAACTATATTTTAGAACAACTCACACAACATAAAGCCGACATTAATAGTAATTACGTATTAATGACTTATTATAATATTATTCATCATTATGGTGAAGAAGCATTCTTCGCTGCTTGTGAAGATGCAGGTGTTTATGGTCTGATTATACCTGATTTGCCGTTTGAGCTCATTGAACAAATGAAGTTGAGACATCCTGAACGTAAAGTGAAAATTATTTCATTAGTTGCTATGACAACTGCTAAAGAACGTATCGAACAAATTGCGCAACATGCTGAAGGTTTTATTTATACAGTTACCATGAATGCAACTACTGGTGAAAATGGTAAATTTCATCCAGAGTTAAAACAACGTATTAATTATATCAAGTCAATTTCACAAGTTCCTGTTGTAGCAGGTTTTGGCATACGTACTACAGACCATGTAGCTGACATTATTGAAGCGGCTGATGGTGTAGTGATAGGCAGTGAGATTGTAAGACGTTTAGACGAAGATGATAATGCTACATCACGTCAATATTTTAGTGAAATTCGTCACGTATTAGATGCTTAAGCAAATTAGTTTTTATCCATTTTAAAAAACTGTAAAATACAAATACATAGTTAAACTATGTATTCAAGTCTAATTTAGAGGTGACTGAAATTGAGTAAAAAGGTATTATTTGTTTTAACTAGTAGAAATCAATATGATGATGGTTCACAAACAGGTTTATGGCTAGAAGAAGCAAGTGAGCCATATCGTATTTTAGCAGAAGCTAATATTACAGTAGACCTTGTATCTATTGATGGTGGTGCAGTACCGATTGATGCAAATTCTACACAAAACGGTGAATTAGAGCAATACAGTGATTTTGTGGATAAAATTAATGATGTACCTAGCATTAAAACGGTAAACGTTGATAATTACGATGCGATTTATTTACCAGGTGGACACGGTACAGTATTTGACTTTGGACACAATCAAGAGCTAGCGACAGTACTTGCAGAATTTAAAGAACAAAATAAATTTATTTCATCTGTTTGTCATGGTCCAAGTGCTTTTGTTGGCGCTAAAGATAAAAATGGTAACTTTATCGTTAAAGATGTAACTTTAACAGCATTTACAGATGAAGAAGAGCGTGCTATGGGCTTAGAAAACAAAGTACCATTTTTAACACAAAGCGAATTAGAAAACCAAGGCGCAAAATTTGTCACTAAAGATAATTTTGTATCACATGTTGAGCAAGATGGTTTGTTTATTACAGGACAAAACCCTCAATCTAGCATTGCCATCGGTGAAACGTTAAGAGATGCATTAACACAATAACGATTAACTGATTCATAAAGTACAAGGTATATGATATATAATAAATTTAAAGAGAGCAGTATAGAAATTAAAAAAATTTAATTTCTATACCGTTCTCTTTTTGTTTGTTAACCTATAATAAATGGTATAATAATATGTAGCATAATGATTTTAAACTATCATGAAAATTGATTTATTGACTGAACAATAAGGGTATTAATTTTGTTTTAATGATGAATATTGTATAATAGTTAAGATTGAAGAATAAAAAGATTAATAGATGAACTAGGAGTATATAAAATGAAATTTACGAATTTAACGGCGACAGAGTTTGGCACATTTGCTGATAAGATGGAGAATAGTCACTTTACGCAAATGGTAGGAAACTATGAACTTAAAATTGCAGAAGGTACAGAAACACATTTAGTAGGTGTTAAGAACAATAATAATGAAGTTATTGCAGCATGTTTGCTAACGGCAGTACCAGTAATGAAATTTTTTAAATATTTCTATTCAAACCGTGGTCCAGTAATAGATTTCGACAACAAAGAGTTAGTACACTATTTCTTTAATGAATTAAATAAGTATTTAAAAAAACATAATGCGTTATATTTCCGTGTAGATCCATATTTACCTTATCAGTATCGTAATCACGATGGTGACATTTTAAGCAATGCTGGTAATGATTGGTTCTTTGATAAAATGAAAGCATTAGGTTATAAACATCAAGGGTTTGTAACTGGCTTTGATCCAATTATTCAAATTAGATTCCATTCAGTTTTAGATTTACAAGATAAAACAGCTAAAGATGTCTTAAATAATATGGATAGTTTACGTAAACGTAATACGAAAAAAGTTCAAAAAAATGGCGTGAAGGTACGCTTCTTAACAGAAGAAGAATTACCAATTTTCCGCTCATTTATGGAAGATACATCAGAATCTAAAGACTTTCATGATCGAGATGATAGTTTCTATATCAATCGTTTTAAATACTATAAAGACCGTGTACTCGTACCATTAGCTTACATAGATTTCGTGGAATATATAGACGAGTTGAAAGCCGAAGGGGAAGTGCTGACAAAAGATATCAACAAAGCTATTAAAGATATTGAAAAACGTCCAGATAATAAAAAATCCCACAATAAAAAAGAAAATTTAGAAAAACAATTACAAACAAATGAACAGAAAATTGCAGAAGCTGAAGCATTAAAAGCAAAACATGGTAATGAATTACCAATTTCAGCGGCATTCTTCATTATAAACCCATTTGAAGTTGTATATTATGCAGGTGGAACAGCAAATGAATTTAGACATTTTGCAGGTAGTTATGCGATTCAATGGCAAATGATTAACTATGCACTTGACCATAATATTAATCGTTATAATTTCTATGGTATTAGTGGTGACTTTTCTGAAGATGCAGAAGATGCAGGTGTTATTAAGTTTAAAAAAGGCTTTAACGCCGATGTAGTAGAGTATGTTGGAGACTTTATTAAACCAATTAATAAGCCAATGTATAACGTCTATAAAGCCTTGAAAAAGGTCAAAGATAAAGTGAGTAAACATTAATAGAAGGGAACTAAGCTAGAATGAAATTTACAGAGTTAACTGTCAAAGAATATGACAATTTTGTACAAAATCCAGCGTTAGAAAGTCATTATTTTCAAGTTAAAGAAAATATAGCGACTAGGGAAGAGGATGGATTTCAAGTTGTTTTATTAGGATTAAAAGATGACAACAATCAAGTCGTTGCAGCTAGTCTGTTCTCTAAAATACCAACAATGGGGAGTTATGTCTATTATTCAAATCGTGGGCCAGTAATGGACTACAGTGATTTAGGATTAGTAGATTATTATTTGAGAGAATTAGATAAATATTTACATCAACATAACTGTTTATACGTCAAACTAGATCCGTATTGGATTTATCACATATATGATAAGGATGTTAATCCATATAGTAATAGATATCAAAATGATGCACTCGTTAATTTATTCAAAGCTTACGGTTATGAACATCATGGTTTTACGACATCATATGATACATCAAGCCAAGTAAGATGGATGGGTGTATTAAATTTAGCAGGTGAAACACCTGCATCATTAAAAAAACAATTTGATAGTCAACGAAAAAGAAATATTAATAAGGCCATTAATAATAATGTGCGCGTACGTTTCTTGGGTAGAGATGAATTTGATATTTTCTTAAATTTATATAGAGAAACGGAAGAAAGAGCTGGTTTTGTATCTAAAACGGATGACTATTTCTATAATTTTATTGATAATTATGGTGATAAAGCCTTAATTCCACTTGCTTATGTCAATTTAGATGAGCGTATTGAAACGATTCAAAACAATATCAACGATAAAGAAGCGCGTCGTGATCAAATGATGCAAAATGAAAATAAGACAGAGAAACATTTGAAAAAAATTAGCGAATTAGATAAGCAAATTGAACACGACAAATCAGAATTACTACAAGCGAGTGAATTACGTCAAACAGATGGTACTATTTTAAACTTAGCTTCAGGCGTATTTTTCGCCAATGCTTATGAAGTAAACTATTTTTCAGGAGGTTCTTCAGAAAAATATAACCACTTTATGGGACCATATATGATGCACTGGCATATGATAAATTATTGCTTTGAACATGGTTATGAGCGTTACAATTTCTATGGCTTATCAGGAGACTTTACTGAAAATAGTGAAGACTATGGTGTATATCGATTCAAACGTGGCTTTAATGTACAAATCGAAGAGTTAATTGGAGATTTCTACAAACCAATTAAAAAAGCAAAATATAAATTATTTAATTCTTTAAATAATATCCGTAAGAAAATTAAAAAATAACTGTTTTAAACCGCCATATTAAGAATATGGCGGGATTTTTATGTCAAAATAAGTAACTATATTTATGTTATGTAAACTTATAAAGTGATATTAGCAAATTATTGTCTTTAACAGGCAACTTCTAACATGACGATAAATTAAGAGATCAGAAACCATTACATTATAGTACTAAATGAATATAATGTATAAAAAGTATAAGTAATATAACAAGTAAGTAAATTTTAATTATGTAAAATTATCTGAGTCGAATATTGATATTGGTAAGTAAGTGTGATGTTCCTAATGGCAAATTAAGCAGTTATTTATAACTGAAAATGCTAAATATGCGAAAAAATATAATAACTTACGCTGCAATATAAATAACCATATTTATGTTATGTAAACCATAATGTATTTTAGCAAATAATTTAAACCCTGTAACTAAGGATTGCTACTTAGATAGATTTTATAGATTAATCAAGTGTTAATGTGTGTATTATGAGTTAATCTTGCTGATTTAAGCACTTAATGAATATCAGCTATAACTATAAGTACATTAATAATTATATTGTAATTTAAAGACGCTGAGATTTTGATTTCTGAGCAATTTTATTTAATTAAGTGAACAAACGTATAAGTAATGACAAATGAGTCAGTGATATTTACTAGACTATAGATAAATTAATCAATCAAGACAAATGAAGTGATATATGTAATTTATATGTGAGCATTATTAATGGATGGTAATATATGATCTTAAATATTGATATTATATATGTTAATTAACGACTAACTTTTAGAAAACATTTTAGTTTACATAATATATATTATAGGAAGTTATATATGGAACGCTTTTTCTGCTGAATATCCACTTATTAATAATGATTAGCATAGTTTTTGTAGTTTGTTATTTTTAGTTAAGTAATATTTATAGCTTATTTAGTACTTCGATTCATTATTATTATTTTAATATGAGTTAGCAATATATCATCGTAACTTTATTTGGTTATGTTATATATTTTGCCAATTGCTGTTGCAATTATGATATTTGCTCATTCTTACTCGACTTAGAAAAAGCTATGTGTAATTTGCAAACATATAATTATAATGTATATATTACAGTAATATATTAATTAAAAAATAATTGATAACGATTATCAATTACAGTATACTTCTGTTATAGGAGGCATACTACATGAAAAACATAATTATTCTTTTTAGTATCATTGTTGTAATGATAATGGTTACTGCATGTGATACTAAAAAACAATCAACATCACACCAAAAGACGAAAACTGTCAGTATCGACAATACATATGAATTTAAAGAGCAAACTAAGGATCATAATCGTGGGACTATGAAATCTAAAACTGTTAAAGTACCTATCAATCCTAAAAGAGTGGCTGTAATGGATTATGGTGCATTAGATACTATGCAATCTTTGCATTTAGAAAATCGCATAGTAGCCATATCTAAAGGTCAAAATGCCTCTTTTTTACCAGAACGTTTAAAAGCGTTTAAAGACGATAAATATGCTAATTTAGGGAATCCTGGGCGCCCTAATTATGAAACTTTAGCAAAAGCTAAGCCAGAAGTTATTTTTGCCTCTTTTAGACAAGCGCATTCTAAGACATTAGAGGAAATGCAAAAAGCTGCACCACAAGCAAAAATTATTTTTGTAAGCCCCCACTTCGATAATTATATCCAATCCGTAGAAGAGAATGCCATGATTATTGGTAAAATATTTAAACGAGAAAAAACTATACACAATATGAGCGATAAATTAGATCAGAAACTGTTAGAAACTAAAACAGTCATTAACGAAGATAAGGTATTATTTTTAAACGTGGATGACAAAGATGTGAAGGCGTATGGCTCCACAGGAAGATTTGGTGGATTTATTAATGAAACTTTAGGCATTAGACATGCTGATACAAATATGAAGGCTAGTTCAAGTGGCGCGGTCATTTCGTATGAGTATTTAGCACATACAAACCCTGACAAGTTGTTTGTAATAGATAGATCGAAGGATGGTAAGACGAATGGAGTGCCGGAAGCATTAAAAAACCCAGTCATAAATAATGTTAAAGCTGTGAAAAATAATGAGATCACCCTATTTGAGGCTAATGATTGGTTTTTTAACGAAGGTGGTCTGCAAGCAACAATGGATCAATTAAATGATGTTGAGAATGCATTTAAATAAAAATAAAAAGCGCTACAGGCGATTAAATCTTCCTGTAACGCTTTTTATTATTGTTTGTGGCGTGTATATTCTTCAACTTCTTGTCGAGGAATACCGCCTCGTTTTCTAATTTCTTTATTAAGTTTTTTTTCTTTGCGTTTTCGTCTCCAATTTCGAGTAAAATACCATAATAAAAATGTAATAATAATACAAAAGATTGCTAAAAATGCAGCATAACCCAACAATGGTTCATATGAAATGTTGTAAAAGTTAGGTATTAAAAATGCTGCAATTGCTAAAACAATAAAAGTGGTAATTGCAGGGAAAAACCATTTGTTTAATACTAAATTACAAAATACAGTCAATAATATTGCTGCTACAAAAGTAATCCACAAATAGTTCGGCATATCAAATATACTCATATTAATTGCTCCTCACAAAACTTATAAAATTGACATAAAGTCTTTGTTAACTACATTTTATCTGAAAATACTTTATATGTATAGCGACTATAGTTGTATCTCACGTAATAATTGTCCTTAGTATATCTTTAGTAAGTGATTAATGTATAATGCAAAGTGAATACATAATGAAAAGGAGTGAAATCAATGATGGTTTCCTTACCATTTAGAAATGAAGTCCCTAGTGAAGAACAATGGGATATTACTGATTTATTTATATCTGATGAAGCTTTTTATACACAATTAACCGAGACTACTAAACAAGCTCAACAATTTCGTGCAAATTTTGATACTCAAATAACTGTAGATAAGATTGAATCAATGTTACAGCAATATTCACAAATATTAATAGAAGTCGATCGTATGGCAAACTATGTTGAATTAAGGTTAAGTGTTGATACTACAAACGAAGCAGCACAAAATTTAAGTTCTAAATTTAGTACGACATATGGCAAAATAGCAAGTAATCTCGCCTTCGTTGAATCTACAATATTAGCTTTAAGCGATGAAGAGTTAGCACGTGTTATTGATCATTCTCAATACAAACACTTTTTAACTAAATTAAAAGCGCGCAAACCATATCAACTGGCACCTAATGTAGAGGAAGCTTTAGCGAGTTTCTCCCCTATTTTTGAAAAGCCTTATGAACTATACGGCAATACTAAGATGTTAGATATTGCTTTTGATTCATTTAAGCATAATGACGCTGTTTATCCTATGGATTACGCTACATTTGAAAATGATTATGAAGATAATGCTGATCCAGAATTTAGACAGAAAAGCTTTGCGACTTTTAGTGATGCTTTAAAAAAATATCAACATACTACTGCAACGACATATAATATGCAAGTACAACAAGAAAAGATAGAAGCAGATTTAAGAGGATATGACTCTGTTATAGATTATTTATTACAAGACCAAGAAGTAACACGTGAAATGTTTGATCGACAAATTGATGTAATCATGAGCGAACTTGCCCCTATTATGCAAAAATATGCTAAGTTGTTGAAGCGTGTACATAATTTAGAAGTAATGCGCTTTGAAGATCTGAAGATTTCGATTGACCCTCTGTATGAACCTGAAATTTCAATTGAAGAATCTAAATCATATATCTATGGCGCACTGAATGTCTTGGGTGATGATTATTTGAATATGGTTGAAACTGCATATAGAGATCGTTGGATCGACTTTGCTCAAAATAAAGGCAAAGAAACTGGTGCATATTGTGCAAGTCCGTATGCTTCACATTCTTACGTATTTATTTCATGGACAGGAAAAATGGCTGAAGCATTTGTTTTAGCGCATGAACTTGGACATGCAGGTCATTTCAACTTAGCGCAACACCATCAAAATTATTTAGAATCAGAGGCATCTATGTATTTTGTAGAAGCGCCTTCTACAATGAATGAAATGTTAATGGCAACATACCTATTTCAACGCAGTGAAGATCCACAATTTAAGCGTTGGGTTATTGGATCAATTATTTCAAGAACGTATTATCATAATATGGTAACGCATTTGTTAGAAGCTGCATTTCAACGTGAAGTTTATACAAAAGTAGATGCGGGCGAATCGTTAACTGCGCCCCAATTAAATCAAATAATGAGAGATGTATATAGTCAATTTTTCGGAGATAGTGTTAAGTTAAGTGATGGTGCTGAATTAACATGGATGCGCCAACCTCATTATTATATGGGATTATATTCCTATACTTACTCTGCAGGACTAACTATTGGAACGGTTATGGCAGAACGGATAAAAAATGAAGGCCAAAGTGCAGTAAATGATTGGCTAAATACATTGAAACTTGGAGGAAGCAAATCACCTATAGAATTAGCACAAGTTGCAGGTATTGATATTACAACAGATCAACCATTGCGTGCGACGATTAATTATATTGGTGAGCTCGTGAATGAGTTAGAAGATTTAACAAATACTATTGAAAATAAATAAACAAAGGCTACCAAGCATATGGCTTGGTAGCTTTTAATTATCGTATGATTCGAAACGTTCACCTGTAATAAAGTAATAATAATTCTCTGCAATATTACAAATATGATCGCCTATTCTTTCCAAGTGTCTTGCAGCTAGATGTGCTTGTCCTGAAACGAAAGGATCGTTATCAATCAGATAAGTCGTATTGACAATGTTTCGATATAAATCGTCAATATCACGATCTCTAGCGATAATTTCTTTTATTAATGTCAGGTCATTGTTATTTGCTGCTGTATTTAAATCAACGAGCATTAACAGAGCTAATTTACCCATTGTTTTTAACCGTGTTAATACATAATTATCGCTAAATTGTGCACGTAATCGTATTTTGGCAATACTTGCAGCATTATCACCCATACGTTCAAAATCAGAAGCTATTTTTAATGAAGCCATCATAAGTCGTAAATCAGTTGCTATAGGTTGTTGGCGTGTAATTAGCATAATTACCTTTTCATTAATTTCTGATTCAAGTGCATTAATTTCCTTATCTAGTGCTATTACTTGGCGTGCATAATCACGATCATTAACACTCAGCGATTCTAAAGCATAGTCAATGTTACGATATACTCGAAGGCCAAGCCGGCGTAAATCTTTATTGAGTTCGCCGATTTGGCCTTCGTAATTATGTCTAATAATAGCCATAGTTTATTAACCGAAGCGTCCAGAAATATAATCTTCTGTTTGCTTGTCTGCTGGATTAGAGAAGATTTTTTCAGTATCATCGTATTCATTGACATAACCGTTAAGGAAGAACGCTGTTTTATCAGATACACGTGCTGCTTGTTGCATGTTATGCGTTACAATAATAATCGAATATTTTTCTTTTAATTCTTGAACTAATTCTTCTACTTTTAATGTTGAGATTGGATCTAATGCTGATGTTGGTTCGTCCATCAAGATAACGTCAGGTTCGATAGCTAACGTTCTAGCGATACATACACGTTGTTGTTGACCACCAGATAAGCTATAAGCATTAGTGTCCAATCTATCTTTCAATTCATCCCAAATTGCCGCGCCACGTAAAGATTTTTCTACTATTTCATCTAATACTTTTTTATTTTTTATACCGTGAATTTTCGGTCCATAAGTGATATTATCATAAATTGATTTAGGGAATGGATTTGGTTGCTGGAAGACCATTCCTACATTAGTACGTAATTTTTCAACAGAATATTTATCGTCAAAAATATTTTGATCTCTGTACATGATTTTTCCAGCTGTTTTTACAGAAGGTACTAATTCAACCATACGATTTAATGCTTTAATATAAGTTGATTTACCACAACCTGAAGGACCGATAATTGCTGTTACATTGTTTTCTAAAATATCTAAGTTAATATTTTTTAATGCGTGGTTATCGCCATACCATAAATCAAGATTTTTCGTAGAGTAGACAATACTTTTGCTTTTATCTGAACTCTCTATTTTGTTGTTTGAATTAGTGTCTAATGGCGTAGTCGGTGCTTGATTTTGTGCTGTATGTTTTTCTAATTCGACTTTTTCATCTTTATTTGCAGTTAAATTGTTTACCATAATTAAAACTCCTTTATAGATGCTCATTAAGGTTAAAATATAGGTTACTTAATGAGGTGTTTGTTTTATGCTAGAATATTGTGCCTAAAACTTTTTGCTGTATTTGTTACGCAAGAATATTGCGATTGCATTCATTAATAATAAGATAACAAGTAATACGATAATACCTGCAGATGCTACGTTTTGGAATTCTGCTTGAGGTAGTTTTGCCCAGTTGTAAATTGCCATTGGTAATGCTTGGAATTGATCAAAAATACTTGATGGTAATGCCATAAGTACTGTTGGAATACCAATTAAGATTAACGGTGCAGTTTCCCCTAATGCACGCGATAATGCAAGAATAAAACCAGTTAAAATTCCAGGAATAGCGGCCGGCAGAACGACTCTTCTAATTGTTTGCCATTTATTGCCTCCAAGTCCGTAAGAAGCTTCTCTCACTGTATTAGGAACAGCACGGATTGCTTCTTGGCTTGCTACAATGATTACTGGCAAAATCAATAAAGACATAGTCAAAGCAGCTGCTAGAATAGAGTTACTTAATGCTAGTGCTTCGATTCCCATACCACGTACGAAAATAGTCAGGCCTAATAGACCGAATACGACTGAAGGTACACCAGCTAAATTAGAAATACTTACTTTAATAAATTGAGTAAATGCATTGTCTTTAGCATATTCCTCTAAATATATTGCTGTGCCTACCCCTAATATAATCGTGATTGGGATAATAGTAATCATCAACCAAACTGTACCGATTAATGCGCCTTTAATACCTGCCATCGATGGTGTTGAAGATGAGAAACTTGTAAAGAAAGATGGCGTTAAATGTCCAGCACCTTTAATTATAGTATCAATTAATAATACCGCTAATACAACAAGTCCAACCATTGTGCAGGCGAAGAACGCCCATTTGTTAAATTTATTTGTTTTCAAGCGTCCATTTAATTTATTTTCTACTGATTTTTGATCTACTAACACTTTGTTGTTATTTGATGGTGCTTGAGAGATTGTTTGATCATTTGCTTGTGTCATATTAATACTCCTCTCTAAAGCGTTTCGTAATCCATTGAGAGATTAAATTCATTGCTAGTGTAAATAGGAATAACGTGAATCCTACTGCATAAATACTATAATAAATGTCTGAACCGAAAGTAGCGTCACCAGTTGCGACTTGAACAATGAAACCAGTCATCGTTTGGATTGAACCAGTTAAGTCTAATGAGGCAGTTGGTGTACTACCTGCAGCGAGTGAGACAATCATTGTTTCACCAATTGCACGTGAAATGGCTAAAACAATTGACGCCATGATACCTGATGTAGCTGCTGGTAATACTACTTTAGTCGCTACTTCGAATTTTGTAGCACCTAAGCCTAAAGCACCTTCGCGCATTTTATTAGGAACTGAGGACATAGCATCTTCACTCATACTTGAAATAAGAGGAATGATCATGATACCTACTACAATCCCAGGACTAATAGAGTTAAAGCTTCCTAATGATGGGAAAATGTCTCTTAATAATGGTGTTACAAATGTTAAAGCAAAGAAACCAAATACAATAGTTGGAATACCTGAAAGGATTTCCAAAATTGGTTTGATAATTGCACGTGCACGTTGTGATGCATATTCACTTAAATAAATAGCTGCACCTAAGCCGATTGGCACCGCTACAATAGTTGCTATAACTGTAATTTTCAAAGTACCTAGAATTAATGCCCAAATACCATATTTAGGTGTGGATGAGAATGGATTCCAATCCATCGTAAATAAAAATTCTGTAATTGGTACGCGTGTAAAGAATGTGATTGTTTCCGTTAATAAAGTTACTAAAATACCTACTGTCGTTAATATGGAAATAACTGCAATAGTTCCTAAGATGACAGGCACAATTTTGTCGCTTGTACCTTTCTTTTTGGCGTTGTTTTGAGCAATCATTTCACTAACAGAGAAATTGTTATCCGCCATAAAAATACCTTCCTTCTATATAATAAGCTCCCAAAATTTAAAAAAGATTGGGGACTGTTGTCACCTACTTACAAAAACGGTGTTTCGTAAGTGTTATAAAGGTGAACAGTTATGGAAAATGGTTAACGAAGTGGTGTTTACTTCGTCTGCCATTTTCCTTATCCCAATCTTAAAGAATTGATGTTATAATTATTTTTCTTCTTCCTTACTACTTTCTTCTTTGCTATCTCCACCTGTAATGTCCTTCAGGTTATCTTGTTGTTCTTTGTAAGTTTTTTCAGGAAGTGCAACATATCCAGCATCTTCTGCTGCTTTACCTTTATCGTCTAAGATGAAGCCGATGAATTCTTGGAAAGCTTTATTGTCTTTAAGTTTTTTCTCATTTGCGTAGACATATAAGTCTCTACTTAAAGCGTATGAACCATTTTGAATAGATTTCTTAGTTGGTTCTTTTGCTTCGCTATCACCTTTGATTTTAACTGCTTTTAATTTGTCTTTATTTTGTTCGTAGAAGTTATAACCGAAATAACCAATACCTTGTTTATTATCTTGTACTGAAGAAACGATTACGTTTGTATCAGCATTTTTCTCTGCTTTGATATCACCGTCATCCATAACTTCTTCTGTGAAGAAATCATAAGTACCGTGTGATTGGTCAGGAGAGAAAGCTTTAATTTCTTTATCTGGCCATTCTGGGTTAACATCTTTCCAAGACTTAGCTTCACCAGAATAAATTTGTTTCAATTGATCTTTATCAAGTTCATCAACAAAGTCATTTTCTTTGTTAACTGCAATAGTTACACCGTCTTTTGCAACTTTGAACTCTTCATATTTAATACCTTTATCTTCTAATTTTTTCTTTTCTTCATCTTTGATTGGTCTAGAAGCATTTGCAAAATCAGTGCTTCCAGAAATGAATTTTTCAAATCCTCCACCAGTACCAGAAGTACCAGAAGAAACTGTTATATTTGGAAAATCTTGAGCAAATTTTTCATTTAATTTTTCAATGATTGGACCTACTGTTGAAGAACCGTCACCCTTAACTTCGCCTTCAACATCTTTGCCTTCACCAGAACCTCCGCTACCGCCACAAGCTCCTAGTAAAAACGAAGCACCAACAACTGTAGTACCAATTAACTGCCATCTTTTCATTGAAACATCCTCCTAAATAGAATCAATAACTCGAAAACAAGTTATATGTATTTATTACAACTCTTATGATACAGACGAATTATTAATCTCAAATATGCTAATTGTAAATGTTTCGTTAAGAATAGAATCATTGTGTTTACAAAATTAAAAATTGAAAGCATAGCTTGTGGAAGTCAATCATATCAAGGGTTTAAAGAGTTATAAATGTTACGTTAACATTACGTGATACTAAAATTAGCAAAATAATTATTTAGTTTTTGTGTTGAAAATTTTATTTTGGGTTTGTTTACTTATAATTAAATGTATTTTGAGGAAGTTTTAGTTGATTATTAAGAAAGTATTAAGTGAATAAAATGGAACTTGTACATTAATTGTGCTTTAGTGAGATTGTCGATGTAGTTTCTGACTTTGTGGCATGTTTATGCACGCTTTCCGCGGGGACTGCCTCAGTCTGTAGTCTTCGGCGAGAGCTATTCCCGCAGGAGTCGGCATAAATACAGCCGATATTATAATATATATAAATAAACACCCCTTCACATTTATTTGTGAAGGGGTGTTTATTTATTATGATCTAGATTTTTTAAAAGCTCATTTCTATTATTGAACATCACCTATAATAATAGAAGAAACTAGTTTTCTAATCTAGACCATCCTTTTTTAGTTAGTTCAATTTTGCCAGTTTCGATATTAATGATTTTTTGTTTGTAAAGGTGACCAATAGCTCTTTTAAAAGCACCTTTACTCATATTGAATACTTCTTTAATTGCTTCTGGGCTTGATTTATCCCAAAAAGGCAATTCACCATCATACTCAACAAGTAAATCAAAAACGATTTGGCCATCTTCATCTAAACGTTCATGGGCTAATGGTAAAAATGATCCATTTAACTCCCCTTTGTCGTTGTGGCCAATAATTCGTACATTGACTAGTTCACCGAATCTTGGTTCTGCTTTACGTTCTGATTCATGAACAAATATTTTATAACCATCTTTTGATAGTAAAAAACTACCAATTCTAAGTAAACGATATGGTCTTGCTTCAATTACTTCGTTTTGTTTTGAATCGTCATGGACAGGCGTGAACATTGATTCAACTATTGTTTCTGTTGCTAATCTAGCAAACATTTGGTTTTCACTATCTATTCTTAAAGTGACTAATAATTCATCACCATGTTCTGGCCATAAAGTTTTTACTTTAGGTAAATCTTCCCATGGGATAAGGACCTCTCTTGGTAATCCAACATCTACATGGGCACCATCTCGGTCTGTTTTTAATACTTTTACAAAATCGTACTTATCTACAGTGATGTCTGGCATATTTTGGGTTGCAAATAGTTCTCCTGAACGATTAGGATAGATAAAAAAGCTGTACTCTTCCCCTACTGCTAACTCGTCTTCTTCATTAACTTCTGATTGGTTTAATTTAACTGTTTCGTTATTTGGGCCTTGTAACATATAAGTTGATCCTTGCAAACCAACAACTTTTAAGAATTCAATCGTTCCTACAATTCCTTTTTCTTCTCGTGCCATATTTGTCTCCTTCGCACATATTTATTCTGTATCATTATAACACGCCAAGCGTTAACAAGCATTAATCCTTTTTAGAAAGCTCGAAACAAAGATATAAGTATGTTATAATTTGTCCGTTAGAATAACGATAAAGGAGTAAGTGCATGTTACAAGTTACTGATGTGAGTTTACGATTTGGTGATCGTAAATTATTCGAAGACGTAAATATTAAATTTACAGAAGGCAATTGCTATGGGTTAATCGGTGCAAATGGCGCTGGGAAGTCTACATTTTTAAAAATATTATCTGGTGAGTTAGATGCTCAAACGGGCAACGTGTCTATGGGCAAAAATGAACGACTAGCTATTTTAAAACAAGATCACTTTGCTTATGAAGAAGAACGAGTTATTGATGTAGTGATTAAAGGTCATGAACGTTTATACGAAGTGATGAAAGAAAAAGATGCTATCTATATGAAACCTGATTTCAGTGATGAAGATGGTATTAGAGCTGCTGAGCTTGAAGGTGAATTTGCTGAAATGGACGGTTGGAACGCAGAAGCCGACGCTGGTTCATTACTTTCAGGTTTAGGTATTAAAGCAGATTTACAAGATAAATTAATGTCAGAATTAGAAAACAACCAAAAGGTTAAAGTTTTACTAGCGCAAAGTTTATTTGGGCAACCTGATGTGCTATTACTCGATGAGCCGACAAACGGTTTGGATATTCCAGCAATAAGTTGGTTAGAAGATTTCTTAATTAATTTTGAAAATACTGTTATTGTCGTTTCACACGATAGACATTTCTTAAATAATGTATGTACACACATTGCTGACCTAGATTATGGCAAAATCAAATTATATGTTGGGAATTATGATTTTTGGTATCAATCTAGTCAATTAGCAATGAAAATGGCTCAAGATCAAAACAAGAAAAAAGAAGAAAAAATTAAAGAATTACAAGACTTCGTGGCACGATTCTCAGCAAATGCTTCGAAATCTAAACAAGCAACTAGTAGAAAAAAACAACTTGAGAAAATCGAGTTAGATGATATTCAACCATCATCACGTCGTTATCCATATGTTAAGTTCACTCCAGAACGTGAAATTGGTAATGACTTATTATTTGTTGAAAATGTATCTAAAACAATTGATGGTCAAAAAGTATTAGATAACATTTCATTTACGATGGATCCAAATGATAAAGCTGTACTGATTGGCGATAGTGAAATTGCTAAAACGACTTTATTGAAAATTTTAGCAGGTGAAATGAAACCTGATGAAGGTAGCGTGAAATGGGGAGTGACAACTTCTCAAAGTTATTTCCCTAAAGATAACTCAGAATATTTTGATGGTGTTGACACTAATCTTGTTGATTGGTTGCGTCAATATGCTCCGGAAGATGAGCAAACTGAAACATTTTTACGTGGCTTCTTAGGACGTATGCTCTTTAGTGGCGATGAAGTTAAGAAAAAAGCAAGTGTCTTATCAGGTGGAGAAAAAGTACGTTGCATGTTAAGTAAAATGATGCTTTCAAGTGCTAACGTCTTATTACTTGATGAACCAACTAACCACTTAGACTTAGAAAGTATTACTGCTGTCAATGATGGTTTAGAGTCCTTTAAAGGTTCTATAATTTTCACTTCATATGACTTTGAATTTATCAATACAATTGCAAACCGCGTGATCGATTTAAATCAACCAGGCAGTCTATCTAAAGAAATTTCATACGAAGCTTATTTACAAGAAATTGGTGTATTAAATAAATAATGACTTATAACAATTAGCCTTAACGTGATTTCTACTCACACGTTAAGGCTAATTTTATGCAAAATAGTGTTTTTTAATGGTATGGATATATATAATGAAACTAAATTGACTTAAGGAGGATATAACTTATGGAAAAGTTAAACTTAAACGATGGTCACATTATACCCGTTGTTGGCTTTGGTACATATAAATTAAATGGGACACAAGGTGTACATGCAATTGTGAATGCCTTGAACAATGGTTATCGTGTACTGGATACTGCTTATAATTATGAAAATGAAGGTACTGTTGGTAAGGCAATATCACAAAGTCACGTAGCTAGAGATCAAGTTATCGTAACATCTAAATTGCCAGGTCGTTATCATGACTATGATAGCGCAATGATAGCCATACAAGAGTCTATTTATAGACTTAATGTTGACTATATTGACTTATACCTTATACATTGGCCTAATCCAAAACAAGGGAAATTTGTAGAGGCTTGGACGGCGCTTATCGATGCTCAAAAAGCTGGGTTATTAAAATCAATTGGTGTATGTAATTTCCTACCTGAACATATAGATACGCTTGAGCAAGAAACAGGAGTCCTTCCTGCCATCAATCAAATAGAATTACACCCCTACTTTAACCAACAAGATGTTATAGACTATCATCGAGAAAAAGGTATTGTAATTCAAGCATGGAGCCCTATCGGTAGAGCTTCTAACGTAATTAATGATGAAACAATTGCTACGATAGCTGAAAAATATAATAAATCAATACCTCAAGTAATTTTAAAATGGCACGTGCAAAATGGTATTGTCCCAATTCCTAAAGCAACGTCTAACCAAAGACAATTGGAAAATATTAATATTTTTGATTTTTCATTAGATGATGAAGAAATGGTTAAGATAAATAACTTAACGCGTGAAGATGGTCGTCGCAAAGATCAAAATCCAGCGATATATGAAGAGTTTTAATACATTTTAAAGTGTAAAATAACATTAATATTAACTTTGAACATATAAAATGAATAAGTTTTCAGTAAATTCAAATAAAATGAATTTAAAGGTTTACAGTCATATGCCCTATATGTATAATATGAATCATAACCAATTTAATAAGAATTAGATGAGGCGCATCAATCATTAGTAAATTTTAGAACAAACTATCTGCTAGTAGCTAAAATTGAAAGGGTGAGATGCCGAAACGACAATAATAGCAGCTTATTGTTTTGTTGGACTTTGTGGTTAAGAGCTTAAGGTCTGTCATTATTTAAAATAATGGAGTGCATCACTTGTATATAGATTTAGAGCAGGTTCGCACTTAGAGCTTGTTCTTTTTTTATATGATTTGTGATTCTCCCCTAATACTTTGAGGAGGATATGTAAGTGAATAGAAGTGTTTTAAAGTTTGGAGGTTCGTCTGTTAGTGATTTTTCGAAAATTAGGAATATTTCGGAAATGCTAAAACGACGAGTTGAACAAGGTGAACAATTAATTGTAGTAGTTAGTGCGATGGGAAAAACTACAGATCAACTTATGGAAAATGTAAATATGTTGACTGAAACACCTAAAGACGATGCACTTGCCCTACTGTTAACAACTGGTGAGCAGCAAACTGTATCATATTTAGCAATGACATTGAATGATATTGGTATAAGTGCAAAAGCAATGACTGGTTACCAAGCTGGTATTAAAACAGTTGGCCATCATTTGAAAAGTAGAATAGCTGAAATCAATCCAGATACATTTCACAAAGCATTTGAACAACATGATGTGCTAGTAATTGCAGGATTTCAAGGTATTAATGATGACTTTGAATTAACCACATTAGGACGTGGTGGCTCAGATACAACGGCAGTCGCTTTAGCTGCTAGCAACAATACCCCATGCGAAATTTATACTGATGTAGATGGTGTTTATGCAACAGACCCTAGGGTATATGCTAAAGCGAATCGTTTGTCAGCTGTCTCTTACGAAGAAATGATGGAAATGAGTGCTTTAGGAGCAGGTGTATTAGAAACTAGAAGTGTTGAATTAGCGAATAATTATAACATCCCACTCTACTTAGGTAGAACTTTATCAAATGTGAAAGGAACATGGATAATGGCACAAACAGATTTATTAGAGAAAAAAGCGGTGACTGGTGTCGCCTTAGATACGCATATGATGCATGTGACAATTAGTTACCCATTACCAGATAATAAATTATTAACAAGATTGTTTACACAACTCGATCGAGGATCAGTCAACGTGGATATGATTTCACAAATTGTAAATATTGAAGGTTTACAGTTATCATTTACAATTAAAGATACTGATGTAGTTCAAATTTCAAAACTATTGGAAGAGTTGTCAGAAGATTACAACGCTTTAGATTTCAAAATAAATGAATCATATGCCAAAATTTCTTTAATTGGTTCAGGAATGAGAGATATCTCTGGCGTGGCTTCAAAAGCATTTATCACTTTAATCAACAACGACATTGCATTTTATCAAACAACGACTTCTGAAATAAGCATTTCATATGTTATTGATGCAGACAATGGTGAACGTGCTGTTGCGGCATTATATGAAGCCTTTGAAATGTAAGCAAATAATTTAAAAAATAGAAAATGGAGTGTATCAATTATGACAAAATTAGCAGTTGCAGGAGCAACAGGTTTAGTAGGAAGAAATATGTTAGATACAATAGATAGAAAAGGTATACAATTTGATGAATTAGTACTGTTTTCATCAGCGAGATCAGCTGGTACAGAAGTATCTTTTCAAGGTAAAACATATACTGTCAGAGAGTTAACAGAAGAAGCTGCAAATGAACAATATGATTTTGTATTAATGAGTGCAGGCGGTAGTACAAGTGAGCACTTCTCCCCTATTTTCGAACAAGCTGGTGCCGTGGTCATCGATAATTCAAGTCAATGGCGTATGGTCGAAGGCATTGACTTAATTGTCCCTGAAGTAAACGAACCAGAATTAACTAGAAAAATTATTGCTAACCCAAATTGTTCAACGATTCAATCAGTTGTCCCGTTAAAAATAATGCAAGAAGCTTATGGTTTAAAACGTGTGGCGTATACTACGTATCAAGCTGTTTCAGGTTCAGGTGTGAAAGGTAAACAAGAATTAGCAGAAGGTGCAAACGGTAAAGCACCTGAAACATATCCACATGCTATTTATAATAATGTGCTCCCACATATAGATGTCTTTTTAAAAGATGGCTATACAAAAGAAGAGCAAAAAATGATTGATGAAACTCGTAAAATATTAAAAGATGATGCTTTAAAAGTAACAGCGACATGTGTACGTGTTCCTGTTCAAGATAGTCATAGTGTTCATATGAGCGTCACTGTTAATAAAGATACTACAGTTGCAGATATTCAGCAGTTATTTGACAATGACTCACGTGTTGTCTTAGAAGATAATCCAGCAAATAATGAATATCCTTTAGCAATTAATTCTACTGGCAAAGATGAAATCTTTGTTGGGCGCATTAGACGTGATGATTCTTTAGACAACACATTCCATGTGTGGTGCACTTCTGATAATTTATTGAAAGGTGCAGCTTTAAACGCTGTTCAAATACTGGAACAAGTTATGAATTTGAAAGGAGTTAAATAATATGACACATATTTTTGAGGGTGTTGGTGTAGCTTTAACTACGCCTTTCACCCATAACGAAGTAAATTATACTGCACTTAGAAAACATGTGAATTATTTAATCGACAAGCGTGCTCAATCTATCATTGTAAATGGTACGACAGCAGAGAATCCTACACTATCTGACGAAGAAAAAGATCAAATTTTAGAAGAAGTGATTAACACTGTAGATGGACGTATACCTGTTATTGCTGGTACAGGTACAAATAGTACTCAAAAATCTATTCAAGCTTCTGTTAGAGCAAGAGAACTGGGTGCAGATGCTATTATGTTGATTACACCGTATTATAATAAAACGAACCAACGCGGATTAATCGAACATTTTACGACTATCGCCGATGCTGCTCAACTACCAGTAGTGTTATATAATGTGCCTTCTCGCACTAATATGACAATCGAGGCAGCTACAGTAGAAACATTAAGTCAAAATGAATATATTGTTGCCTTAAAAGATGCAACTAATGATTTTGACTACTTACATGATTTACAACAGCGTCTAGATACAGATCAATTTGCACTTTATAGTGGTAATGATGATAATATCGTACAATATTTTAAAGATGGTGGACATGGTGTAATATCAGTTGTAGCCAATGTTATTGCTGATGATTTACAACAATTGTTTGAAGCACAACAAAATGGTGAGGATATAACTGCAAGCTTTGCACCGATTGAAACGTTGTTAAATGCTTTAGCGGTAGATGTAAACCCTATCCCAATCAAAGTATTGACTACGGTGGAAGGCTTTGGTAATTATGAAGTACGTTTACCACTTGTACCATTAGAAACAGCAGACGAAAATGCCTTAAAAGAAGCATATGCATATTATAAAGCGGGTGAACATCGATGAAAATATTACTTATTGGCTACGGTGCAATGAATGAACGTGTTGCACGACTAGCGGAAGAAAAAGGTCATGAAATTGTAGGGATAATTGTTAGGGATAGCAATAATACATATCCCTACCCTACTGTTGAACATATTGCTGATGCACAAGATGCAGATGTAGCGATTGATTTTTCTAATCCTGAACTCTTATTACCATTATTAGAAGAATCTTTTAAACTACCATTAGTAATTGCAACAACTGGTGAAAAAGAACAGATTATTCAACGCTTAGAAGCATTAAGTACACAAATGCCAGTCTTTTTCAGTGCAAATATGAGTTATGGTGTTCATGCACTTACTAAAATATTAGAAGCAGCTGTACCACTGTTACGTGATTATGACATTGAATTAACGGAAGCACATCATAATAAAAAAGTAGATGCACCTAGTGGTACATTAGTAAAACTGTATGATGTAATAGAATCATTGCGCGATAAAACAACACCAGTTTATGATCGACATGAAGTTAACGAAAAACGTACTGATGACGAAATTGGTATACATGCCAAGCGTGGAGGTACAATCGTTGGTGAACATGAGGTTTTATTCGCAGGTATTGATGAAACAATCGAAATTACACATCGTGCACAATCAAAAGACATATTTGCAAATGGCGCTATAAGTGCAGCCGAAAAACTTGTGAAACAAACTCAAGGATATTATACTTTTGATAATTTATAAATTAAAGGAGCTAATTAAATTATGACACAACATTTATCAGCAGAAGAAATTATTCAGTATATTAGTGATGCAAAAAAATCTACACCACTGAAGGTTTATGTTAATGGAGATTTCTCCAACGTGATTTTCCCTGAAACTTTTAAAGTATTTGGATCTGAAGGTTCAAAAGTCATCTTTTGTGAAGCGGCAGAGTGGCAACCATTCTATAGTGCCAATGAAGCAAGTTTTACAGATGTTGAAATCGAACAAGATCGTCGTAATTCAGCAATCCCATTAAAAGACTTGACGAATACTAATGCTCGTATCGAACCA
Source organism: Staphylococcus sp. GDY8P72P (assembly GCF_016890655.1). Classification (NCBI taxonomy): domain Bacteria; kingdom Bacillati; phylum Bacillota; class Bacilli; order Caryophanales; family Staphylococcaceae; genus Staphylococcus; species Staphylococcus sp. GDY8P72P. The sequence goes on along the minus strand of NZ_JAFEQJ010000006.1, from coordinate 236,138 downwards.
GGTGCATTTATTAGAGAACAAGCCACTATTGAAGATGGTGCAGTAATAATGATGGGTGCAACGATTAACATCGGTGCTGTTGTTGGCGAAGGTACGATGGTTGATATGAATGCGACATTAGGAGGTCGTGCTACAACTGGTAAAAACGTACATGTAGGTGCCGGTTCTGTATTAGCAGGTGTCATTGAACCCCCTAGTGCTTCTCCAGTTGTCATTGAGGATGATGTGTTAATCGGTGCTAATGCCGTAATCTTAGAAGGTGTACGTGTAGGACAAGGAGCAATTGTGGCAGCAGGAGCAATTGTTACTCAAGATGTTCCAGCAGGCGCAGTTGTAGCCGGTACTCCAGCTAAAGTGATTAAACAAACATCAGATGTTGAAGATTCAAAACGTGAAATTGTATCAGCTTTAAGAAACTTAAATAACTAATAAGTTATACTTAAATCATCAATAAATTTATTTAGGAGGATTGAGTTATATCGTTGTGTGCCATGTTTAGAAGTACTTTAGAGCATAACACTAACAATGATATTTCTCTCCCTCCTATTTTTATAATACATAATGAATTGAACAAATTTAACTTATGAACTAAAAGGACTGATCTAATATGAATGAACTTGAATTTGTTACGAAACATAGACGGCACTTACATCAATATCCTGAGCTAAGTTTACATGAATATGAAACGACGCAATATATTGCGAGCTTTCTAGATAGTTTAGGTGTTCACTATGAACGACCACTAGACACAGGATTAGTAGCGTATATACCTGGAAATGGTCAAAAAACAATTGCTTATCGTGCTGACATTGATGCATTACCGATATTTGAAGAAAATGATGTTGATTATAAAAGTCTCAATGATAATGTTATGCATGCATGTGGTCATGATGGTCATACTACTGCATTAATGTTATTTTTACAGCGTTGTAAATCACGTGCAGATGCTGGTACGTTACCACAAAATATAGTGTTTATTTTTCAACCGGCTGAAGAATCAGGTGGCGGTGCCAATCGTTTAATAAAAGCTGGTGCTTTTGAAGCGTACCCTATCGAAGCTGTTTTCGGAGTACATGTAATGCCCTTTGTCGAAGAAGGAAAAGTTGCAATTCGCGATGAAGAAATTACAGCAAGTGCCACTGAGTATCGTTTCTTTTTAAAAGGACTATCTAGTCATGTTGCTGATAAGGAACAAGGTCATTCTTGTGGTGAAGCATTACAACATGTATTGGCGCAAGTGGGTTCAATTCAACAATACCATTTAAATGGACTTAAAAGAAATATCGTTCATATGGGTAGATTTGAAGCTGGTGAAGCAATTAATACTGTGCCAAGTCAAGGATATCTTGAAGGGACAATTCGCACATATGATACTCAAGATTTGGCAGTTGTGAAGCAACAAATGTTAAAAATTGCAGAAAGTGTTGATTTATTATTCGGTGTTGAGTGTGAAGTTAAATTTGCAGAAGGTTACCCACCAACGTACAATGACCCTTCACTGAGAAAACATGTAGTAACAGGTCTAGAAAATGCTGGATTACAAGTTGTAGATAAAACGACACCTTACCTTTTTGGCGAAGATTTTAGTTTTTATAGCCAATTAGCACCTAGCTATTTTGTGTTTGTTGGTACTAAAGATGAGCAACGTGGATTTGTTACGGGATTACATACTGCACATTTAAATTTCAATGAAGCTATGCTAATTAGAATCGCAGATTATTATGATCAAATTTTAAATCATTACGGAGAGGTGCAAGCACAATGACAGCCACTTGGTCAGTAGATATACAAACTTTTTACAATAATGTAAAGCACGTACAACACAATAATTCTATTATGGCTGTAGTAAAAAACAATGCTTATCACTACGGTTTAGAATTTGCTGTACAACAGTTTTTAAAAGCTGGTATTACTACTTTTAGCACAACTTCACTAAAAGAAGCGATTAGAGTTCGTAAACTTGCACCCCAAGCGACGGTATTTTTAATGAATGCTGTCTATGACTTTGATACAGTACGTAAATATAATATCGAAATGACGCTCCCTTCATTAGAGTTTTATTATCAATACTATGAATCGTTGGCAGGTATCAATATACATTTAGAATATGAAAATCTGTTACATCGTTCAGGTTTGAAAACATTAGCTGAATTACGCGAAGTATTACAACATCATCAACAAAACCACCAAGCAGAAAAAATGCACATTCGTGGTTTGTGGACACACTTTGGCTATGCAGATGAATTTGATGTTGAAGAGTATGAGATAGAAAAAGCAAATTGGTTAAATATTGTTAATACATTATTAGATGAAGGTCAACAATTTGATATGATACATGCTCAAAACAGTGCAAGTTATTATCGTGAGTCTGGCATTTTACCCAATCATACACATGCACGTATCGGTATTGCACTTTACGGCTCGAGACCTTATAGCACCCTCTCAACATTGGATATTGTGCAAGCATTAACGGTGAAAGGTAATGTTATTCAAGTGAGAACTGTCAATGCTGGAGATTATTGTGGTTATAGTTTTGCTTTTGAGGCACAACGTAATCAGACGAAACTAGCCGTAGTTGATATTGGTTATGGTGATGGTATTTTAAAAACGAGAGCACAACACGAAGTGATTATTAACGGTCGTCGTTACCCTATTCGTGCATTAATGATGAGTCATATGTTTGTTGAAGTAGACGATGAAGTACATGCACAAGATGAAGTGATACTATATAATAATGATATACGTATAGATGAACATACGTTTAAAGGTGTGGGAGCAAATTCAGAACAATTAAGTGCAATGAATCATGATTCATTGATAAAGGAGTATAGATAATAATGACTGTAGAATATAATAATAATGGCGAGCTTACAATGGGTGGTACAAGCTTAAAAACTATAGCGCAAAGCTTTGGTACCCCTACTATCGTCTATGATGAATCACAAATTAGAATACAAATGCAACGATATCATAATGCCATGAAACAAAGCGGCTTGAAATATAATATTTCTTATGCCTCAAAGGCCTTTACATGTATTCAAATGGTTAAATTAGTTGCGGAAGAAGGTTTACAATTAGATGTGGTGTCTGAGGGTGAACTTTATACTGCATTAGAAGCTGGTTTCGATCCTAGTCAAATTCACTTCCACGGTAATAATAAGACTAAAAGAGAGATACAATATGCTTTAGAAAATAAAGTTGGTTACATCGTTATTGATGATTTAGAAGAGATAGAGTTAATTAATCGTTATGCTTCTGATGTTGTTGATGTAGTACTACGCTTGAATCCTGGAGTTGAAGCACATACACATGAGTTTATTCAAACAGGTCAAGAAGACAGTAAATTTGGCTTATCCATTAAGCATGGTTTAGCAAAACAAGGAATTGAAGCGGTGCAAAATGCCACAAAATTAAACTTAAAAGGTGTTCACTTCCATGTAGGTTCTCAAATAGAAGGTACAGAGGCTATGATTGAAACATCTAAACTAGTTATTCAATGGTTGAAAGCTGAAGGCGTTTTTGTAGATTTGATTAATTTAGGCGGAGGTTTCAGCATTAAATATGTTGACGGTGATGTGAGCTTCCCTATTGAAGAAGGTATTGCAGAAATCACTACAGCGATCAAAGATGTTGCTACAGCAGAAGACTATCCAATGCCTGAAATTGGAATTGAACCTGGACGCTCAATTGTAGGTGAAGCAGGTATTACACTTTATGAAGTGGGAACGATTAAAACAATTCCAAATGTAAATAAATATGTTTCTATTGATGGTGGTATGAGTGATCATATTCGTACAGCATTATATGATGCTGAATACGAAGCTAAACTCGTTAATAGAAATGATGTAGCAGATGAAACAGTGACTATAGCTGGGAAACTGTGTGAATCTGGTGATATTATTATCAAGAATGCAAAGTTACCATCTACAGTACGTCGCGGTGATTATCTCGCTATTCAATCGACAGGAGCTTATCATTACTCTATGGCATCTAACTATAATCAAATGCAAAAGCCATCTGTCTTTTTCTTGAAAGACGGTAAAGCCCGTGAAGTGATAAAAAGGCAGTCATTGCGTCAATTAATTATTAATGATACAAAATAAGAAAAAGCCCCTTGTATGTCGAACATACAAGGGGCTTTAAATCATTATGGACATATAAAAAGAACCTTTTTTAAGGTTCTTTTATAAGTCAATTTATAATCTATAAATTATAGTTTAACAACGTTAGCAGCTTGAGGACCGCGATCGCCTTCAACTACTTCGAATTCAACTGATTGACCTTCTTCTAATGATTTGTAACCTTCTTGGTTAATAGCTGAGAAGTGTACGAATACGTCGTTTTCTCCTTCAACTTCGATAAAACCAAATCCTTTTTCAGCATTAAACCATTTAACTGTACCTTGTTTCATATTGTGAAACCTCCAAGACTAAAATTCATTCAATATGCTTTATTCGCATATTACAAAAAATACGATGTTACAGAAATCTGTTATTACAATATTCTTTGCAATATGGAATAAAACAATTGCTTACTTACAAGTATACGGGATTGCATATTAAAATGCAATACATAATTGAAAAATTCAAATTAGTTAAATTTTGGAAGATCACAATAAACTTTATCATTATTTAAAACAATATAACTATAAAATATTTGTAAATCCTCATCACAATCTTCACAGAATCCTAATTCACAATTGTTATAAAACGCGTGGATATTATGTTTCCCTACTAAAAAATTATCAAATTTATCTTTACTATTATTTATTATAGATCGGTATGCTTCTAACATTTCATCGTAAGTTGAAAACGATTGTTGTTCTATAATATGGTCTGTCCAGTCACTAAATAGCCACCAGCCTTCGTAATCAGCTCTAATTTTTGCAACTGTCCACATGGTTAAAGCTCCCCTTTTTCAAAAATTCATTTTCATATGTATTTTCATTTAATTTTGACATTTGTATTGTTGGCAATAGTTTAATGTAATGTAAATGTGTTAATAAATATGAAATTAACTCTATGTGTAATATTTTAACTTTAATATTGACAAAATCAAGTTTTCTGACTCATACTTTTGGCCGATAAAGGACAGGTAGAAAAACTTAAATATTAGTTTTGTAGAAAAAAATTTCGTATAATAGACCTAAGAGGTGATTTGTATGCTACGTAAACACATTAAAGTATTTGGGATGGTACAAGGTGTTGGTTTTCGTTTTTATACAGAAAGACTGGCGCTTAAATATAATATTGCAGGTACTGTACAAAATGTAGAAGACTATGTAGAAGTTTTTGCGCAAGGTGAACCAGAAGCGCTTAATCATTTTGTTGAAGCAGTTATAGCCGGTGCATCACCTGCGTCACATGTTGAGAACTTTACTGTCGAAGAATTAGACATAGACAAGACACTGACAAAATTTAAAACTATTTAAAATAAAGGAAGATGTAATTTGAGATACAATATTTCTCGTATTTTGGGGATGATAGTCGCGATACCGTTTGCGATTGTAGTATGGTTTATTTCAGTGTTTGCATTTGATATTCAGGCAATTTTTGATGTATTAATTTCAGTTGCTGCGTTTTTGGGTTCTTACTTCCCTACGCAACGCTTATCATCGAGAAAGTATCTTAAAGAAATTGGGTTATCACGGAGAGAGCATCGCTATGTACAACATCAATTAAGCCATGCACAAGACAAGATTAGACGCATATTAAAAGTATTTATTAATGTGAGATCAATTAAAGATTTCAGACAAGTGAATGAAATATATCGTATTGCACGTGCTATTTACTACGCTGTAAAACAGCAACCAGCTAAGTTTTTCTTAGTAGAAAGTTTCTTTTATTCACACATTGATAATGCTTTGAATTTAATTGAAGCATATACTCGACTCTCAAAATCACCCAAAAAATCTAAAGAAGATAAGCAACGTCTAGAACAAACACGTATTACTTTAGATGAAGTTAACCGTACTTTAGTAGCAGACTTAAAACGAATTAACGAAGAAGATTATGAAAAACTAGATATCGAAATAGAGCTAAATAAAATTGAACAAAAACGTCAGAAATGAAGTGAAATATCGACGAAAGAATGGAGCGAGATAGGTTATGACAAGAGAGCAAGATTCAATTAATGCACACCCTCTTGATTCTTTTATTGACGAGCAAGCTGCGAATGAAGGACAAATCATCCAACAAACGAAGCAATTTTCACCAGAAGAGCAAAAAAAGATTGAGGAATTAAGTTCGTCTATTACACCGATGGATCATGATGGGTTATTAAATTTCGGTACCGAAGCACAATCTAATATGTCTCAATTTTCACACCGTATATTAAACGATGTGAAAACATCGGATATCGGCCCGGTTGGAGATTCACTTAATGGTTTAATGGCTAAATTAAAATCAGTTAATCCAGATGAATTAAACCCTGAGAATCAATCAAAATTAAAACGATTCTTCAAACGTACTAAAGCATCTGTGAATGAAATTTTTTCTAAAATGCAATCAATAGGTTCTCAGATTGATCGTATTTCTATTGAATTAGACAAACATAAAACGAATTTGAAAAAAGATGTTGAGTTATTGGATCAGTTATATGACCAAAATAAGGACTATTTTGACGATTTAACATTATATATTGAGGCAGCAAAACGTAAAAAACAATTGATTGAAAGTACAGAATTACCAAAATTACAAAAAGAAGCACAAAATTCTAATAATCAAATGGTAGTGCAAGATGCCGCTGATTTGAGTCAATTTGTAGAACGTTTAGATAAACGAATATATGATTTACAACTGTCAAGACAAATTGCCATCCAAACAGCACCGCAAATTCGAATGATACAAAATGTTAACCAAGCGTTAGCGGAAAAAATTCAAAGCTCTATTTTAACTAGTATACCTTTATGGAAAAATCAAATGACAATTGCCTTAACTTTAATGAGACAACGTCATGCAGTATCCGCACAAAAAGCAGTTACTGATACAACGAATGATTTACTGTTGAAAAATTCTGCACTATTAAAACAAAATGCTATAGAAACTGCCACAGAAAACGAGCGTGGTGTAGTAGACATAGAAACATTGAAAACGACTCAAAGTGATATTATAGAGACGATAGAACAAACACTTCAAATTCAAAAACAAGGTAGAGATAAACGTAAACAGGCTGAAGGTGAACTCAGCGAGCTAGAGGGAGAACTAAAACAACATTTATTGGATATGAAAAATAAACCACAATAATTATGGTTAACATCGTGTAACTTCCCTATTACATTGATTAATAAAACAAGCACTTCCCTTTTTGGGAAGTGCTTGTTTATTAGTGTTAATTATTCTTTTTCATAGACAATCGGTTGTTCATTTTTGACTAAAGTAGCCACAATATAACCTATAATTGTAAATAATACGGCAATTGGGAACCACTCTAATGAATATTCTTTTAACGGTAAAACATCAATGAAGCTTAATTTAATCCAACCTTGAGTGTGGACAATACTTAAAATTGCAATGATAGTTACCGCTGTAACTGGAATTCTTTGTGCGATTGGTTTTGTTGGTACAATACGTGCAATTAAAATGAGTAATACTGATGTGATAGCGATTGGGTATACAACACTTAAAACCGGTACTGACATTTTAATTACTGAGTTCAATCCTTGGTTGGCTAGGATAAAACTGATAATTGTAAAAATAACTGCAAATACTTTGTACGATACTTTAGGTACAATTTTATGGAAGTATTCGGATACAGATACAATTAAACCACACGCAGTTGTTAAACAAGCAAGCGCTACAATAATACCTAACACATACTTACCAAGTGAACCAAAACCAGTTGTAGCAATGGTCGTCAATAGATATGTACCAATATTTTGATCTTTAGCAGTTAGACTGGCAATTTTATCTGGCGATATATTCATATGATTTCCAATAAAGCCTAAAGAAATATAAATAAACAATAATGCTACTGCTGCAATAACACCTGCTAATAATGTTTGTTTAAATATTTGATTTGCATGAGTGAGTCCTGTAGATTTCACAGCATTAACTACAATCATTGAAAATGCAATTGCTGCAATCGCATCCATAGTCAAATAACCGTTTGTAAATCCTTGTGAAAAACCTGCTAAATTAGATGTAAATAGCTCTGATTCCTTACTTGCTGAATTACTTCCAAAATCAATAAAACCTTTAATAATCATAGCTAAAATAGTAATTAACAATAATGGTGTTAATAAAGATCCGATACGATCTACCATTTTAGTTGGATTAATACATAAATATAAAACAATTAAGAAATAGATAACTGTAAAAATAAATAAAGCAAGACTACTATTTGTATGTGCAATTGGCGTTACAGTCATTTCGAATGATGTTGAAGCTGTACGCGGAATCGCAAACAATGGTCCAATCGTTAAGTAAATAACAATTAGAAAAACAATAGAAAACTTAGGTGATATTTTATTTAATGAACCGATATATCCCTCTTTATCTAATGCGCCTACCACTACTCCCAATAATGGTAAACCGATCCCTGTAAGTGAAAATGCTAAAATAGACGGCCAAAAGTACTGTCCACTATCTAGGCCTAAACTCGGTGGGAAAATTAGGTTACCTGCTCCAAAAAAGATAGCGAAAAGCATGAAACCTATAATCCATGTATTTTTATTCATATTTTATACTCCTTCAATCTTTCCAAAAATATAATATTCATTATTCTACCACGATTAACGACAATAAGTCTATATAACTTTTCAGAATATTTTAAACTATTGCTAAAATCGGTTAAAAAGATTTTAACAATAGTTTTTTGAGTAATGGTGAAAGCTGACTTGGTAAGTTTTCAACACCTTCTACGAACAACGCAAATTGTCCGTAAATATTGTGTATCGTTTGTTCGATATCTTCGGTAATAGGTTCTTGACTTAAAAATACATTAAAAACTTCAATCCCCATTTTACGTGCAGTTTCTACGGATTCATAAGTATCTAAAATACCATCCTGACTGTAGTTATATGCAGAAGGCTCGCCATCTGAAAAGACAATTAAAAATCGTTGATTATGAGAACGTCTGAGTAGTCTTTCACTTGCAATACGTATAGCAACGCCATCTCTGTTATCATCTTGGGGTTCTAACGCGATAATACGTGGTCCTTCATTTGAATAGATAGATTTATCATAATGAATGATTTCATCTATAATATTTGGTTGCGTATTTTCGTCAGCTTCAAAGGCATCTTCATTAAAAGCTAAAATTTCATGTTTTACATTTAATGATTTTAACGTTTCATGGAATAAGACTACACCTTTTATGGTTTCGTCCATTTTATCTTGCATACTGGCTGAGGCATCTATTAATAAAGTGAAAGTTGCATCAAATGACTGACTTAAATCTTGTTTTTTATAAAATAATTTATATTGGTCATCAATAAACCAATTTAATAAGTTTTTTTGTAGTCGTCCTTTGGTTAAATTATGGCGTTCATCATCATGTTCACGATCAATTGTTTTTTTAATGATTTTGATTAAATCTTTAGTTTCAAAAGCTACATCTTGTTCTACTTCTCTATAAGCTTGCTGAAAATCAGGTTTTATTTCTGGAACGCGCCAATCAATATCAACATTTTCATTAATACCAGTCAGAGCAAATAGATTATTACTTCCTAGTGAGCCGCCCTCTTCGTTGTCTATAGTTTGGTTAGAACCTTTTCCTTTTTTAAGTTGCATATCGGTCATATCATCACTAGGATCGCCTTCACGAGCAGTATCATTGTCACTTGCAACGTCACTATTAGTGCCTTCATGAAGTTCCATTTCTAAATATGCACCACCTGAAGATTGACTGTCAGCACTTTTAGTTTCCGCTTTTTCGCTCTCGATATCTTCAGAATTCTCTTGTTCATTAGTACCATCAGTGTTACTAGCATCTGTACGACGCAAGTCTTCAAAAGACTGCGTTTCCATAGCACTATAAACTTGTTTAGGTAGATGATAATACTCATTAAGCATATCTTCTTTTAATATATCGTCTATTTGATACATGATTCGATCAGCTAAAAATTTGTTGTCTTCAGAGTTTTCATTGTAGAAAAAATTAGGTAAATACTGGTACATATTAACTAAAATATCATCAATTCGTGGATGAATATGAGGAATGTCATAAAAGTTTTCAGTTAAAAATGAGTGCGCCAAGTGCAATAATAATAAATCAGTAAATGTTGTTTTGGTTTTATAGACATTTATCTGTGTCTCTATAAATTGCTGTCTTACTTTATTTCTTAGAATAATTGCTTTTTGCGTACTAGGTCGTTCTTGTATAATGATATTTAAAATTCTTTTATCTTCGAGCAATTTAAATAACTGTTGATAAAACTTCGTGTGAGTAAATGATTCTACATTATTAATCACATCATTAACGACTGTTGAATCCATTAACTGGTATCCGTATGCTGCAAGCATGACATCTGTTTTTAAACCTGCAGTTTCAATATGTGTTGGTCGATGTGACCAAAAAGAGCTTGTTATCAACACATTATTGATTGGATCGAAATAAGGGAATTTTTGAATTTTGACATGTGTTTCTTTGTTTTTTAGTAATAATCTTGACAAGTCTTGTAACATCATTACTTGTTTGGCATCTAGTTGTTCGTCGTTAAATTTTATAAAACGATCACTCATAACTTATCCCTCACTAAAAGTTTAATTCAACCGCATTGATGATAGCTTGTTGTTCTCTCTCGTCTTCTAATTTATCTATAATTGTCCGCTGTATTGCCCTTTCAATTGGCATAATTGTTGCTAAATCACTTAAGTCAATTAATGCACGAATACTAGCAGCCTCTTCAGAAATTTGTCCTTGTTTTGTCATTGTACGTAAATCTTCATTGAATTTAATAATACGTGAAATTAAATTGTCGTCATCTAGTTGGCTTTGCTCTTTAATAACATTACCTAACGTATCACCATCTATATAATCCACTTGTATAACGACAAAACGGTTTTTCAAAGCTTCGTTCATTGGCAAGGTACCAATATAACCTTCGTTGATTGCTGCTATTACATTGAACCCAGGTTCAGCTTTAACAACTTCACCAGTAAATGGATTTGTTAGTTTTCTACGATAATCAAGTACACCATTTAAAATTGGCAATGTTTCCGGTTTAGCCATGTTGATCTCATCAATATATAAAATATGTCCTTCTTTCATTGCTTTAATAACAGGGCCGTCGATAAAAACAATTTCTTGTTGGCCTTCACTATTGGTTTGAATTGTTTTAAAGCCTAACAAACTTTCAGCATCTAAATCAACAGAACAATTGACTTGATACATCGGTGTTTCTATTGTTTCGCTTAATGTTTCAGCTAACTTAGTTTTACCTGAACCGGTTGGTCCTTTGAGTAATATATTTTTATTTAATCGTAATAATGCCGAAGCATCATTGAATATAGTTTCATCAGAATTGATATATTGTGTTTTTACCATGAAAAATAGCTCCTTATAATCAGTAAATGTGTTGTCATTAAAAAAGAGACTGGAGTAAAAAATCACCCTAGTCTACTATTCTAATCATGTATTACTCATGTTTAATATTAATGTCTTTTAGTTAGATGTTAAACTTCTTTAAAATAAGTTTTATAATAACCACCAACTAAACCAGCATTATCAATAATTTGATAATAATCTTCGGTTTCATTGATGACGTCATATTGTTTGCCTACTGTCAACATATCAGATACTTTAAACTTTTGTGCATTTGTATGCACAACTTCTACTTTCTTAAGTGGTTCATGTGTTTTCCATGTTTCGTGTAGCATTTTTTATAAAATCCTTTCATTACTTTGTTTTTTCTAATGTTAAAATAAATGTAATTCCGCTATTTTCTGAAATTCTTAATGATTGGGCGTCACCTTGATCAAGTGTTTGGTATGGAATGCCAATAACTTCTAATTGTTGTAAAGCATGTTGATATTCCTCTGTTGATTCAGTTGCGAATTCTATTTGTTCTACAATCCCATGTGCAGGCATGTTAATTTCTTCGGCAGCAGGATATAAATGCAATTCGCCCCCTAATCCACCATCACCAATTTTGAAAACTTGAACTTTGAAATCATCGTTGTCCGATGCAACATATTCTGCGTAATGAGTAAGATTAAACACTTTAGACAAAATAGATTGTGTTAGTAATGGTTCATTCACTTTTATAATAACCGGTGCAAGTCCTTGAATTTGATGCAATGGATTCACTGAACTATCAAAAGATGGCATACCTAAAGGTGTCCCACTATTATGCTCATTGGAGTAAATGGCAAATTGTTGCCCATCATGATCTTTAAAGTGAAAGTATTGATGATCGTTTAAAGTTGTAATAGCGCTATAGTCTATACCAACATCTTTCAAAATAGCTTGATACTCTAATAAAGCTTCATCTGTGGGTACACGTAAGCCAATGCTGTTAATTTGGTTGTTCGCAATATTATAGTTAGGAATTTCTACTACATGTACACGAGTACCAGACGCTAAGTCTGCATCGCCAAAACGTAAAGCATGCTTTTTTTGTCCAACAGTCATACCTAGCACATCAGTTAATAGTGCTTGAGATTTGTTTAAATCGCTCGTTCCAATCGTAACACTTCTAAGACCATTCATTCATAGACACCTCAATACATTCTTTTGGTTTATTATAACGTATTTTCTAATTAATTTATAGAATGAACTTTGAATATGTTGAATTAACAAGAAACAAAGTTGATAAAATGATATTTTGTATTAAAATAAAGATATAAACAACTAATATTATCTTATTAACAATAATATTAAATAAGGAGGTTTTTGAATGATTAACTTCTTATTATTATTTGGCATCACAGTATTAATTGCAGTGTATTCAGGCATTACATTCTTTACGAATTTGAAAAATAAAAACAACCAAAAGTCGTCCAAAGATAAAGCGCCAAATAATAAAATTTTCGGTATAGTATTTGTAGTATTTTTAATTATTGCCATTATCGAAGTCATTGTCTACTCAATTTAAGCAACTTTAATTGCATACAAACTAGTAAACAACAAGTGTTAATCGAATACTAAGTCAGATGCAGTGTTAAGTTTAACTGTTTTCTGACTTATTTTTTGTACTTTGACGATAAATTAATTGTACTACTCCACTTTTGTAAGTATTTACTGTAGAGAGTTCTAACTGTTTTTGGTTGTTAATAGCTTCAAAAAGTGGAGTACCAGCAGCTAAAATAATAGGATGCACAGCTAACTGCAATTCATCGACTAAATTTTGATTTAAAAATGTTGTGATAATACTAGAGCCACCGTAAAGCCAAATATCTTTGCCGGGTTGAGCTTTTAAGTGATTTACAGTGTTGGCAATATGATTATTAATATAAGTAGTTGTAGGATTAGAGTATTGTAGTGTACGACTAAAAACATATTTGTGGGTGTTTTGCATTAATTCCCACATATGATATTCACTTTGCGGAGTATTGCTATTAGGTTGATATTCGGTCCATAAATCATAACTTTTGCGTCCAAACAGAATCGTATCAATTTGTTCTAAAAATTTATCGAATTGCATATCATCTTCCATAATGCACCAATCAATTTCACTGTTTGGCCCTTCTATAAAACCATCTAAAGTTACTGCAAGATTTAAGATTACTTTTCTAGTCATAAAACCCCTCCTTAAATTTTTAATTATGAAAATATGCTTTATCAAAAAGTTAGTTATACAGTAGCTTATTTTAAACTATGAAACAGACATATTACAGTAGAAAGCTAATGTTTGATCATTAATTTGTTGTATATAACAATTGAAATTTATTATTAAAAAGTTCAAACATACTTTTGTTTTAGCTCATTTCACTAGTACAATGTGATATGTAGCATTTAAATCACTAACAATTTGGAGATGGTAATTTTGAAAATAGCCCGATTTATTTCTGTACTCTGTACAGTGTTATTAATCATTGTATTAATTTATGGACTAATAATGATGATTGGTGACTTTATGGGAGTGACGACATTTAATAATCAATTCCTCATTATTGGTATTGCTATAGTTTTATTAAGTAATTTATTTCAACAATCAAAACCCCGAGTGTCTATAGCATTATTAATTATCGGTATCATTCTTATTTTTATCGGTTAATATTATAGTGAATGAAGTTTACAATTTGGATTTTATAATAAAATCTTTAAAGCAATGTCTATCAACAGGCGTTGCTTTTTTAATTTATAGTTGTGCTGACAGTGTATTTACTAGTTAACACAAAAGTTCTTGTTGCGGTTCAAATAGGCATTGAGACGGTAAATAAAGACCTCCCCCACCTCTATAATTTATATAAAGCACAAATAGTTAACTTTAACGATTGTTCTTTGTTTTGTTCTTTTTGTACGTTATAATGACCTTTGAGGTGTATAAATTATGAAAGAAATTAATGAAATTATATCTGACAATATAAAGTTATTTAGAAAACAACATGGTTATTCACTAGACCATTTATCAGAACTTACAGGAGTTAGTAAAACAATGTTAGGTCAAATAGAACGTAAAACATCAACACCATCTATTACTACGTTATGGAAAATTGCTAGTGGATTAAAAGTATCTTTCACAGAATTAACGCAAGAAAGTGATGCTATCATTAACAAAATAACGTTAGATCAGACACAAGCACTATCTTCAGAGCACAACAAATATCAAATATTTTCTATATTTAAATTTGATATTGAAAGAAAAATTGAAAGTTTTATGGCTGTCATTGAACCAAGTGGAAAAATTAGTGTATCTCCTCATGGTGCTGGCTCTATGAAGTATATAACGGTATATGATGGGACAGTAACAATTACATTAGATGGAGAAAAGTTCATTTTACAGCAGCATGAATCTATTAAATTTAATGGCAATATGTTTCATCAATATAACAATGAACATAATGAAACTGCACGGTTACATATCGTTATACATTATTAATTTACGTAATGACGGTAATGAAATAAAAATACAACGACGCTGTGCGCCGTTGTATTAAGATTAATTAACTATTTCATATTAAAGCTTTAATATTAGCTATTGTTCTTTATTTTTCTGAAGAATTTTTTGTATTTTCTCAAGGTTTGCCTTAAAATCTTTTTTAGATTGCTCACTATCATAATATTCAGGGTCGCTCTTTCTAATTAATTCTCCGTCTATTCTCCACTTCTCATGCAATGTAAGTGGTTTGCGCTTTCTATTTCTACTTGTATTGTGTTCATTTTCAGTCATGTTCAACACCTCACAAATTTATCGTTTGCAAGTATAATAACACCTTACGCATATATTCGTACAATGTCTCTAATTTGAATTTTAAGCCCGTTTTTAGCGCATAGCGCAGTTAGATAATTCACGTGTTTAAGGATGAGATTCATAGCATACGTAACGTATATACGAAGCTATACGCCAAATTTATATCATGTATCCATATAAAAGATAAAGGCTACTCAATTAAGAGCAGCCCAATAACGTGAAAAGTTGATGTTTAGATTAACAGTCGCCATGTTAATCTTACAAATACTTAAGCTAATAAAGGAGAAGTTTTATGGGAATTTCCCACAAATGAATAAATACATAAAAATACAACGACGCTGTGCGCCGTTGTATTGAGGTTAATAAACTATTTTATGTTGTGTATTAAGATTCTAATAGTAAATCTTCTGGGTTTTCAATTAAATCTTTTATTGTTTTCAAGAAGCCTACTGCCTCTTTACCATCAATGATACGGTGGTCATAGCTTAATGCAATGTACATCATTGGACGGTTTTCAATAGTTTCTGCATCAATAGCAATTGGACGTGTGATGATAGAGTGCATGCCTAGGATTGCTGCTTGACTACCATTAATGATTGGCGTTGACATCATTGAACCAAAAATACCGCCATTTGTAATAGTAAACGATCCGTTGACCATATCATCTAAACCTAATTTTTTATCACGTGCTTTAACTGCTAAATTGGCAATTTCAGCTTCAATTTCCGCAAAGTTCTTCTTATCACAATCTCTAACGAATGGTACAAGTAAACCATCATCTGTAGAAACAGCAACACCAATGTCGTAGTATTCTTTAGTAATCATGTCATCGCCATCGATTTCAGCGTTAACTTCCGGATACTTTTTCAATGCTGCAACAGCTGCTTTTGTGAAGAATGACATGAAACCAAGTTTAGTGCCATCATGATCTTTAATGAATTGTTCTTTTTTACGTTTACGTAAGTTCATAACGTTTGTCATATCAATTTCATTGAAAGTTGTAAGCATTGCTGTATTGTTTGATACTTCTAGTAATTTTTTAGAAGCAGTTTTCTTACGTCTCGACATTTTTTCACGTTTAACTGGTTTTGAAGGTTTTTGAGCTGCTGGAGCTGGTGTTTCTTGTTTTTTACTACTTTCAGCCGGTTTATTGTTTGAAGCAGCTGCTCCATTTTGTTGTTGATCAACATCTTCTTTACGTACAACATCGTTTGATTTTGCTGCCACGTCGTTTAAATTAACGCCTTTTTCACGAGCATATTTACGTGCTGATGGTGTTGCATTAACGCGTTGTGTTGAATCTGTAGAGTCATTTTGTTCTGCTTTTGGTGCTTCATCTGAAGTGGACGCTGCCTCTCCAGTTGAAGATGCTTCAGTTGATTGTTGTGATGAAGTATCTTCATTGCTGTTACTTGCATTGCCTGAACCTTCTCCTACAACTGCAACAGCTTGACCAACTTCAACAGTATCACCTTCGTTGGCTAAAGTTTCTTGTAATACACCTGCTTCTTCTGAAACTACTTCAACATTGACTTTATCTGTTTCTAATTCGAGAATAGCTTCACCTTTATCGACGCTATCTCCTACTTGTTTTAACCATTCTGCTATGGTACCTTCTGTGATTGATTCTGCTAATTCTGGAACTTTTACTTCTGGCATGCCTAACTTCCCCCTAGTTATTATTTGTGCTTTGTTCAATTATCATATTTTGTACGAGTTTGTGAATTTCGCCATCACCTTCAGCTGGTGCTGCACGTTGGATACGTCCGTGATAGCTTAAATCATATTTGTCTACAGTTAACTCTTTTAAGTATGGATAAACAAATGACCATGCGCCTTGGTTTTTAGGTTCTTCTTGTACCCAAGCGACAGTTTCTAAGTTTGGTAAATCATTTAAAATAGCTTCTATTTCTGATGCTGGGAATGGATATAATCTTTCAACAGCAATTAATAAAATAGAATTGTTTGGATTTTTAGCCAAATGCTCTTTTAAATCGATAAACATTTTACCTGACGCTAAAACCACTTTTTTAACAGCTTCTTTATCATGTTCTTCAGTTAAAATTGGTTCAAATTTGCCTGAAGTAAATTTAGAAATTGGATCTGAAACTGTTTTATTACGCAATAAACTTTTTGGAGACATAATTACTAATGGTCTCATTGATTGAGTACCTAAATTAGCAGCTTGCGCTCTAAGTAAATGGAAATAGTTACTTGAGCTTGAAAGATTTGCAACAGTCATATTATTTTCGCCCGCAAGTTGTAAAAATCTTTCAAGTCTTGCAGAAGAATGTTCTGGTCCTTGACCTTCAAATGAATGAGGTAATAATAATGTTAAACCTGAACGTTCTCCCCATTTAGCTCGTGCACTAAATAAGAAATTATCAAAAATCATTTGCGACATATTTGAAAAGTCTCCGTATTGTGCTTCCCAAATAGTCATACAATCTTTATTTTGTACATTATAGCCGTATTCAAAACCAACTACAGCTGCTTCTGATAATGGTGAATTATAAACTGTGAAAGTAGCTTTTTGATTTGGAACATGATTTAACGGTATAAATGTATTGCCATTTTCTGAATCATGTAATACTGCATGACGATGACTAAATGTACCGCGTTCGCTATCTTGCCCAGTCAAACGAACTGGTTTGCCATCTTGTGTAATAGTCGCAAAGGCCAATTGTTCAGCTTGAGCCCAGTCTACTAATCCATCTTCAGAGTTAAATGGTTCTTTACGTTTTTCTAATACTTTGTTTAGTTTTTTCAACACAGTAAAATCAGACGGATAAGATAGCATAGCGTCATTTATTTCTTGTAATTGTTCAAAAGTAAATTGACGATCATCACCTTGTAAAGGTTGTTGTAAACTCTCAGGTTTTTGCATATCTGGATTATCCATTTTGTCATTTTTATCGATTTTATCATGTGCAGCACGTAATGTTTTTTGAACTTCATCAAAAATATTATTCATTTGATCCTTCGAAATAATACCTTCTTCAACTAATTGATTACCATATAAAATATCGACTGGATCATGATCACGTATTTGTTGATATGGAACTGGATTAGTGATTGATGGTTCATCCATTTCATTGTGTCCATAACGGCGATAACCAACTAAGTCAATAACCACGTCTTTATCGAATTCTTTTCTGAATGCCATTGCAATTTCAATAGCTTCGATAGTGGCTTCTACATTATCTGCATTAACATGCATAATTGGCACATCATAGCCTTTTGCAACATCAGATGAATACGTTGTAGAACGTCCGTCTTCAGGTTCTGTTGTGAAACCAATTCTATTATTTGTAATAATATGTAGCGTACCACCTGTAGAATACCCATCTAAATTGCCAAGGTTCATTGTTTCAAAATTGATACCTTGTCCAGGATAAGCTGCGTCACCATGAATTAAAATTGGCATAGATTTATTAAATTCAGTTGTTGTCGAGCCTGCTTTTTTAGTGTCATCTTGTGTTGCTCTTGTTTTACCAATAACAACTGGTGCAACAATTTCTAAGTGACTTGGGTTATTAGCAAGTGAAATACGTTGTTCAATACCATAAGAAGATGTTGTTTTCACGCCACCTAAATGGTATTTTACATCGCCTGTCCAGCCTGAAGTCAGGTATAAACTACCGTCTTCTGGTGAGAATTTCATTGGATCAGTGTGCATAAATTCAGATAACATCATTTCATATGGTTTTTCTAGCACGTGTGTTAAGACGTTAAGACGT
Source organism: Staphylococcus sp. GDY8P72P (assembly GCF_016890655.1). Lineage (NCBI taxonomy): Bacteria > Bacillati > Bacillota > Bacilli > Caryophanales > Staphylococcaceae > Staphylococcus > Staphylococcus sp. GDY8P72P. The sequence goes on along the minus strand of NZ_JAFEQJ010000006.1, from coordinate 217,103 downwards.
CCTCTATGTGCCATACCAATTTGAATGTTTTGTATACCTTCATTACCTGCTAATTTCAATGTTTGTTGTAACATTGGTACTAGTGTATCGACGCCTTCAATTGAGAATCGCTTTGCGCCTACAAAGTTTTTATGCAAATACTTTTCAAAACCTTCGACATGTGCAAGGTTTTTAAATAATTCAATTTTTTGATTGTCATTTAGTGTGGCTTTATAAGGTGTCTCTATACGACGTTTTAACCATACACGCTCTCTATTATTATTAATGTGTGTATATTCAAAGGCAATAGGACCTTTGTAACGTTTTTCCATACGAACAATAGCCTCGTATGCGTTGTCGTAAATATCTTTAAAATGTTCAGATACAATACCAGCCGAAATACTTTCCAAAGTCTCTTTATCAAGATTAAAATCTTCAATATTTAACTTTGGTACATGATTTCTTTCAGGACGATTAACTGGATAAATATCTGCCAATAAATGCCCGTATTGACGTATATTATCGATTAATCTCATAACACGTTTGATCGTGCTATCTGCTTTGGTATTAGCGCTTTGAACGCCTGATTTGGTTTCGATGTTAGCTTCACCGTTTTTAATTGTACTAAAAAGGACTTGCAAATCTTCAGGGACTGCAGTCGGATCTTCTAAATAGTTGTCATACAAATCAAGAATATATCCTAGATTTGTCCCGAAATTTACAGGTGCCTCAGTTACCTGTCTTTCGTTGCTCATTTTACACCCTCCACAAAATAGTTGAAACGCTTACAAATCAATAATAGCATTAAATCAATTGAAATTAAAGTAGCAAAAGCTTGTATAACGCAAAAATCAATCAACAAAATAAAATTGCTATTGTATCTATATTTTGATGCTTTCTTTATTGATTAAAAAGTTGCTGTAATTAAAAAAATAACTACAATCAGTTGTACTTTGCCCTTCTTTTCGACAAACTAATCATAGTTATTTTTGTATTATTATATTTAATTGTTAAAATGTAATTTTAAATGTAGTATAACTTCCTAATTCACTATCAACTTGAATTGTTCCACCATAGTACTCGATTATTTTTTTCGCAATAGACAGTCCTAAGCCGTTGCCACCTAAGTTACGTGCACGAGATTTATCTACTCTATAGAAACGGTCAAAGATAAATTCAATATCTTCTTGCGGAATACCTAAGCCATGGTCAGTAATTTCTATTGAAATTTGTTTGTTTTTAAGACCGGTTTGAATTGTTATTTGTTTGTTTTTCTGGTCATATTTCATGGAGTTATCAATAAATATAATCAACACCTGCTCGAATTGATAGCGATTGATTTTAATATTTAAAGGTTTAGGATATGGTATAAATTCAAAGGTATAATCTTGGTGCAAATGTTCAACAGATTTAATGCGTGACTTAATTTCTTTATTAATATCTACTATTTCTATTTCACGCTCGTTTACATTGTTATTGTCTTTAGTTAATAGTAAAAGTTCTTCGATTAATTTAGTAATTCTAGTCATTTCTTCTAGTGAAATATTTAATGATTCTTCTAAGATTGCAGGATCTTTCTTACCCCACCGTTGTATAAGATTTAAATGACCTTGAATAATTTGTAATGGTGTACGCAATTCATGCGATGCATCTTCTACAAATTGTCGTTGCTGATTAAATGATTCTTCTAATTGAGCCATCATTTCGTTGAATGTATCAATTAAATTATCTGTTTCTTCATAATTTGTAGGCAATTGTAATTGTTCTTGGAAACCATCCCTTCTAATTTGTTGCATTTTATTAGACATTGTAATGAGTGGTTTAGTAATTTGTGATGACACAAAATAACTGATAATAGCTGTTAAAATAGTAGCAATTATTCCAAAAGCAAAAGCGAAAAAGTAAAGCGAGTTTACTAATGTATTATAATTATCTAATGAATGAACAATCATACTGTAACCATCAAAATTATCATTGTGCACGCTATTTGTAACGATTAGGTAATCTTTGTTGCCAGTACTTTCGATTTCAATCTGATGAAATTTAGATGGCTTTATAGTTGGAGAATACTTAATGGAATTGTCATTTGATGTTTCGATAATTTGTTGGCCGTGATCATCAAACAAAATAACTTTTTGAAAATTACCTAATGATGCATTTAAATCTAGTGGCGTAATATCTTTAATATGTTGCGATTGAAATAAGTTGTTAATATCGTTTGAACTACGTTCTGCCTCGCTAACTTCATTGTGCCTCAAAGCACTACTTAAATAGAATATAATAATCAAACTAAAAATTAATATAGTAGAAAATGTGATTGTAGTAGTGATAAGCATCCATTGAGTTTTTAATTTACGTTGTTTCATCTTCGTATCACGTATCCTACGCCTCTAACAGTTTCTATGTAGCTATCTTTATCAAAAGGTTTCAACTTATTACGTAAGTAACGAATATAAACATCAACTACATTAGTTTCTACTTCTGAATCATAGCCCCATACATATTCTATTATTTGTTCTCGCTGCATAACATGATTAATATTTTCAGCAAGTAATAATAATAAGTCATACTCAGTTTTAGTGAGTCCAACATGTTCACCATTAACAGATACTTTAAATGCACCTTTATCAATTACTAAACCATTAATGTTAATCTCATTTTTTTGTGGTTGTCGTCTTAACATAGCACGAATTCGTGCCAGTAATTCTTCTATATCAAATGGTTTTACAATGTAATCATCTGCACCATAATCTAAACCAACAACTTTATCATAGGTGTCACTTTTCGCAGTTATCATGATAATAGGTGTATTTTGAACTTGACGTATTTGACGACATATCTCCAAACCGTTGATATTTGGTAACATCAAATCAAGTAAAATCAAATCAAACTCATATTCCAATGCTCTGTCTAAGCCGGTTTGTCCATCATTTTCAATTTCAACTTCATACGCTTCGTGTTTTAGTTCTAATTCGATAAAGCGAGCAAGGTTTTGCTCATCTTCAACAATTAATATTTTTGTCATACATCGCACCTCATATGCATCTTAGTAATTAAATAATCTTATTATAACCATATTATTTTAGCAAGCTATTCGAATGAACAATAGCATAGCTCATTACATTAAATAATGTGTTAACTTAACTCATAAAACGAAAAATTAAAAAAAATTCTAAGGATTTAATTGACAATGATTCTCAATGTTGTATAATGTAATTGAAAATGATTATCAATACTAAATAAGACATTCCCCCCACACATTACGTTCTTATTAGCATTGATCATTTTCAGAAATATCCCCTTTTATATGCCCGTAAAAGACTAACGTTGCGAGTCAACGTATTATAAAAGCTGACTTTACTTTAGTAAAGTCAGCTTTATATTTTATCTAAATGACCTAATAATTTAGATATTCAATTTTTTACGTAACATTAGCGTCGCTAAAACAATGCAAAATACGCCACCTATAATTCCCGCGATAATATCTGTAGGATAATGTACACCTAAGTAAACGCGAGAAGAAGAAATCATTATGATAAATAATGCACATAAGCCAATCATAAATCCTTTTGATTTCCCTTTCATTACTCGATTCGAGATATAAATCGCACTGCCGAAAAAGGCTGTCGAACCCATAGCGTGTCCACTAGGGAAACTGAAACCTGAAATATCGATTAATCTGAGTAAAGTAGGTCGTTCTCTGTCAAAAATATTTTTTAATAGAGGGTTTAATGTACTAGATAAACTCATAACTATAGCAAAAAACAATGCTTCAATGTTTAAGCGTTTTAGCATTAAGAATGCCACTAATAACAATGATAAGCATACCATTGCCCAAACTTCGCCCACTTTTGTTACACCTAAAAAGATTGAAGTTGTAATAAAGCTTTCTGATGAGTATATAAATTCATATACTTCATTATCAATCCATTTTCCTAATCTTGATTCATGGAAAAATGCAATGACACCAAATATTAAGGTGAAGATGATTAATAATGAAATTCTTTTCCAGTGTGACATTGCTCCACGACCCCCTTATTAAGCTTCTGCGTCTGTAACGATTTTATCGAATAAATCTTCTTTAGTATAACTTTCTTTATAAGTTTTCATTTTATCAATAATGTCTGATCTGTTATGTTCTATATCAGCTAATTGTTCAGCTAGTTGGTTTTCAGAAAGTTCATCTTCTAAAATATATCTACCAAAATCTTTTGATGCAAAATTTTTAGCGTTGTCAATTTGGTCTCCTCTAGACTGTTCCAAACCTAATGGAATGAGTAACATAGGAATACGTAACGTTAAAAACTCATAAATCGCATTAGAACCAGATCTACTAACAACAGTATCGGTAATAGCTAATAAATCAGTTAAGTCATCTTTCACAAATTCAAACTGAATATAACCTGGGCGATTAATATACTTTTCGTCTAATAGTCCTTTACCAGTTAGGTGAATGATTTGATATGTTTTGAGTAATGCATCTAAATTACCTCTTATAGTATCATTTAATTTTTTGCTTCCGAGGCTACCTCCCATTACTAGTAAGACCTTTTTGTCGCTGCTAAACTGCGTTAATTGATAACCACGCGATTTATTACCACTTTTCAAATCTTCTCGGACAGTTGCACCTACAAAGTCAGCTTTATCTTTAGGTAAGTAGTTTAACGTATCTTCAAATGTTGTGTATATTTTTTTAGCAAACTTTAATGCTATCTTATTTGCTAATCCTGGAGTTAAATCAGATTCATGAATGATGGTTGGTATTTTTAAAGACCGAGCAGCTATAACTACAGGTACAGACACAAATCCTCCTTTAGAAAATAACAAATCAGGTTTTTCTTTCTTTAATACGCGACGCGCATCGATGATTCCTTTAAGAACTTTAAAGATATCTTTGAAATTGTCAAAAGACAGATAACGACGTAATTTCCCACTGGAAATTACATGATATTTGATTTCTGGTAGCTGTGATTCAATCATCTCTCTTTCAATCCCTTTTTGAGATCCTATATAAAAAGCTTCATGTCCTTTCGCTAACGCTGTAGGAATTAAACTTAAATTAACAGAAACATGACCAACAGTACCGCCACCGGTAAATGCTATTTTCGACATAAAACAACCTCGCTCTATTTTTTTAATTTGGTGTAATAAGCATAAAAAGGTTTCCCTTTATCAAATGGAAAATAATCCATTGTGGCTTCGCCTACTTTAGTAAAGCCAAATTTAGTGAATAATTGTTGTGCACGATAATTTAATGCAAACGTGTCAGTAAGTACATAATCAACTTCGAGGCTTTTGGCTAAATTTAAAGCAAAAGCAAAAAGTTTTGTAGCGCCTCCCTTATAATTAGGGGAATTTGCTAATCGATGTATTACAAATGCCTGATTTTTATTTATAGGCCACTTTAAGCTATCATACCATTCTGCTTGAGATTGGTCGACCGCAACAAAACCATAAACCGTATTATTTTCATCTAACACATAAAGTGATTTGTTTTCAATATCACCCACGAAGTGTTGTTGTAATGGGTAGTTGTCATCCCATTGTGGATTATTATCTTGTTGCATAATTGCTTTTGCTTGATTTACGATAACCATTATTGAATCAAGATCTTTCATTGTTGCATTACGAATCATTGACTGACACCTCGTATTATTTAAGTTTATCAAGTAATTCATCAAGTACTGTATCTTTTTCGTTTGCTTTGTTGACTAACATTTCAGTGAATTTATTGTTCGTCTCTTTATCAAAATTACCATTTACAGTTAATTTTTGATCTTTTTGGAATTTTTTAATTGCTTCAGTTAATTCATTATCATAAGTTTTAGACTCGTTATTTATGGAATAACCCAATGCTTTAAGTCCAATTTTTATTGTTTTGACATGGCTAGTTTCGTCACCTTCTACATAAGTTTTGTTATTTGGAATAACGTTTAATGATTGATATTCAGGTGTGTCAATTTTAACATCAGGTTTTATCCCTTTACCATGAATATATTTATCATCTGGTGTTAACCATTTCATGTCAGTGTATTTTAAGATAGAACCATCGTCTAATTCATGAGTAGTTTGTACGATCCCTTTACCAAATGTTTTACTACCATATATTTTAGCTTTATCATGAGCTTTCATGGCTCCTGCAAAGACTTCTGAAGCACTTGCTGAACCGCCATTAACTAAGATAGCAACATTCATATCTTTAGCTTCTTTTAGTGAGTCGTTCGGTGTTTTTACCTGTTCTTTATGTTCCCCTTTTTCTAATTGCACAGCAGTTTTATTTTTGTCGATAAAGATATTTGCCATTTTAACTGCTTCATTCAATAAACCACCAGGATTATTTCGTAAGTCTAGTACAATATTATCAATTCCTTGTTTGCGTGCTTTAATAATTGCAGATTTTAATTCGCCTGCTGTACTATCTTGGAATTTATTGATTTTAAACACACCACTATTTCCATGTTTTTCGTATTCAACACTTTTCACATGTATAGTATTACGTTTAATAGAAATGTCTTGTTCCTCACCATTTCTTTTTATCGTAAGTGTAACCTCACTACCTTTTTTACCTCTCACTTGTTTTACAATAGCATCTAAAGGTTTACCTTTAACAGATTTACCATTAACTTTAGTAACAATGTCTTTTGGTTGTATTCCTGCCTTTTCAGCTGGTGAGTCTTTCATAGGACTTGTTATTTGAATTTGGTCATTTTTTTTCTGCATTTCAGCGCCAATGCCGACAAAATCACCGGAGACATCTTCATTAAATGCTTTAGTTTGTTGTTTCGTCATATACTCTGAATAAGGGTCATCAAGTTGTTTGACCATACCGTTTATAGCAGCATCTGATAATTCTTTAGACTTTACGTCTTTATAGTATTCGTTATCAATTGTTTTATAGGCTTGTTCTATTTTGGCTACATCCTTACGTTGTTCACTAGTAAGTCCAGACATAAAATTACTGATGGCAATTGTAGCAAAAACCGTAATCAAAGCTGTTAATATAATAGTAGCTATAACAAGCCAAATAAATTTTCGCCGTTTGAATTGTAAGTATTTTGTAGCTGGTTGAGACTTCTCTGTGCTGTCTTCAGTATGTGTATCTTGTGGTTCTGTCATAAATTCACTTCCTAATCATCTAACTAAACAGTAAAATAGCTGGGTTTGAACTCATACGTTTCACCCAGCTATTTACTCTATTTTTATATTTTAATATATCTAAAATGTGAAACTCAAATATATTGATATTTAAAATTTAAGCCACTCTTGGTATTCTTCATATAAATCATCGAATACTGCCATAGATACTGTAAAATTGCCGTGAGTTTCAACATAATCCGATAATTGGTTGAAATCCTTTTCTTGTTTTGGAAAAGATAAGTCATCAAAAATTTCTTCGGCAAGCTCACCTTTTGCATCTTTTCGACCTCTCACGGTTAATATAAATTGATAAAATGAGTGGTTTTTCATTATTTCATTGTCACATCAGCGATTTTAGTTTCACCTTTTATTAAATCAGTAGCTTCAGCGAAGTTTATATCACTTGTTTGATCTGAATTAGTAATGATGATTGGAGAATTTGTTGATTTAGCATTTTTTTGAATATAGTCAATATCAAAACGTAAAATTGGATCACCCACATTGACAGTATCTCCACTGTCTACTAATACTTCAAAGCCCTCACCATCAAGTTGTACAGTATCTAAACCGATGTGTACAAGTAACTCTAAACCATTTTCAGCTTTTAAACCAATAGCATGTTTGGTAGGAAATACATTATCTACTTTGCCTTCTATAGGTGAAACTACTTCACCTTCACTAGGATTAACTCCAAAGCCTTCTCCCATCATTTTTTGGGCAAAAACTGGATCAGGAATATCTTCGATTTGAATATATTGTCCAGTTATTGGTGCAAAAACTTCCGTATTTTTGTTAACTTCTTTACCTTTTCCAAATAATTTTTTAAACATATCGTATTCGCTCCTTATTTATTAAAATGGGTTAGTAAATCACCATACCCTAGTTCTTCTAATTTATCATACGGTATAAATTGTACTGCTGCAGAATTAATGCAATAACGTAAACCACCAGATTCTTGTGGCCCGTCATTAAACACATGACCTAAATGACTATTTGAGTCTTCAGATCTTACTTCTGTACGAACCATACCAAAAGATTTATCCACTAATTCGACAATTTCATCATCCGTTAATGCTTTAGAGAAACTAGGCCAACCACAATCAGATTCAAACTTTTCTTCTGATGTGAACAGTGGTTTGCCTGATAATTTATCTACGTAAATCCCTTTTTCAAAATGATTCCAATATTCATTTTGAAATGGTGGTTCAGTACCATCTTCTTGTGTTACTAAATATTCCATTTCAGATAGCTCTGATTTACTTTTCTTAATCATTCTGTTCCCCCCAATGCTTTTCAATAAACGCTTTTCTACCAGAACCTTTTTGATATTGCTGATAATGTAAAGGATTCTTTTTATAATAATCTTGATGATAAGATTCAGCTGGATAAAAATTTGTATATGGTTTTATTGGTGTAATGACTGGTTTATTAAAGATTTGTTGTTCATTTAATTGTTGAATTTTATACTCGGCAGCCTTTTTTTGGTGTTCATCATGATAAAATATTGCTGGCTCATAATGTGGACCTCTATCGAAAAACTGACCCGAATTATCTGTTGGATCAAATGTTTTGAAAAATATATCTAAAATATTTTCAAAAGAAGTGATATCGGAGTCAAATGAAATTTGTACTGCCTCAACATGACCGGTTTGCCCTGTACTTACTTGCTCGTAAGTCGGGTTCTCTACATGGCCACCAGCATAACCTGATATTATGCTTTCGATACCTGGATAAGAAGTAAATGGTTTAACGAGGCACCAGAAACAACCACCTGCTAATGTTGCATAAGCCATAAAATACCTCCCTCTAATACTAGTGTGTCATAAAATATATAATATATTAAGGATTTTGCAATTATTAACAGCAGAAATAATAAGATATTTGAATTGCTATAGTTAATTGTATTAGCTTTATGAACGAACTACTACTAATCCAATCGCGCCTTGACCTGTATGTGTAGTAATTACAGGCGTTGTCGTATTGACATCAAAGGTATGATGATCAAATTCTTCAGCAAATTGCTTTTTAATTTTATCTACGAATTGGATTATATTGGCATGAGCAATACCGATAGATTTAACATTATGATTTTTGATAAACTTAGAAACTTCTTTCTTTAAAAACTGTATACTCGCATTTTGAGTTCGTGAATTATGCATTAATTCAATTTTCCCATCGACTAATGTGCCGATAGGTTTAATTTTCATCATATTACCGATTAGCCCTTTAGTTTTACTAATGCGTCCACCTTTAATCAATTGATTTAATTGACCAATGACGACAAACAGTTTGATGTTTTTTTGTAATTCTTCAAGTTTTAGTAAGATATCGTCTGTGGAATGTCCTTCATTACACCAAGTAACTAAATGTTGTATTTGATAGCCTAAACCGTACGAAATCGATTTTGAATCTATTACAGTAACATTGCTATCAGTCATTTGACTCGCTTGCAATGCAGTTTGATAAGTACCACTTAAACCGGAAGTCATGTGAATACTTATAATTTCATCCCCATTGTCACCTAAAGTATTATATAATTCTATAAATTTGCCTATAGACGGTTGACTTGTTTTAACATCTGCACCTTCCTCAATGCGTTGTATATAGTCTTCTGAATTGATATCAATTTGGTCTACATATGACACTCCGTCAATTGACAAATTTAATGGTACAACATGTATGTTGTTGTCATTCAAGTAATCTTGTGATAGATCAGATGTAGAGTCAGTTACTATTATCCTGTTTTTCATTTGCTATCCCCCTATTATTCTTTCTAACTAAATGTAAAAACGTATGTGGGATGGTGTTTTTATCATCTAACTCACCAGGTACTGAGGAAACAACATCCCATTCTTCAAAAGTATAAGGTGGGAAAAACGTGTCGCCATTAAATTTGTCTTCGATTACCGTTATATACATGTCATCGACTTTATCAATCATTGCTTCAAATAATGTTTGCCCGCCAAATATAAAAACATGACCTGGCAAATTATTAATTTCATCTAAAGAGTGTATCACCTCTACACCTTCAGGATGAAAAGAACGATTTCGCGTAAGTACTACATTTTTTCTATTAGGTAAAGGTTTACCGATAGATTCATAAGTTGCTCTCCCCATAACTAATGTATTACCAGTACTTAATTGTTTTACATGTTTTAAATCATTTGGTAAATGCCAAGGTAAGTCATTGTTTGCGCCAATGACACGTTGGCGGTCATGCGCAACTAATATTGAAAGCGTCATGAAGTTCCTCCTTTAAAAAACTTAGTTCTTCTTAATTATTAATTTAACTTGGTGTCTATTATATAACAAATTTAACTGTTTTATAACTTTAGAGACTTTTATACTGCAATTGGTGCTTTAATCGCTGGATGCGATTGATAATTTATTAATTCAATATCTTCATAATTAATATCAAAAATTGACTTGTCACTATTTATTTTAACTGTAGCAGGTGCGTAACTATCTCTAGATAATTGCGTTTCAATGGCATTGATATGATTAGAATAAATATGTGCATCACCAAATGTATGAACGAATTCTCCCACTTCTAAGTTACATTCTTTGGCGATGAGATGTGTTAATAAACTATAACTGGCAATGTTAAAAGGTACACCTAAGAAAATATCGGCACTACGTTGATATAGTTGACAGCTTAATTTGCCATCTTGAACATAAAATTGGAACATTGTATGGCAAGGTGGCAATGCCATCGTATCAATTTCAGTTGGATTCCATGCAGATACAATATGTCGTCTGGAATTTGGATTTTGTTTTATCTGTTCAATGACAGTTGCCAATTGATCGAAATGGTTACCATCTTTATTTTCCCAATCACGCCATTGTTTGCCATAGACGTTACCTAAATCACCATACTTTGCCGCAAAAGTTTCATCATTTAATATTTTAGCTTTGAAATTTTTCATTTCAGTTTGGTATAAAGCTTTGAAATCTTCATCTTGATTCGCTCTATGACCAAAATCAGTCATATCTGGTCCGTGATAATCTGGAGAATTAATATAATTTTCGAATGCCCATTCATTCCAAATATTATTATTATATTCTAATAAATATTTAATATTAGTGTCGCCTTTAATAAACCATAATAACTCTGTAGCAACTAATTTAAATGAAACTTTTTTAGTCGTTAATAACGGAAATCCCTTTGACAAATCAAAGCGAAGTTGATGGCCAAATTTTGAAATTGTTCCAGTTTTTGTTCTATCATCTTTTGTACTACCAATGTTTAGTACTTCGTTACATAGATCATGATAAGCTTGATCAAAAGCATTTAACATAATCACCACACTCCTTCCACATTGAATCGTTATATTAATAATATTTCATAAAGACATTTTTTTAAAGCGTAATCATTATTCTTGAAAAATAAAGCGATTGACACGTGTGTCAATCGCTAATAAATCAACAGTTATCTTGCTTGTTAAGTTTTCAAATATTAACAATGATCGTCAAATGCATCTTTAATATCCATGCAGATATCTTGAATGTCGCGACCCTCAATATGCTCTCTTGGGATAAAGTGTTTTAACTCTGTCCCTTTAAATAGCGCGTATGATGGGCTAGATGGTACTTGTTGAATATAATTACGCATTTCTGCAGTGGCTTCTTTATCTTGGCCAGCAAATACCGTCACTTTATGATTAGGTACTTTGTCGTTTTGTTCAGCAACAGTAACTGCTGCTGGTCGTGCAAGGCCTGCAGCACAACCACATGTTGAATTGATTACTACAAAAGTAGTATCTTCAGCATTAACTTGTTGCATATAATTCGTAACTGCGTCCGCAGATTCTAAGCTATTAAAACCATGTGTAGTAAGTTCTTCGCGCATTTGTTTAGATAATTCATTCATATAAGCTTCGTAAGCATTCATTGTTACACTCTCCTAATTTAATTTCACTATTTACGATGTATCTTTAACATGTATGAGTTACTTATTTCGATTTGCAATTTGTTTCCATACAGAACCTAAAGCTTCATCACCATTTTCAATACGTGATATTGCCATTTCGATTTGCAGTTTGACTTCATAAGCAGAATCTTCAACGTGAGCTTTTAATGTATCAAGTTGTTCTGGACCACCTTCATCGAATAGGAACATAGCTGCACGCCAACGGACAATTTTTTGTGGATCAGCTAAAGCTTTTTCCATTGCTGGTAATGCTGCTTTAAAGCCTAAATCACTTAAACAATCTCCTGCGGTTCTTCTAACTGCTGGACTTTTATCGTTAAGTCCTTTATACAAATAAGGTAAAACACGTTCATCTTCAATCATCCCAAGTAATACAACCGCTTCTCTGCGTAACGGTACTTTCGCTGCTTCTGAAATCACATAATCTAATAATGTAATATCATCTAATGTTGGCGTTGGGAAATGTTTCAACATACGTAATTGTGCTTTCCAATCATCTGTCGCCTTAAAGTCATCTAAAGTTACATGTTGATAATGTTTTTCCGGGATAACAATATCTGTTTGTAAAGCATTATTTACAAGCGTCGACAATTGTGATTCTGGGTATAAAGCATAGATTTCTTCAGTGATTTCTGACATAACTTCATCAAAATCACCGTAACGTGCACCAAAGTTTTCCCATTTTCTTAAAAATACGACGTTATCATTTTCTTTTTGCGCTGCTAGCATACTGTCTACATATATTTCTGGTAATTGTTTACGTTTTTCTTCGTCAGATGAAGTAAGTTTAATTTGATATGGTATTCCTTTAAACATTAATACTTCAGCTTTTATTTCACCAAAGTGTTCATCTGGTGCTGTGGCAGTCTCTTCTTCACTTTCATCATTTAAAGTTGCAGTAACTTGAGGTAATACATCTTCCCAATCAAATTTAGGTTGTTTATCAACCGCTAAAAAGTCCATGACATGGAAAATTGATTTTACACCCTCTAGCGCTAATAAATCATTGATAAACTTAGGTTGCTCTTCTTTTACTGTAGTATAGGTGTTTGATTTATTATCTTCCCTCTTTTCACTTAATACAATTTTCATTGTATTTGGACTAGGTGTTGGTTCAACTCTAACAATTTCCATCCTATGACCTCCTATTGTAATTCATTTCCTAATTGTTTAATTTGTTTACCGACAGAACATTCATTTATACAAAAATGATGTGCCTGTGTTTTTCCTTGTGTATGTTTAATATGAGATTTTAGTAAACATTGATGACAATATGTGTTCATCAATTTATCAATAGCCGCAATAGCTTCTTTCTCCGTATACGTAAGGATAGTTTTCACACTCCTAATTCATGTAACTTGTTAGCACTAAGAGACGACCGAACATAATAGTATATTTTACTATCATTCAAGCGTTAATTTTATTTTAACATCAATTAGCAATGTCGCCCACTAGTGTGTATAAATCAGTTGTAAATATTATAATTTGTAGTATATCAAATATTAGCGATAGATACGTATTGTGTCTATTATTATAGCAAATAACAGCTATTATTTATAAATTTGAAAACCGATGTTATAAAATTTAAGTTTAATATGACAAATTAACTTAGCCTATTGCTTTTCAATAGTTATTTTATTAGAATGAATAGGTTGAATTTTGCGGTTTCTAAACACCCGCATTATCAAAATTTAGGAGGAAAGAAAATGTATAACGAAATATTTGGTGTTTTAACTTTTTTAGTTACTTTCATATTGTTAGTAGCTATGTATCGATTTTTTGGCAAACATGGACTCATAACTTGGGTAGCTATAGGTACGATTATTGCTAATATTCAAGTGATTAAAACAGTAGATTTATTTACTATATCGGCTACATTAGGTAATGTGATGTTCGCTTCTATTTATTTAGCGACAGATATTTTAAATGATATCTATGGCAGAAAAATAGCCAAAAGAGCTGTATGGTTAGGATTTAGTTCGACGTTAGTAATGATTATAGTGATGCAAATGTCATTACATTTCATCCCTTCTTCAGTTGATAGTTCTCAAGATGCACTTGTGACAATTTTTAATGTTGTTCCACGTATTGCATTAGGTTCAATTATTGCGTATATTATCGGCCAACATTTAGATGTAATGATTTTTAATCTAATTAAAAAAGTATTTAGTTCGGATAAAACATTTATAGTGAGAGCTTACGGCAGTACTATTATTAGTAATATTATAGATACAGCATTATTTGTGTCTATCGCATTTCTTGGCACAATGCCTAATAGTGCGGTGTTTGAAATCTTTATCACTACGTATTTATTAAAATTAATTTCTACAATTTTCAATGTTCCATTTGGTTATTGGGCTAAATCTATGTATAGAAAAGGTAAAATTAAGAACCTAGACGAAGGTTATTAAAAAGTAAGACTGAGGTTGAATGTTTATTCGACCTCAGTCTTTTTTGTTATTTAATATATGCTGTAGTTGAGTCCACAGAAATTCAAAAGAAGTATAACCTTCTTCAGCTAAAAAGTGACCGTCATGTTCAATGTTTATAGTATTAATATTTAATAGTTGGGAGAGACGATTAGAAGCGGCGTTATCGACAATAGGATCATTTGTAGCTGCAAGCGCCAAAATATGTTGAGCGTTGATGTTACTTACGATGGTTTGTGAGATAAAAGCATCCAATTCGGGTAAATTGCGTAATTTTTCGTGAAAGCCTGAAATTAAAATTAATGCTTTAATATTTGGTGCTTTTGACAAACGCGCAAGGTAATTAAGCGTTGTAATAACACCTAAACTATGAGCAATTATAATCGTTTGATCATTTAATTCATGATCCATATGATGTTTTAAAGTATCATACCAAGCATGATATTCAGGTTTATGAGGATTTGGTAATTCAATAATATCGGTAGTATAGCCATAGTGTTGTATTTTTTGTGCGATCCAGTTAAACCAATGACTATTAGGATTGGCTTGATAGCCATGTATTATAAATAACTGTTTCATGATTTACCTCCTTAGGTGGATAATCCTACTAAGCATTATACTCCATTTTCCGACGTTATATAGACTATAGTGCCTAATTATAATTTATAACAGTTAGTTCTCATTAAGGAGCATTGGTTAAATTGTAATAAATAAAGTTTTATGATTTCACAAATATTTGATCTACTTATGAGAAATGCCTTGATTAATAAAACTTACAGTCTGTTATTATACACATCAAACTAGTCTAAGTTGTAACGCTTGGAACTATAGTTAAGTGTAATTATTATTCAATACTCAGTTTGTATTTAGCTTTTGAAAAACTTTATGCTAGTCTAGTAATAGATAGATTATAACAGTAAGGTGGCAAGACATTTGGCTAAAATTTATTTTGATGCTGCAACAGCTGGTAATCCAGGTGAAAGTGTTGGAGCAGTAATTATAGTGACTGACGATGAGCATTTAGTATTTGAACAATATTTGGGTGAATTAGATAATCATAGTGCAGAATGGGCAACCTTTGATTTTGCACTATCGTGTGCGCTAGAACATAACGTGTCTAATGCTCTAGTATTTACGGATTCAAAATTAATCGAAGATAGTATGAATCAAGAAGCTGTTAAAAATGAAAAGTTTAAACATTACTATTCACAAATAATGACTAAAGCACCTATGTTTGAGTTAATGTTTGTGAAATGGGTACCAAGAGCGCAAAATAAAGAGGCTAATCATTATGCGCAACAAGCGCTATATAAAATGGTTACGCAAAGCAAAAGAAGGAAGTCAAAATAACTGACTTCCTTCTTTTTATTATTTGAAATGTGTTGCTAAATATTTTTGTGACACATGTAATTCATGTTGCTGACAAATATTTAAAGCATTTGTCAGAGTTGTACCAAATTGCATATCAGTTAACAACTGCTGTAAGTTAAGTGGTACTTCTGTATGAATTGCAGCTAATGATTTGGAAATTTTAAGGTTATCCATATCGTTTTCAATTTTATTACGTTGGCCAACTGTCAATTGGTCTATTGCATTGATAACATTTTCCACTGAGCCATGTTGTTGAATTAACTTAATAGCAGTTTTTTCACCAATGCCTTTTACTCCCGGATATCCATCTGCAGTATCACCCATAAATGCTTTAACATCAATTAATTGTTTAGGTTGAAGTCCATATTCATCTGTAAAACGATCTAACGTATAGCGATTATAAATATTGAACCCTTTTTTAGTTAACCATATTTCAACATTTTGGTTAATACATTGTAAGATATCACGATCACCTGTAATGACAAATACCTCATCTGTTTCAGAATAATGTTGAGCTAACGTACCGATGACATCATCGGCTTCATAATTTGTTACTCCCACATTAACGAAGCCGAACTGATCAGAAATCTCTTTAACAAAATCAAACTGTGGTATTAACTCTTCTGGAGGTGCAGGACGGTTTTGTTTATATCCTGTAAACATATCGTTTCTAAAAGTTTGTTGTCCCATGTCCCAACACACGGCCACGTGCGTTGGCTCAATGTCCTTAAGTGCAGTGAATACATGTCTAACAAAACCTTGAACGCCATTCGTTGGTATACCTGCTGAATTACGCATGAATTGTTTGTGTATACTCGTTGCATAGAAATGACGAAATAATAACGCCATACCGTCAACAAGCAATATTCTATTTGCCATATAAGTGCCTTCTTTCTTTATTGTGCTAACAATGTTTGTAATTTCTTATTGGTGAATTCTAGTTGCTTAATTAAGGAATCATCAATATCGAATGATAGTAGTTCGTTAATTTGAGCTTGAATTTCTAATTCTAATTGTTTTAAATTTGTTTCAGCTATTTCAGCCATTGTCGTCACTGAATCATTTAATGCTTCTCTAAAGTCAGCAATATCGGATGTTAATAAGTTTATTGTTGCAACAGTTATGTCTTCTTGCAACGTTTGTTGCGTATTGGCTTCTAATAGTTTTCTTTTAGTTAAAGATTTCGGTAACGCAGCTAACATATCTTGTAACTCTATTCTTAAATATGGATGGTCAGTTTTTATATGAGTCAAATCGATTTCTGGTGAAATGAAAACATGTAACTGTTCTAATGATTGCTGTATAGGTGCAACTTCTTGATTAAACTGCTCTATAAAGTGTTTTTTGATACGTTCAAATAATAGTGTTTGTTCCAAATAGAAACGCTGATGTATTTGATTTAAATAAATTTTTGTCGCATGTGTTTTTGCTTCGTTAAAGTTTTTATTTTTAGTCATTTGACTATTGTAAACTGATTTCACTTCATCTTTAAGTTGTAATTTTAACCGTTCATTTAAATGGTAAATTTGGTCTTCTACTTCATTATCTGTACGTTGTTCTGTATTTTGAATGATGTTGTGTGGTAAGACCGCTGTATCTTTTAATTGCGCTAATTTTTGTGTTCGTTGTTCAATTTGAGCTTTGTTGTTTTTAAATTCTTCTATAAGTTCAGTGTATGCTTGTGAGACGTGAGTTAATCGTTGTAACATCTGTTGTTGTAAAATATGCTTAGATTCGACTAAGGCAAAGTGTGAAATATCATCGCGTAATTTTTGCATTGATGTGTCATCACCTTGTAATGCCTGTCTACTAGACACTGGATAGATTTTTGATGCCAAATTAACTTGTGCTAAAGCATGATCTACGTATTCGAACACTGCTGATAAATCTTCGTCTGATTCAGCCAAATCAGTAGCATTAATAATCATTTTAAATGCTTGATTTGAGTTTAGTTGATTCATTTCTTTCATATGCTCGATGAATTTTTTATCATTATCTGTGAATGCATGATTAAAGTAACTTACATACAAAATTAAATCTGAAGATGTTAATACTTTCTCAGTTTCATTGGTATGTCTTTGGTTATTAGAATGTAAACCTAAAGAATCTACAATAATTTTATTTTTTAACCATTCTAACGGCAATTTTAAATGTACTGTATTAACGAAGGCTGCATATTCATCAACGGCGCTCCACTTACGAATTTCATCATTTTCTATTTGATGAACTAAACCAGAAGCGGTTTTAGCTTTATAAGCATCGTAATGATTTTCTAGTGCGTTGACAAATGCGAGTTGGTTTTTCTCTAATTGATGTTTTAATTTTTCGATATCGGTATTAAAAAATTCAGAGAATGATTGAAATGACGTTGCATTAATTTCAAACATATTATTAAGTTCTTCTAATAATTGCTCTTCCGATTTAAGTGTTATCGCACTGTCATGTCCATAAGATATTTCTGTCATTGCAGCAGTTGTTGGATTAGGTGAACTAATCAAGTACTGCTTACCTAGTAGTGCATTAATTAAACTGCTTTTGCCGGCGCTAAAAGTACCGAAGACCCCTATTTTAACTATTTTTTGCTCCATGCGTTCAACAGTTGATTGGATATCTTGTTTCGTTTGATCAAACATTGGTACATCACTGATTAACTTTAAGCCTTCTAATATTTTATCGCTTTGATCATCGGTTACAACTTGAGACATTGAAGCATCATGCTGTGCATTGTTTGATAAATTTTGTTCTTGTTGTGGTGTAAATGTAATTTTTGTTCGATCGATTAATTTATCTAAAGAATCATCAATGTGAATATAATAATGACGGTAGTTTTTAGTTTCTAATGATTCCCTTAAATTTCTAAGCTCCATAAATTTTTCATAATCATTGTAATCATCTACTTCATCCGAACCAATATCTTGTGCTTTGGATAATTTGATCGCTTTGTCGAAAAGCGGTTCGGTTTCTTTTTTAATATGTTGCTGTATCGTTTGTATAATTTCATCACAAAATGTAAGTACATACTGATTACTAATATTAATTTGTGGTTTATATAAATCACTAATCATACTCGCAGTTATATCATAGTGCTGATTAAGTATTGCCTCATTTACCGAGGTTGAATTAATAAATCTTGTTAAGAAAGACATATCTTCTCTTAATGGTTGGCGAATTTGTTGATTGACTTTATCTTGTAAATTAGAAATCACTACGGATAATCTTTTATCTTGCTCTTCTTCAGTTTTTTTACGTTTATTAAATAGTCCACCAACTTTAAAATTCTTAGTTCGACTTTCAAGATAGTTACGAATTAATTCACGCATATCATGTGTCATAATATATGCATTATCTAAAATATCTTTACGTTTGTGCGCTAAAAAGTCATAAAGTTTCTCTGGATTATTTAATAATTGAGCTTCCTCGCTTACTTGTTGATGTTGTTGGAAGTTTAAATATGCTTGATCAAAATCCTCTTCGTCAATCGCTAGTTGTTCTAAAGTATCATGTATTTCATGTTGGATATATGATAACTGTTCATCAGTAATAAACTTAACTATTCGATCTACATAAGTATCTAATGCTTCACGGTTATTGTCTTGTTCAACGAGAAAATCAGATAATTGTGAGATTTCATTATGTGGATTGTCGAATTTAGAAACGTAAAAGATTTTTTCTATATCAAGTTGCCAGTCCGCAAGCGATTTATTTATTCTATCTTGGAATGTTTCGAAGGCTAATTCTTCATCGTTATGTTTATCTACTTGGTTGATTACAAAGACAACAGGAATACCAGCTTGATTCAGTTGTTTCATAAATTGAAAATTCAGTGCCGATTGAACATGATTATAATCTACCGTATAAAAAATAATGTTACTAGTATACATAAATTGTTCTGTACTCGTTTGGTGTGTAGAAACATTAGAATCAACGCCAGGCGTATCTTGCAAAGTAAACCCTTTGTTAAATTTCGTTGATGGAAACTTAATTTCTACAGATTCTACATCAATATTGGCTTTGTTCATAGCTTTTACTTCGTCGTAAGTAGTCAGCTCTGTGTACTGTTGATTACTTAAATTAGCAATGATACCTTCACGCTCATCGACAGAAACAATGGCTGTATTACTTGTTGTAGGTACGGGTGAACTTGGCAAAATTTGCTGTTCAAGCAATAAGTTAATTAATGTTGATTTACCTGCAGAAAAGTGCCCAACAAATGTTGTTGTAAATTGATTAAGATACACTTTTTTAATCACTTGATTAATAATATGTGTTAAACGTTCATTTTTAGATTTTGCTACTTCCTTTTTTAATTTATATAAAATGTCGAGTTGCTGTGTGTTTGACATTATTTGCAATCCCCTTTTTAACCTGTTTAATTATCTTCATTGTATAACAAATTACTGTTTGTCAAAAGACAGTGATAACATTATTTTTAATAAACTGTATAAATTTAGTACATACGTTTTATGTATAAGAAAACCTATAATAACTATCCTGTTAAATTGATAGTATTATAGGTTTCATACTTTATATTGTGTTTATGCCCAAGCTGGTTTATCGCCATCCGTATTAGGTTTATTAATACCAATACTTTGTCGTAAATATAAGTTCGGATCTTTTGCGATATTTACTGCTACTTCTGCTACACTTTTGCGTGATACTTCAGTCCCTTTAAATTTTTCTGCTTTGTCTGTAATTTCATAGTCAACTTCGTTTTTCTCAGTTAACCATGCAGGGCGTAATAATGTGTAGTCTAAAGAAGAAGTTTCTATCGTATGAGCAGCTTGTTTATAAATGGACAGTTTATCACCAATTTTTGCTGCACTCCATTCCCCAAAATTGCCTGGGACTTCGTCGTGTATCCCTAGTGCAGTTACAAATATAAGTCTTTTAACTGTGCTAACTTCCATTGCTTGAACGATAGTTTGAGCTTCTTTGTCTAATTCACCTGATAAGCTAGCAAAAACAATATCAACATCTTCCATCGCATGTGTAACATCATCTATATTAGTAGCGTCGCCTTCTCTGACCCTTATACGATCTGACGCATAATCAGGTAAGCGGTTGGCATCTCGTAAAAATAATCGTAAAGTATAATTTGTGTTTTCTAAAAAAGAGTTTATAGCTGCCTTGGATACTGCACCATTGGCACCTATAATTAATACTCTGCTCATATAATCACTCCAATTGTTTTAAATTTTTGTTTATCAATAGCAATGTTTCAGTACTTAAAAGTTAGCAAATATTTATTTATAACAATGATTGTTTGTTAAGACTTATTCGAGTTTTTGTTACTTTATCTCTACCATAATACAGTTAACCGCTTAAGGCTAGTAATAAACGCATAAAAATTACACTTATTGTACGTTTATAATTTGATAGTCAGAGGATAACAAAATAAAAAGTTACTTAACTATCGACTACACAAGTAGTAAATGTTAAATAACTTTTTAATCAATGTTATTAATAATAATACAAGTCAGCTGTTAATTAACAACTGGGTTTTTTGATTTCTTGATTTTTAAATATTGTGAAATGCTATAGACAATAATACCTAACCAGATAAATACAAATGTGATTAGTTGGTCGACATCAAATGGTTCTTTAAATACAAAAATACCTAAAATAAACATAAGTGTAGGACCGACGTATTGTATAAAACCTGTAAGAGATAATGGTATACGTCTTGCTCCAGCTGAAAAGAGAATAAGTGGCACTGCAGTTACAGCTCCTGAAAAAATAAGCCATAACGATGAACTATTTATTCCAAATGACATTTGCTGTTGTTGCCATATATACCATAAATAAATAAACCCAGCTGGTGCTGTTACAATACATTCTATAGTAATACTACTGATGGCATCAATGGGTACTAATTTTTTGATTAGACTATAAATTCCAAATGAAAAAGCTAGCAATAAAGAAACAAATGGAAATTCACCGATTTTAATAGTCATATATAAAACACCAATAAAAGCTAAAATTATTGCTAACCATTCAAATTTATTAAAACGTTCTTTTAAAAAGATGAGCGCAAGTAATATGCTAACTATTGGATTGATATAATAACCTAAACTGGATTGTAGTACATGACCATTAGTTACAGCCCAGATGAATGTTCCCCAGTTTATGGTAATAACATACCCTGCGACTATAATGGCTATGAGTTTGATTGGGCTACCTATTAAGCTTTTTAAATCACGTACAAAGGCCTGCCTATTCTTACCAATAAGTACTATAAAGACCATGAAAATCATTGAAAATATAATTCTAAATGCAAGGATTTCAAAGGCACCAAAGCCTTGAATAAGTTCCCAATATAAAGGTAAAATCCCCCATAAAATATATGCACCGAAGGCAAAAATTATTCCGCGTTTAAATTCGTTATTCATCTCTATCTACCCCCGGTATGTTTTGTGTTAAGACTTCTTTGGAGTTTTCTCTCCCCAATATTGATAATAGGTACATTCGATATAGCCATTAAAGAGCTTACGTCGTTTTGTTGCTTTTTTATCTACTAAGTACTCGAATTCTTTGTTACTTGTTAAAATATATGTGGATAATTGTGCATGTTGTTTCATTAATGTGCCAATATATTTATACATTTCTTCTACTTCTTCACGATCCCCTATACGTTCTCCATAAGGTGGATTACCAATGAGCGCAATTGCTCTATTCGCTTCAACGGTTAATGTATTTACATCTTTAACGCTAAACTTAATAATATCGCCTAAACCTACTTCGTCAGCGTTACGTTTAGCAATTTCAACCATGTCAGGATCAATGTCGGATGCAAGTACTTCTACTTCACGATCATAATCAGCAGCTTGATCTGCTTCGTCACGCATTTGATTGTATAAATCGTTTGGCATAATGTCCCATGATTCCGAAACGAAGTCTCTATTAAATCCTGGTGCGATATTTTGTGCTATTAAACACGCTTCAATTGCGATAGTACCTGACCCGCAAAATGGATCGATAAGTGGTGTGTCTCCGGTCCAGTTCGCTAATTTAATTAAACTTGCCGCTAAAGTTTCTTTTATCGGTGCTTCACCTTGAGCTAAACGATAGCCTCGTTTGTTTAATCCAGAACCAGAAGTATCAATTGTCAGTAATGCTTTATCTTTTAATATAGACACTTCGATAGGATACTTAGCTCCTGTTTCACTTAACCAACCTCGTGTTTGATATGCAACTTTCAAACGCTCAACAATTGCCTTTTTGACAATTGCTTGGCAATCAGGAACGCTATAAAGTACAGATTTCACACTTTTACCTTGAACAGGAAAATTACCATCTTCTGCTATGATTGCTTCCCACGGTAATGCTTTTGTTTGTTCGAATAAATTATCGAATGTTGTTGCAGTAAACTCTCCTACTACAATCTTTACTCGGTCTGCAGTTCGTAACCATAGATTACATTTCACAATAGCTGTTTCATCGCCCTCGAAAAATATCTTACCGTTTTCAACTGTTGTTTCGTAACCTAACTCTTGTACTTCTTTAGCTACAATGGATTCTAATCCCATAGGACATACAGCTAGTATTTTATACATGTTTTTGCTCCTTCACTCAAATATATAGTTATATCGTATCAAAAGTTTATTTAAATAGATATAAGTTGATATGTATCTTTAAATTTAATAAAAACAAGAAAAAGCTCTCCGTGTTAGGAGAGCTTTGGAACTAGGGATGATGCTTTTATAAGCCATGTTCTGTACCGTTGTACTCATAACGTGTACTAGTTACACTGGTACGTCGGTGGTAACCATCTGTCTACACATCTTTTTCTCGCAAAAGTATGTCTCGTTTATACGTTGAATTCCGCTAAACAAGTGCTCCTACCAAATTTGGATTGCTCACTCGAGGGGTTTACCGCGTTCCACCTTTTATATTTCTATAAAAGCTACGTCACTGTGGCACTTTCAAACTAATTTAACCATATTTTATAAACTTAGGTTATTTCGTTGCCGTCAACTTAATGCCTTGACTTATTGTTTCATCAAGCACGAACACTACAATCATCTCAGATTGTGTGAGCATGGACTTTCCTCTATATCACTATAGCGATTACCCAAAACACCATCTGAATGATTATATCATTTTATAGAAATATAAACAAATAAAAAAAGTAAGTTTTGAGAAAATCAAAACTTACTTATTATGTACAAAAAAACAGGCACGTATTAGTAACGGTTATTTACCAAATACAGCTTTTTCTAAATTAGATATACGTTTCAAAATATCAACATTGTTGTTATTGTTGCTACTATTTGAAGAAAAGTTTTTATTTTCTTGTGGTCTTGATGTGGCAACACGTAATCTTAATTCTTCTAGTTCTTTTTTTAATTTGCTATTTTCTTCTGATAACTTCACGACTTCACTATCAAGGTCTGCCATTTTTTGATAATCTGCAATAATATCATCTAAAAAGGCATCTACTTCTTCCCTTCTATAACCACGTGTCATTGTTTTTTCGAAGTCTTTTTCGTAAATATCTTTTGCTGATAATTTTAATGAAACATCTGCCATATTATTCTCCACCTCATTCGAAACTTTGTTCTTGAGACCATTGTATGTCATTAATGAATTCAGTTAATTCATCGAATGTTACTATGTCACAAGTATAGTTTGTTTTTTCCATAAATTCAACTAACATTAGCTTGAAATATTTTGGGCTACCTTCTTGTTCTTCATCATAAATTAGTAAGCTTTGGTCACTATGGTCTAACATAAATTGATCTGTTTGTTTAAATTGATAAGGACCCTGATACGTCGTATGGAATACGCTATCGACAAAATCGGCATGTTCCTCAATGTAACGGTATTTGTTTTGATTAAGCTCATTCCATTTATCTGTATGGCCATAGAATGGTGTTATTATACCCAATTTTAAGTCGGGATAATCTTCTTTTAATGAAATTACTACTTCTGCAGCCCATAATTCAATACCAAGTTGCCCTTGTATTAATACCCATTCTAAGCCTTCGTCAATCAATTGAGTTAATTTATGAGAGATAAACTTTTTCAAATAGCTTACTTCCGGTGCGTCATCTTTAAAAATATTGAGTTCAAATGATTTATAACCTGTAACATATATTGTTTTAATCATAAATTAACACCATTGTCTTGAATATAACTCAAATCGTAATGTACAGCTTTTAATTTTTCTGTAAAAAGTTTGCGACTAGTTCTTTTGAAATGACATTCAACCGAAAGCTCTTCAATGTTAGACACTAAGATATCAAATTTCATTTTATTCATATATGGTAATGCTAAAATATGAGGCTCATAACTCTTCAGCACAGCAATATGTTGATCGACCAAATCAGTGAATGGTTTAACAATTTCATAAAAATCGAATAGTTCTCCTGCTTTAGCTTTTTTGTATTGCTCTTCCATATGTTGTACATCATGGATTAGTTGTTGTATAAATTGCGGCATGAGAATACCTCCTACTCAATAAACTTACCATAAAATGATTTTATAGTCATTGATAATGTTGTGTATAAAAATAACCTTTACAACCAGTTAAATTGGTTACATTTATTGTTTAATTCAAGAAAGAGCGTTAAAATGTATTTGGTGTATTTATGATATAATAAATACACTATTTTGTTTTCGCAATTTGGATTTATTACACTTCATCATGTATAATGAATGAAGTTTTGAAATTAAAACTAAAGTGGTGAAAACAATGAATTATCCAAATGGAAAACCATTTAAAGTAAATAAGGCTCAAGTCGGAAGAACTGGGACACTGAAATCTAGTAAAATTGATTATGGTGGCCGAGGGATGTCACTTGAAAATGATATTGAACATTCAAACAGTTATTATTTAAAACATGGGATAGCTGTCATACATAAAAAGCCTACCCCTGTGCAAATTGTTAATGTTCATTATCCTCAACGAAGTAAAGCTGTAATTAATGAAGCTTATTTTCGTACGCCTTCAACAACTGATTATAATGGACTTTATCAAGGGCATTATATCGACTTTGAAGCAAAAGAAACTAAAAACAAAACATCTTTTCCATTAAGTAACATTCACGAACATCAAGTTACACATATGGATGCATGTTATCAACATCAAGGTATTGTTTTTTTGTTAATTCGTTTTAAATCTTTAGATGAGGTGTATCTTTTACCTTATGCTAAATTCCAAAAATTTTGGAAAAGATTTAAAAATGACGGTAAAAAGTCGATAACGGTTGAAGAATTGAGAAAAAATGGTTACTATATTCCTTATCAGTATCAACCACGATTGAATTATCTCAAAGCAGTTGATAAGTTGATATTAGATGAAAGTGAGGACCGCGTATGACGGAAAAGAAAAGGACTACCGAAGAAAAGAATGGTCAGTCCGAAGGAAAACAGAATAGGAATATTAAGCGAACGATTATTAAAATCATCGGGTTTATAATTATCGCCTTTATCGTATTAGCATTGGTTGGAATTTTATTATTTGCTTACTATGCTTGGAAAGCACCAGCATTTAATGAAGCCAAACTACAGGATCCAATGCCTGCTAAAATTTACGATAAAGATGGTGAATTAGTTAAAACTTTGGATAATGGTCAACGTCGTGCACATGTCGACTTAGAAGATGTGCCAGAAAATATGAAAAATGCAGTATTGGCAACTGAAGATAGTCGATTTTATGATCACGGTGCATTAGATTATAAACGTTTGTTTGGTGCAGTACTTAAAAACTTTACAGGTGGTTTTGGTTCTCAAGGTGCCTCAACATTAACACAACAAGTTGTTAAACGATCATTCTTGACCGACCAAAAGTCAATTGCTCGTAAAGCGCAAGAAGCATACTTATCGTATCGTTTAGAGCAAGAGTATAGTAAGGATGAAATTTTCCAAATATACTTAAATAAGATTTATTACTCTGACGGTGTATACGGTGTTAAGGCTGCTGCTAAGTATTATTTCGATAAAGACTTGAAAGATCTCAGCCTAGCGGAATCAGCTTATTTAGCAGGTTTACCACAAGTACCAAATACTTATAATGTTTATGACCATCCAAAACAAGCTGAATCAAGAAAAGATACTGTGTTGTATTTAATGGAATATCATAATAAGATTTCTAAGAAAGAAAAAGAAGAAGCACAGAAAACATCATTACAGGATACCTTAGTACAACGTTCAGCAGAAGATAGAGAAGTAAGTGATGAAAACAAGAACCCGGAATATGATTCTTACATCAACTTTGTTAAATCAGAACTAATGAACAACCCAGAATATAAAGACAAAGACTTAGCTGAAGTATTAAATAGTGGTATTAAAATTTATACGAATATGGATAAAGATGTTCAATCAACTTTACAAGAGCGTATAAATAATGGAGGTTACTATAAAAACCAAGATCAACAAGTAGGTTCTTCAATCGTTGATAGTGAAAATGGTAGTTTAGTTGCAATTTCTGGTGGACGTGACTATAAAGATATCGTTGATAGAAACCAAGCAACTGATGCACACCCTACTGGTTCATCATTAAAACCATTCTTGGCTTATGGTCCAGCCATAGAAAATATGAATTGGGCAACAAACCATGCAATCCAAGATGAGGAATCTTATCAGGTAGACGGTGTCACATTTAAAAACTATGATACTGAAAGTCACGGTGAAGTTAAGTTATATGATGCTTTAAGACAAAGTTTTAATATTCCAGCATTAAAAGCTTGGCAATCTACAAAAGAAAATGCCGGTAATGATGCACCGAAGAAATTCGCTGAAAAAGTCGGTCTAGACTATGAAGCTGATTTAGGACCTTCTGAAGTACTTGGTGGTTCAGCATCTGAATTCTCACCTACGCAACTTGCTTCTGCATTTGCTGCTATTGCAAATGGTGGTGAATATAACAACGCACATTCAATTAAAAAAGTTGTTAAAGAAGACGGTGAAACAATAGAATTTGACCATTCAAGTAATAAAGCGATGAAAGATTCTACTGCTTATATGCTTGCAG
Organism: Staphylococcus sp. GDY8P72P; assembly: GCF_016890655.1. Lineage (NCBI taxonomy): Bacteria > Bacillati > Bacillota > Bacilli > Caryophanales > Staphylococcaceae > Staphylococcus > Staphylococcus sp. GDY8P72P. The sequence goes on along the minus strand of NZ_JAFEQJ010000006.1, from coordinate 189,283 downwards.
AAACACTAAAAGGTACTTTCGAACCTTATGGTTCTGCATATGGACATAAAGTAGATGGAGTGAATATGGGAGCAAAAACTGGTACTGGTACGTACGGTGCACAAACATATCAACAATACAACTTACCTGACGATGCAGCGAAAGATGTATGGATAAATGGCTTTACACCTAAGTACAGTATGTCAGTGTGGATGGGCTTCAGTGAAGTTAAACAAGGTGGTACAAACTCCTTCGTTGGTCATGAAGAACAAGAATACCCACAATTCTTATTTGAAGATGTTATGAGTGATATTGCACCTAGAGATGGCGAAGACTTCTCTAAACCTGATTCAGTTAATGGCAGCGAGCCAGACGACTTATCAGTTGACGGTCATAAGGATGACAATACGACAGATAAAGATCCTAAAGGCCAAGGTAGCAGTAGTAGCAGTGATGATGATGATGACTCATCATCAAGTAATAGTTCAAGCAGTAGCTCAAACAGTAGTAGCACTTCAAACAACTCTGGTACAAGCAATAATGCAACTACGACAAATAGAAGTGGTACCACTACTCAACAAAATCAACAAAGTCAACAAGCAGTTGCTAACTAAGCAACATTAATAAAAAGCTCCAATCTCAACTATTTGAGATTGGAGCTTTTTTGTCTTATTTGATAAGCAGCGTTCATTTTAATTAACTCTGTTTTTAAAGTTTTCATTTGTCTATAGCCCATAAAATGATGCTTACGAGCAAGAATATATTCATAGCGCTCTTGGAAGTTCATAGGTACAACATTTAAACTAACTAATGTATTAAAATCAATTTCTTCAATTTCGTTGATTTGTTTAAAGTAATCAACAATTAATTGTAAATATTGATCGAGATACTCTTGTGCTTCGGTAGTTTTTAGTTGTTTTTGTTGTGCATAGACATCGATTTTTTGTTCTAATTCTATAAATGTTTCTTTCGTAATCATTAATCACCCTTCTTTCAAGGCTGCTTTATAACGCTTTTGCCCTTCTCGACAATCAGAAAATAACGGACAGACATCACATTTAGGACTGCGCGCTAAACAATGATAGCGTCCAAAAAATATAAGCTGGTGATGTGTTTTATTCCATCTTTCTCTAGGAACAATACTACATAATTTGTCTTCTACTTGTCTGACGTTATCTTTCCAACGACAAATGCCTAAGCGTTTAGAAATTCTTTCTACATGTGTGTCTACTGCTAATGATGGCTCACCAAAAGCAACACTCATAACGACATTAGCTGTTTTTCTTCCTACTCCTGCTAAACTTTCTAATTCTTTGTGCGTTTGTGGGATTTCACCGTTAAACTTTTCTAATAAAGATTGACATAATTTTTGGATATTTTTAGCCTTATTACGATAAAGGCCAATAGTTCTAATGTCATTTTCTAACTCTGTTAGTTCTACTGATAAGTAATCTTCTGGTGTCTTATATTTTTTGAATAGTGAGCGTGTAATTTTATTTACTGATATGTCAGTAGTCTGTGCAGATAATAAGACGGCGATAGTAAGTTCAAATGGATTATCATGGATTAATTCACATTCAGCATTAGGAAACATATCAGCAATTGTGTCGACCATTGCTAATGCTTTTTTATTACTTATCATTGGGTGTACCTCCATTTAGCCAATCAAATTTGGGAATATCTTTGACCGTTTGTTTCATTTTTGGTTGGTTATATTGTCTGCTAATTTGTTTAGAATCTTCTATAGTTTTAACATTGTGTTTTTTCCAATTTAATAAAATTCTATCTAAATATTTAAAGTTTAATTTATCTTGGCTCATTGCCTCATCAAGGGCAGCTTGAATAACTGTTAAATCATGTTGATCAACGTCAATCCATTGATTTAAAGTTTCCATTTCATAAGGTGAAAGTGGTCTACCAAATGCTTGTTCAATTTGTTGGAATAATGTATTAAAAGCAAGTTCATCTGTATCATTCTGGATAGCGATCGTCTCTTGTTCTAGAATTTGACTGAGTTTTTCATAAAATTGCTCTAAATCCATATACTCTGTGAATTTGCCTTCTTCATTTTTGTGTACTTCAAGTGATAGTAAATCACGTTGAATTAAATTTTGAATCACCGCAGTAATTTGTCGTGCTTCTAATGAAGTCCCCTGTTGTAATGATTCTATAGGGGGTTGTTTATTTGAAGTTTCAGCAGCGTATAATAATTTTATTAAAATGACTAATTCAGTTTCATTGATACCTAATTCATTATAATGATCCAGTAATTCTTTTCTAATTACGACAGGTCGTTGTTGCAATTGTCTTTTATTCATTTAGTTACACGCCTCCTTTTATAACATAAACAACTATGAAAAAAGTCCAGTCGTTTACAACATGACTGGACAATGTGTTGTGAAGTTTTATGGGTATAAACGATTTAATAGACGTGGGAATGGAGAAGTTTCTCTAACGTGTTCCACACCAGAAATCCATGCTACTGTACGTTCGAGACCTAAACCAAAACCACTATGAGGAACACTACCATAACGACGTAAGTCTAAATAGTAACTATAACTTTCAGCATCTAGACCGTGTTCTGTAATACGTTGTTCCATTAACTCTAAGTCATTAATACGCTCTGACCCACCAATTATTTCACCGTAACCTTCAGGTGCGATTAAATCTGCACATAATACAGTATTTTCATTCTCAGGGTTAGGCTGCATATAAAACGGTTTGATTTTAGTTGGGTAGTTGATGATAAACACTGGTAAATCATAATGATTTGCGATAGCTGTTTCATGAGGTGCACCAAAATCATCACCCCATTCAATATCATCGAAACCTTGTTCTTTTAAGAATGTCACAGCATCATCGTAAGTAATGCGTGGGAATGGTGCTGTCACTTTTTCTAATTTAGATGTATCTCTATCTAATGCTTTTAATTCAATTTTACAATTTTTGAGTACAGATTGAACAACATGAGACACGTATTGCTCTTGAACTTCTAAACTATCTGCATGATTGTAAAACGCCATTTCTGGTTCAATCATCCAAAATTCAATTAAATGGCGACGTGTTTTTGATTTTTCTGCTCTAAATGTTGGACCAAAAGAGAAAACTTTACCGTGAGCCATTGCTGCAGCTTCCATATAAAGCTGTCCACTTTGTGATAAGAAAGCATCCTCATCGAAGTACTTCGTATGGAACAATTCACTTGTACCTTCAGGTGCACTTGCAGTTAAAATAGGTGGGTCTATTTTGGTGAAATTATTTTCATTGAAAAATTCATATGTTGCACGAATAATTTCATTTCTGATTTTCATTACAGCATGTTGTTTTTTAGAACGTAGCCATAAATGACGGTGATCCATTAAAAATTCTGGGCCGTGATTTTTAGGTGTAATTGGATAGTCATGTGCTTCATCAATTAGTTCAATAGATTGCACTTGCATTTCATAACCTAAATCCGAACGTGTATCTTCTGTGATAGTACCAGTCACATATAAAGATGATTCTTGTGTAATATCTTTAGCAAGTTGGAATGTCTCTTCACTCACTTCTGCCTTGACGACCACACCTTGCATAAAACCTGTGCCATCACGCAATTGTAAAAAGGCAATTTTACCACTTGAGCGTTTATTATGTAACCAACCGCCAATCGTTACTTCTTGGTTAAGGTATTTTTTTGCTTCGTTAATTGTTGTTTTCATAACCAGTCTCCTAATTTGTATTTCATTTATCCTTATATATTTTAACAAAATCGATAGTTAACTTCTAGTTACTAACTTAGGAATTATACAAACTTTTAACGTTTTAGGTGTTTTAAGACATTACGAAATTGTTTAATATCACCTTTGCGTTGTTGATAGTTTTCTAATGATTGTTCAAAGAATTGTTTATAGCTGCTATTTATTAAGCGATCATCAAACGAAACCAAAATACCTTTATCATGTTCATTACGTATTAAACGTCCAATACCTTGTCTAAATCTAGTTACAGCATCTGGTAAAATATAGTCTTTGAAAGTTGATGAGAATTCAGATTCCATTAGCCAAAATTTGGTATTATTTTGATTCATAAATGGAAGCTTAGCAATCATGACACATTTGATGCCGTCAGATTGGAAATCAAAACCTTCAAAAAACGTTCCAGTACCTAATAGTATAGCTTTATTAAAGTTATTAAATTGTTGTACAATTTTGTAATTTTGATTTTGCTGTTGCGTTAAAATGACATAATCGTCAAATTCAGGTAGTTCGTTTAGTAATTCTTGAACCATGTGCATCATTTTATAACTCGTAAATAGTATCAAACATTTAGACCCTACTATAGAGACATATTCAGCAACATAGCTAATAATAGAAGCCACGTAATCATCTATATTTTTATAATTATAAGATACGACATCATTTGGCATAAACACAGTTGTCTTGTTGGCAGAATAGACTTGATTATCTATTTCGTAAGTATTAAAGTCAACATCCTCATTAAACCAATTTTTGAAGTGGTTAAACGAATGATTAAAAGTCAAAGTTCCTGAAATAAACGTTAACGAGTTGAATTTTTGTAATACTTGTTTTGTAAGAACATCTTTAACGTTATAGTCTTTAACATTAAGTTTAATAGTTGATTTTTGATTAATATTTTTAATTGATAAATAACTTGTGTGTCCATGTTTTAAACTGTTTTCAATAGCTCGAAATTGATCATTAATATACAACAATTGCTTGCGTACAGATTTAATAACTTTGTGACTCATACCATTAAAATATTCTAATGTCATATTTAATTTATGCGTTATGGCATGTAATGCACGTAAAATTGGTTCATGGTCAAAATGATAAACAAAATGTAGTTTATGCATTTCGTCATCGTAGATATCTGAAGCTTTAATAATGTCAAAAATAGTAGTGAACAACTGCTCGTTCAACTCATGTATTTCGTTTATTGATGTTTTTAAACCAAAGACATCTATAGGTGGGATATCTAATTTTTCTAAAATACGTTGTTGTTCTAAGTGGTCTATTGATTTTAGTAATTTATCATTTTCAGTTTTACCAATCAGACCTAGTTGATATTTAATATCAGCGTAATTTAGCTCATTGGTTACTTGATTTAACGCATAATCAGGCAAGCGATGTGCTTCATCGATAATACAATCATCAAAAAGTTGATAAATTGAATTATCTTGTGCTGAATGTATAAGATGTGCGTGATTGGTAATACCAATTTGAATATTGTGTGCATTACGTTTTATAAAGTTGTAATAATGCACATCTCCTCGTACTGGAACATAAGTTTCTAACTTTTGTTCAAAGTACATCTTTTGTCCGCCTTTTAAGTTCAACTCTTGTATATCACCTGTATTTGTAGTTGTCACCCAGATAAGTAATTGCATCTTCAAGATGTTGACTTCATAATTATTAGACTCGTCTTTTAAAATTTGACTAATTAGACCTAGTGAAATATAGTCGCGTTTACTTTTAATTAATGTAGCATTGATTTTATAATTTAAAGCACGCTTTAACATAGGTATATCTTTTTCTAATAATTGGTTTTGTAACAGTTTGGTGTTAGTGGAAATCATAACGTGTTTTCCTGTTTCAATATTGTACATTAGTGCAGCGAGTAAGTATGCTATAGATTTACCACTACCTAAAGGTGCTTCAATCATTGCCTTTTCACTTTGCATTAATTGTTCCAAAATTATTTCAGCTAAATAAAGTTGTTGCGGTCTATAAGTTAAGTTTAATTTAGCAGTAATGTCAGAATACAACGTTTTTAATGTGCCAGAATAATTCAACGATGGTGCTTTAAAGTCTTTTTGCTTTTTATAAATGATTTGTTCAAAACGTTCAAAGTCTTTAGGAATTTCTGTTTGATTATGTAGTCTGACCATTTCAAATAAGATATCAAATAAATCGTACTTTAGATTTTTACTTAAGTAATATAATTGCTTTAAAGTATCTAATGGTAATTGCTCAAACTTTTTAAATGCTACAATCATTAATTTAGCTGTTGTTGTAGCGTCTTCATCTGCGCGATGCGCATTATTTAAAGGTATATTATGTGCTTCTGCAAGTTCACTTAGCTGGTAGCTTTTATCTGTCGGAAAAGCTACTTTAAATAACTCTAGTGTATCCATAACTTTACGAGGTTTGAATTTTATACCACATGATTTGAATGATTTTTTGATAAAGTTTAAATCAAACGCAACATTATGTGCTACAAAAATACAATCTTTTAATTGGTTGTATATATCATGTGCGATTTGATGAAAATAAGGTGCCTGACTTAGCATATCTTCTTCAATAGAAGTAAGTGCCTGAATGAATGGAGGAATATCTAAATCTGTTTTTATCATAGAGTGATACGTACCAATTATTTTATTTTCACGAACAAAAGTAATACCTATTTGTATAATTTCATCAAAATCTAATTGGTTACCTGTTGTTTCTAAATCCACAACTGCATAACATGGTTGAGTCATAGTGTTATCCTCCTTTCTTAGATATTAAAAGTCAATGTCTGCGCTCATTAATTTTCTCGTTTGATTGTTTTCATCTGTTACTAGTAAAAAGCCATTATTATCAATATCTATTACTTCACCATAAAACTGTTCTTTATTTTCTGTAAAACGTAAACGTTTATGCCAAATATTCGATGCAGCAATATACTCATCACGAATAGTGTCAAAAGAATTATTAATAAATTGATTGTAGCGATATTCTATATTTTTAATTAGTGATTGTAAAAAGTAATAGCGATTAAGTTGTTCATTTGTGTGCATACCGATACTGGTAGCTTTGTCTGCTAACTCACCAGTGAAATCGTTGTGGTCATGGTGCATGTTGATGCCAATACCACAAATAACCGCTTCAATACCATCACTATTCGCTACCATTTCGGTCAAAAAGCCACATACTTTTTTGTCTTTAATATAAATATCATTGGGCCACTTCACTGATACCTTTTCATTGCTAAATTGTTGAATCGCATCACGTATGCCTAAAGCGATAAACAAATTAAATGTAGTTATCATACTAAACGGGACATTTGGTCTCAAAACGACAGACATCCATAAACCTTTATGTTTTGCAGAATTCCATGGCCGATTAAACCTACCTGTCCCTTGTGTTTGCTCATCACTGAGTATTAAAAAGGTATCTTTATTCCCTACTAATTGTTGTTTCGCTTCTAATTGTGTTGAAGGTAAGGAATCATAAACCGCTACATGATCAAATAGTTGCTGTGCTTCGATAATTGGTAATACAAGTCCACTATACCATTTGTCTGGTAGATTTATTAAGCGATGACCTTTATGGTTTACAGATTCAATTTCACAACCTTCAGTTTTCAATTGATCCATTATTTTTTTCACTGAAGTACGTGAAATTTTTAATTGTTCGGCAATGTATTGACCTGAAACATAATCTAAGTGATGTTGATATAAAATTTGTATCACATCTTTGCTATATTTAGACATTATTATCCACCCATTCTAAAATTTCAGTTTTGCAATTACTCACTTCACCTTGTATCACAGCGAGTTCTATCTTTCTTAATATATCTTTCATCCATGGACCACTAGGTTGTTGTAAATGTGCTAATAGATCTTTGCCAGTAACTGCAAGTGCTTTACGTGTATCAATTGGCAATTGTTTAGCAGTTTCAGCTAATGTGGCTTTATTAAATATAAGTGGCGAAGGTAACTTAATTTGATTCGCTTCAAGTAGTGTTCTATGTGTTACTAATTCTAATAATAATTTCATGTCATAATCATAGACGATACGTTTTAATGTAGCTTTACTTTGTAATTCACCTATTTCTGACATTAACTGGCTAAGAGCGTGAATCGTATGTTTTTCTTGATTACTAATTTTTAATTGTGCTAACGACAGTTCTGTAGATTGTTTAACTTGGATTATCGCGATAAATAAGTTAAAAGATATAGGCTCTATTATTGTAATAGAGTCCATATTTGATTGTTGGAAAAATGGAATATACGTAAAAGCCTTTAGTTGTTTCATATTTTCAAAGCTTACTGAAACGTGTTGACCTTGCACAAGTTTTTTTAATTCTACTACAATACGTTCAATAGATAAAAAGGAAATGTGACTCATTTGCTGTTGCATCGCTCGATATGTGTTTGTTTCAATATGAAATGCTAACTGTGCTTGAAAACGTAATCCTCTAATAATACGTAAAGCATCTTCTTCAAAACGCTCGCTCGCTTCACCTACCGTTGTAATAATACGCTCTGCAATATCTTGCTGCCCATGAAAATAATCAATAACATGATAATTTTCATCCATAGCTATTGCATTCATAGTAAAGTCTCTACGTTTAACATCTTCATATAAATCACGAACAAAGGCAACATCATTAGGACGACGATGATCATCATAGTCACCTTCAGTACGAAACGTCGTTATTTCATAGGCTTCATCCTGATACAATACATTAATTGTGCCATGTGCTTTACCTATAGGAATAGTTTTACTAAAAATAGATTCGATCTCATCAGGCGTCGCACTTGTAGTAATATCTATATCATGGATATCTTTGTTCATTAAATAATCACGCACGGATCCACCTACAAAATAAGCTTCGTAGCCTTGAGATTTAATATGTTGAAGAATGGGTTTGGCTTGTTCAAATAATAAGTTACTCATGATTTCCCTCTAACATTTTTTTGTAGTAGCTTTCATATTGATCTGTAATTAAATTGGATGCAAAACGAGCGTCAATATCTGCTAACATGGCAGTTTGCATCTTATTGTATAAGTTTTGATCTGTTAGTAATTGCAAGGCGTATTCACTTGCTGTATCACTATCTCCAACATCTACAATAAAACCAGTTTCATCATGTTTTATGACTTCTTTTATACCACCAGCATTGGAGCCAATTGGTACAACTCCGGATTTCATTGCTTCTAATAGTGTTAAACCGAAACTTTCTTTCTCACTGAGCAATAATACTAAATCCGACATTTGGTAAAATTCACTGACCCAATCTTGTTTTCCTAAGAAGAGCACATGATCTTCAACGCCTAAACTTTTTGCTTTTTGCTTCATATCCATTAATTCAGGCCCATCGCCTAATAAAAGTAATTTTGATGGTAGTTGAGCATGAATTTTGGTAAACGTTTCTATAATAGTATCTATCCGTTTGACTGCTCTGAAATTTGACACATGAATAATAACTTTTTCATGATCTGCAATACCATAAGCGGATTTCAGTTGATTATCTCTTTTTGTAGGAAACTCCTGTTCACGTACAAAGTTATAGATTGGCACAATGGGTTTATTAGTATTAATAATATCTTGAGTTTGTTTGGCTAAAGATTGACTCACACTCGTTACTAGGTCACTACCTTCTATACCAAACTTGATTGCATTTTTTAACGTATGATCATAGCCAAGTACCGTAATATCAGTACCGTGCAGTGTAGTCATTATTTTAATATCTTTACCTGACATTTGTTTTGCTAAGATACCACATACAGCATGCGGTACTGCATAATGCATATGTAAAATGTCTAAATCATATTCATTAATGACTTCTGCTATTTTCGTACTTAAAGTAATATCATAGGGTGCATATTGAAAAACGGCATATTGATTAACTTCTACTTGATGAAATGTAATGTTTGGTAATGGTTTACGTATTCGAAATGGTATATTTGAAGTAATAAAATGGATATCGTGACCACGTTCAGCTAACATAATACCAAGTTCTGTAGCAATGATGCCTGAGCCTCCCATTGATGGATAACATGTAATTCCAATTTTCATTAGGATGATTCACCCTTTCTATTATTCAAATCTATTTTTATCTCGACCATTATATTTATCTAATGTTTCATTAAAACTTTCAGTCATATCTATATCTAATGAATTAGCAATACATAGCAATACGAATAGGTTGTCACCTAATTCTGCTTTAATTGTATTATCTGCTTCACTATCTTTCTTTTTCTTTTCTCCGTATAGATGATTAATTTCACGAGATAATTCTCCTACTTCTTCAGTTAAACGAGCTAAATTGGCTAATGGAGAAAAATACCCTGTTTTAAATTGACTTATATAGGTATCGACTTCTTGTTGCATCGTGTTCATAGTTTTCATATTAATCGCTCCTTTTAAATCATTTCTTATATAGTATAGACTAAAATATACAGCCATGCATTAATGTTGCAATGTTCTTTATTGTAATTAGTAACTATATAGTAAGAAAGAAAATTGGACATAAGAAAACACCTTTTCTTGACGAAAAGGTGTTTAATATTATTATTAGTCGCTTGAACGTGCAATTAAAATAAATCTAGCAAGTTCTGCTAATGCAACAGCAGTAGATGCTACGTAAGTCATAGCAGCAGCTGTTAATACTTTTTTGGCATGCTTATATTCTTTTTCATTTACAACATCTAATTGTTGAATTTGCTGCATAGCTCGTTTACTAGCGTTAAACTCAACTGGTAACGTAATAATAGAAAAGAGAACTGCGAATGACATTAATGCAATACCTATCCATAATGCTGTTGAACCTAAGGTACTTTGCAGACTTGTCAAAATAATACCTGCAAAAACAGCTAAATACCCTATAGAACTCCCAATATTAGCAAGTGGCACTAAAGCAGTTCTAAATCTTAAGAAGAAATAGCCTTGCGCGTGCTGGATTGCATGTCCAATTTCATGGGCTGCAATTGCAGTTCCTGCAACTGAAGGTCTGCTGAAGTTAGCTGGTGAAAGCACGACGACTTTTTTACGTGGATCATAATGATCAGTTAAAAAGCCTTGTCCTTCTACTACATCAACATCGTAAATACCGTTCGCATGTAATATTTCTAATGCAACTTCCTGACCAGTTTTACCACTTGTAGATCTTACTTGTGAATATTTTTCATAATTTGATTTTACTTTATGCTGTGCCCAAAGTGGTAACACCATCAAAATAACAAAATATATTATCATATAAATAAAAGACAAGAAAATTCACTCCTTTGTTTATCATTTTACTGTGAACGTTAAGAATGGTCAAATGTTTTACATTGCTTCAAGCGTATCAAATACAATAGTAATGGAATTACCGATAACCAAAAAGCAAGATAGGCTACACTTGCTAAATGAGACTCAATAAAATCATAATATGGATACTGCATAAAGACATAGTCAATAATATCATTGTGAAACGCCCAAATCATAGCAACAATAAAACCGACTAGTGTAATTTTAAAACGGCGATAAAATAAGAAAGCTTCTAATGCCATAATACCATGAGACATTATTAACATACATCCGACTATAGTTATATTATCGTATTGAATAAACATAATGATATTCATTATAACAGCCCAAATACCATATTTGATAAGTGTGACAAAGGCTAATGCTTCAATAATAGGTAGATTTTTATCAAATAAATAAGCAATCAATACTATACAAAGAAAAAGTGAAGCGGTAGGACTATCAGGAACAAATATTTTATATTGCCAATCAGTTACACTTAGTTGTCCCCCGTACCATATATATCCATACAAAGTACCTAATATGTTACATAGCAATATTAACCATAGCATTTTTTTATTGTAAGTAATTAAATTTAATAGTGAATTAATTGGCATCTTATCAATCCCTCATTGTTGAATTATGATTTCTATGTTTGAAAATATTTAAAATTTGAGTTAGTTGGTAAAAAAGATCTTTATCGTTCATTTGCAAACTTAAATCAATATTTTCTTGCAAATTGGCTATAATCGTATTTTCTTTATGCTTTGATAAAGGAATTGTATATATATCATTGAAATAGGTAATGTAGTATGGAGATTGTAATAATTGCGCTACCAGTAATTCATCTAAACGACGTTCTCTACGTAATTGCGTACCAAAATCTATTTTAATATCAATTGCAAACGAAGAATTAGCAATGAAATTAAAAATTTCATTGCTATTTTTGTACAATTGGGTATTCGTTTGTAATGTAATGGCGTTTGAATTAGATTGAATGGTAGCTAGTGTTAATGTAACGTGGTTGTTTACGATTGAATCTACAAAATGAATACGTTCTGCTTGTTGTAAAGAGCTTTTAAGATAATTTAAAGTCCAGACACTGATTCTTGATTTAAACTCATATTGAAATAGTAAATATTCAATAAAGTCTATTTTCAATTGATTTAAATTGTCTGTCATTTTAATCACCTCATTTATTGAATTCTGTCTAATTCATCCTGCCACGTATCATTACTTGGCTCTAATTCAACTAACTGTAATAGTAATTGTTTCGCAGTAGTTATATCGCCGATTTCAATTAAATAAAAATAATAGTCACTTAAAAAGTCTACTTGTGTTTTTAAAGTTGGATATGCTAATGCAAAGAAATGTTGAGCTTCTTTATCTCGTTCTTCTTTACCTAACGCATGTGCAAGATGCCACATAAATACTGGGTCCATATCTTCTTCATCAACGTATTGTATCAACCCAATAAGGGATTCGTAATCTTCTTCGTTGCGATATAAGTCGCTTAAAATTAACAATGGTTCTTGGTAGGCATTATCTACATCTAATGCTTGTAGTAATAATTCAACGCCTTCATTTGCATCTCCGTGTTCAAGCGCAATTGTACCTGTTGAAACCATCAGTTCTTTATAAAATTGACTTAATCGTAACCCTTCTTTACCAATTTCAATGGCATCTGGATAATTTTTTTCTTGTTCATATAATTGTTGTAAGTAAAAGTAGCCTTGTAAATAATCAGGGTCTTTAGAAAGTAATGATTGTACCAATTTTATAGCTTCTTGAGTTAAATCATTTTTTTCATAAGCAATCGCTTTTTTAAAGAAGTCTTCAGAATTCATTTCGTCTTCATTCATTTCATCAAACATTTTGATGGCGTCGCTGTAGTTTCCACTTTGTAAACTACAGTCAGCTAAGCGTGAAAATAAATTAACACCATTAATTTCGTATTCACCAGTTTCAAGAACTGTTTCATATTCTGCTGTAGCACGTAAGTATTGGCCATCAAAATAAAGAAGTTCTGCTAAAGCAAAATGGATAATAGGATCATTAGGCTCTAAATCAATCGCTTCTGTTAGTTTATCTATCGCAACCTCTAACATGTTTAGTTGTTGATATAAATCCGCTTCTAACATTAAGCGTTCAGTAGATACACCTACTTCACTTAAATATTCAAGCGCTTCGTCAGTTTGGTTTTCTGCGATTAAACAATCAATTAAATAAATTAGTAATTCACTTTCATCAGGGTATTTATGATACAAAGTACGAAAGACTTCAACGGCTTGTGGTGTTAAACCAAAATTGAATAAAGTTTCGCCTAAGATGAATAATGCATCGTCATTTGGTGAACTCAGTGCATCATTCACACGTGTTTCTAAATTGTCTAATTTTTGTAAGTTGATATCATCAATAAGCTTATAGATATCTTGCATCTTAATTATCCCTCGTTTTCTAATTGTTTTAACTTCGGCAAGAATCCTGGGAAAGAAACATTAACTGCATCAAATTGATTTATTGGCAATGTTTCAGTTGTAAGTAATGACGCAATGGCCAACATCATACCTATTCGGTGATCGGTAAAACTATCGACTGTTGCTGTTTGTTCTAACTGAGATGGATGTATAATCATACCATCATTTGTAGGTTGTAACATGAAACCTAACAAGTTTAACATATTTGCTGTTGTGTCGATACGATTGGTTTCTTTGACTTTTAACTCTTCGGCATCTTTAATCACACTTGAACTGTTAGCTTGTGTACATAATAAAGCAATGATTGGCATTTCATCAATAGCTTTAGGTACTAAATCACCTTCGATATGCACACCTTTCAAGTTAGGTGTATATTGTACTCGAATTGATGCAGTTGGTTCTGCCCCATCAGTTTTGTTAAACAAAGTAATGTTGCCTTCCATTTTTTGTACGATATCAATGATACCTGAACGAGTATCGTTTATGCCAACATTATGAATTGTAATATCACTGCCTGGGGTAATTAATCCTGCAACTATAAAGTAAGCTGCTGAAGAAATATCTCCTGGTACATGGAAATCTGCAGGCTGTATATGATCAATAGCATGAGGTTTGATATTGATTGTAGTCCCTTGTGAGTCAATAGGAATTCCAAAATGGCGGAACATTGTTTCGGTATGGTTACGTGAAATATCGATTTCATTTATCGTTGTTTCACTGTCTGCAAACAAACTTGCAAATAAAATAGCACTTTTTACTTGAGCACTTGCTACTTCCATTTGGAAATCAATACCAGTTATTGTTGCAGGCTTGATAATTAAAGGCGTGTAATTATCGTTAATACCTGAAATATTTGCTCCCATCATTTTTAATGGTTTCATGATACGATCCATTGGTCTCTTACCTATAGATGTGTCACCTGAAATTACAGTTTCTATACCTAATCCACACAACAAACCTGCCACCAATCTTGTCGTTGTTCCAGAATTACCTGTATATAAGACTTGGTGTGGTGTGACAAAATGTTTATAACCTGGAGAATTTATCGTTATGACTTCTGCACTAACAGTAATATCAACACCTAAGCGACGGAATATTTCAACTGTTCGTAAGCAGTCTTCACCCAATAAAGGTTTATAGATGCGTGAAGTTCCACTTGCTAGAGAACCTAAGATGATACCGCGATGTGTCATGGATTTGTCACCTGGCACTTCAATTTCGCCTATTAAAGGGCCATTGACATCAATTATTTCTTTATTACTCAAATGGGTCACCTACTTTTTAAAATATGTTTGTAATTCGTGAAATGCTTGTTTGAGAACGGTTTTGTCTACGTGTTGAACAATTGGTTGTCCATAGTTTTGTAATAAAACCATTTGTACTCCGGCATCGTCATTTTTTTTATCACTTAACATCAATTGATATAGTGAGTCAAAATCAAAGTCACTTATAAATGTTAAAGGATAATCTAAAATATGAAGATAATTAATAAACCGTTGAATATCAAAAGTTGTATTCAAATTAATATTAGATACTATAAATTGATATATTAAGCCAATCATAATAGCGTGACCGTGTGGAATTTTGAATTTATATTCTACTGCATGGCCAAAAGTATGACCTAAATTTAAATGTTTACGGACATTATTTTCTTTCTCATCTTGAATAATGATATTTAATTTTGTATTAATTCCATTGTAAATATAAGTTTCGATATCTACTAAGTCACTTAAACGTTGTCTTGAGTTGTACTGCTGTTCTATAGTTTGGACAGCATGACTATCATTTAAAAGCGCATGTTTATAAACTTCAGCATAACCACTAATAATTTCACTATACGGTAATGTTGATAAAAAGTTTAAGTCATAGATAACAGCTTTAGGTCTGTAGAAAGCACCTATTAAATTTTTACCATGTTTAGAATTAATTCCTACTTTTCCACCGACACTTGAATCATGCGCTAGAATTGTAGTTGGGATTTGTATGAAATCCACGCCACGCAATAATGTAGCAGCTAGAAAACCTGTGAAATCACCTGTTGCACCACCACCTAATGCAAGTAAACAAGTATTACGTGTTAGATTTTTACTTAGTAATTCCTCTATTATTTCATTATAATATGCTAATGTTTTCGTAGCTTCCCCTGAAGGTATAACAAGTTTATGCGCGTCATATTCAGAGGTAATGAAATCCAAAGTCTCGCCCCATTGTTCTTCTACTTTAGCATCAACTACGAGCACAATATCTTTGTAGGATTGCACAAATGGATGTAATTGCTGTATAGCATTATGCTCAACAATTATTGGATAATTATTGGATTGATATGTTGTTTCTAATTTCATAGTCTCACCTATCTTATAAATCGATATTTGAAAATTAAATTGCGTGTTAAATATTTGGTGATTAATATTCGATATTTAAAGCGCGACGTTCTTCAACTTGTGCTTGTAATTGCTCAATGTGATTAGATTGGAATTCCTCTAATAGTGCTTTTGCAACTTCAAAAGCAACAACATTTTCAACCACTACACTTGCTGCTGGTACAGCTGAACTGTCTGAACGTTCGATAGAAGCTTTGAAAGACTCTTTAGTATTAATATCTACTGAGTTTAAAGGTTTGTATAACGTAGGAATAGGTTTCATTACACCGTTAACGATAATAGGCATTCCGTTAGACATGCCCCCTTCTAATCCACCTAAATGATTAGAGCCTCTGTGGTATCCATTTGTTTCATCATATAATATCTCATCTTGAATTTGACTGCCTGGTTTTTCAGCAGCATCAAAACCTTCGCCAAAACTTACACCTTTAAATGCATTGATACTCACGACGCCTTGGGCAATTTTGCCATCTAATTTACGATCATAGTGTACATAGCTTCCAATACCAACAGGTAATCCATCTACAATAACTTGTACTACACCACCTAAGGTATCTCCTGCTTTTTTCGCTTCATCAATTTTATCTCTCATAGACTGAGCAATACTTTCATCGATTACACGTACATCATTTTTATCAACGTTAGATTTAATTGTTTCTAAGTCATAAAGACCTTGGTCTTTAACGCCACCAATTTCAACTACACGACTATAGAAATCAATATTTAATTGTTTTAAAAGAATTTTAGAAACTGCACCTACAGCTACTCGTGCTGCAGTTTCTCGTGCAGAAGAACGTTCTAACACATTACGTAAATCGCGGTGGTTATACTTCATACCTCCTACTAAATCAGCGTGCCCCGGACGAGGTTTAGTGATAACACGTTTCATATTTTCTTGCTGTTCTTCGCTTATTGGATCTGCACCCATGATATTTTTCCAATGTGTAAAATCGTCGTTTTTGACGATTAGAGTGATAGGGCTCCCTAATGTATAACCATTACGAACACCAGAAACGATTTCAACCGTATCTTTTTCAATTTGCATTCTACGTCCTCTACCATAACCACCTTGGCGTTTAAACATTTGTTCGTTTATATCTTCAACATTAATTGTTAAATTAGCAGGTACTCCTTCAATAATCACCGTTAATTGTGGGCCATGTGATTCGCCTGATGTTAAATATCTCATATATGCACACTCCGTTCTTTAATACTTTAAATTAATGATATGTTTTCTATCTTACCATATTCAGATAATCATATTAACAGAAAATTTAATAAATAATTAGCTCGATATGATTATTTTAGTTCCAGTGTAACATTGAAAGCTATAAAACGGATATGATATTACTGTTTTAGGCATAAAAAATAAAGGCGAGAATACTGAATTGTATTCCTGCCTTTATACTAATTATTTATATTATTCATAAATCCACGGTTCACGTGTTTGTTGATAATCTGTCAACTCGTCTTCATTGAACCATAAACTAATTTCTCTTTTAGCAGACTCAACTGAGTCAGAACCATGGATAATATTTCTACCTACTGTTAAGCCTAAATCTCCTCTAATTGTTCCAGGTGCCGCTTCAGTTGGGTTTGTAGTACCAATGATATGTCGTGATACACTTACAACATCTTCACCTTCAACAACCATCGCAAATACTGGCGCAGATGTAATAAACGATACTAAACTCCCATAAAATGGTTTATCAACATGTTCAGAGTAATGTGTTTCGGCTAAAGATTTTGGTACTGACATTAACTTAGCCCCTACTAATTTAAGTCCTTTATTTTCAAGGCGAGTAATAATCTCACCAATTAAATTACGTTGTACCGCGTCCGGTTTAATCATTAAGAATGTTCTTTCCATTGTGCGTAAATCCCCCTGTGTTATGTATCACGCTGAATAATTGTTAAATTAACCGCATGAATTATGTTATACGATATATAATCAACATAACACTATAATAACAGGATGTAAAAGCGCTTTCAATGTTTTTGCATAACTTACATACTTCTTTTACTCATTTTTTGTATCAATTTTTTAAATAAACTTTTAGCTTCTTTATTTTGTAAGGACTCAATAAGTGTTAGTGCTTTATTTAAATATTGATCACTAATGTTTTGAGCCACTTTAATACTGTCAGAGTGTCTTATAATTGAGACACATTCGTCAAAAGCTATTCTTGGACTATCACTATGTAACGCTTCAATTTTTGCTTTAAACATTGGGTTACTGCGCATCTCAAGTAAAACTGGTAATGTGAGATGGCCATTCATCAAATCACTACCTACTGGTTTTCCTAATTGTTTTTCTGTACTAGTAAAATCTAATATGTCGTCTACAATTTGGAAACTCATACCAATATAATGGCCAATCATCTTTAATTTACGCACAGTTTCTTCGTCTGCTCCAGAAGAAATGGCACCGACTTCAGTTGATAATTGAATCAAAAGAGCTGTTTTTCTATTGATACGGCGTAAATAGTTAGTTATGGATTGTTGAGCATTAAATTGATCTCGAAATTGAAAGAGTTCCCCTTTACAAACATCTATAATCGCATTAGAGATAACAGCGTGTACATGATTATCAGGAATATACGAAATATAATCCAAAGCAAGTGCTAACAAAAAATTCCCGGTTAAAATTGCTGTGTTTTGGTCCCATTTTTTAGAAATTGTAGGTCTGCCGCGTCGTTTATCACTTTTATCAATTACATCATCATGGACTAGTGTTGCCATGTGAATAAGTTCCAACGCTACTGCAACTCTGTAGGTGTACTCAGTTCTATCTTCACCAAACTGGCTACTTAAGATAACAAATGCAGGTCTAACACGTTTACCCCCAGAAGACAATAAATGGAAAGCAGCATTTTCGAGTACTTTGTCTTTACTAGTGATTGCTAGTTGTAATCGTTGTTCAATTTTCTTTATTTCACTGTTTATATTTAACTTTGCCACGCTAATCACCTTTGGTTGTTTCGTATTATTTATAGCCAAGGTGCATTGCAGCAACGCCACCTGTATAGCTACGTACTTTCATATTGCTGAAACCAGCTTGATTAAATAAACGACGTAATTTCTCTTTGTCTGGGAAATTAAATGTAGATTGTTGTAACCATTCGTATTCATCTTTAGATTTTGCAAAAATTTTACCAAAAATTGGCATTACAAATTTGAAATACATTTTATAAAATTGTTTGAACACAGGTAACGTCGGCTGACTTGTTTCTAAACAAACCACCATACCTCCAGGTTTTAGTACTCGATTCAATTCTTTTAATGTAGCCAAATAATCTGGAACGTTTCTTAAGCCAAAGCCAATAGTTACGTAATCAAATGAATTTGTATTAAACGGTAAGTCCATAGCATCTCCATGAATAAGTGTGATATTATCTATATCTTTTGTTTTTTCTTCGCCCACTGCGAGCATATTTTCACTAAAATCGACGCCATAAACTTCACCAGTAGTGCCGACTGCTTTGCTTAAAGCAATTGTCCAATCAGCTGTGCCACAGCAAACATCTAATGCTTTTGCTCCTTTAGTTACAGCCATTTCTTTCATCGTATGTTTACGCCATAAAACATGTTGCTCAAAACTTATGATATTGTTTAAACGATCATACTTATTTGATATATTTTGGAATACTGTATGTACTTGTTCTTTTTTAGCATTGTTTTCAGTCATTTTAAATTACCTCTTTTATGAATATAATTTTGTTTTATATTCTTGAAAAATGTATTTTGTTCCTCTTTCGAATATTGTCTTAAATAGAATGATAAATGTGCATCATCATGATTGAACATTTTTGCTTGAATATCAATCGTATTAACATCAGCAATATAATGTTGAATGGTCACAATAGGAAACAGACATTCAATGGTCAATATAGTTTTTTCTATTTGCTGTTTATCTATTTGGTTATGGTGAATAGAAGATTTCAATTCATTTACTTCAACGATTGCTTGGCTAATTTTTGCTTGATAACTAGGGTTGTTTAGTTCAGCTAAAATCGTGTAAAAATGTGCGCTCAACAAATCACCAATTAATATGGATTGTTTAGAAAGATGATCACCTGGAACGGCATCTAAATGACACATTGCTGTGTCAATAGTGAGGCAAGCTAGTTTCGCTTTTTCAGGTATGTCATATGAATCAAGTACGTCACTTAATGCGCGATTAATATGTATAGGTTGATGTAAAGGTACATCAGCAAGTCTTTGTGTAATTTGTTTTTTTAATATAGTATATGTTGATTCCATGTTCACACCTCACGTTATAATCAATATACATAGTAACATTATATGATAGAAATTAAAATCAAGGATGACTAAAGTATTTAAGAAAACTTTTTATTCTATATGATCAGCCTAACTATTATAACATTAAACAAAAAGTTGGTTGCCCAATATGCACTTTCTAACTTATCAATGTTAACAACTTATATATATTTAGACAAAAATAACGTTTTATTTATTGATTTTATATTATATGTATTAATTTATGTAAAAAGAAAAAGCCCCTTTATTAAAGGGCTTTGATGTAAAGTAAAGAATTATTTTACTGCGTCTTTTAAAGCTTTACCAGCTTTGAATGCTGGAACTTTGCTTGCAGGGATATCAATTTCTTTACCAGTTTGAGGGTTACGTCCTTTACGTGCAGCACGTTCACGTACCTCAAAGTTACCGAATCCAATTAATTGTACTTTTTCACCTTTAGAAAGTGATGATTGAATTGATTCGAATACTGCATCCACAGCTAAACCTGCTTCTTTTTTAGTTAAATCAGCTTGTTCTGCAACAGCGTTGATTAAATCAGTTTTGTTCATTACGAATTCACCTCCCCTAGGGTTAATAATGATATCTTAATATCATTATGCTATGACTTTAACACAACAAATATTGCTACTGCAATGATTTATATACGAAAAAGCTTGAATTAAAGGGATTTTTATTTGAAAAAGTAATCTATTTTCTTAATAGTGTAAAATTACTTCGTTATTCGGCTTTTTTTCCACGCTCCATTAAGTACTTAACACTTTCTTCAACAGGTGTATTTTCAAACAACACATTGTATAAAGCTTCGGTAATAGGCATGTCGACATTATACTTTTTAGATAATTGATAAACAGATTTTGTTGTATAGACACCTTCTACTACCATATTCATTTCATCAAGTGCTGTATCTAAAGATTTACCTTCGCCTAGTTTATAACCTAAAGTATAGTTTCTTGAATGGGTAGATGTACATGTAACTATTAAATCACCAATGCCACCTAAACCTAAAAAAGTCATTGGGTCTGCACCTAATGTTTCGCCTAATCGACTAATTTCTGCGAGACCACGAGTCATAAGAGCTGCTTTGGCATTGTCACCAAAGCCCATACCTGCTATTACGCCACTGGCAACAGCAATGACATTTTTTAAGGCGCCACCGAGTTCTACACCGATTAAATCACTATTTGTATACACACGTAAATAATCATTCATAAATAAATCTTGAATTAATTTACTAATAGTTTCACTATTGGAAGAAGCTGCTACTGTAGTTGGTTGTTTGATGACAACTTCTTCGGCATGGCTAGGTCCAGATAAAACGCCAATGCCATCATTATGTTCTGACGAAATTGTATCTTCTATCATTTCTGAAACACGTTTAAAGGTATTGTTTTCAATCCCTTTAGCAACATGGATAAAAATCTTCTTATTAGTGATTAACGCATCGATTTGTCCTAAAACCTCTCTAATTGCTTTAGTAGGTAGGGCAATTAAATATACGTCTGCAAATGTAACTGCTTGCGTTAGATCGTTAGTTGCTTTTATTTGGTGGTTTAATTCTGCATTTTTTAAATATTTGGTATTTACATGTTGCGAATTTATTTGTTCAATTGTTTCATTATTTTTTCCCCACATTAAGACATCATGTCCATTTTCAGCTAAAACGTTAGCTAATGCAGTACCAAAACTTCCAGTTCCATATACGGTAACTTGTACCATAAGTAAATCCCCCCGATTTAATTTCTTTTTCTAGGTAAGATGTGCACTGGTGTGCCCTCAAAACCAAATGCATCACGAATTTGATTTTCTAAATAACGTTTATACGAAAAATGCATTAATTCTACATCGTTAACAAAAATAATAAAAGTTGGCGGCTCTATAGCTACTTGAGTAGCATAAAATACATTTAATCTACGTCCTTTATCGGTTGGAGTAGGATTCATAGAAATTGCATCTGTAACCACTTCATTAAGTGTTGAACTTTTGACACGTTTTTTATGATTTTCACTTGCTTCTTTGATATATGGGAATAACGTTTTTAATCGTTGGCGTTCTTTTGCAGAGACGAACGCGATTTCGGCATAATCTAAGAATTGAAACTCTTTTCGCACTTCATCTTTAAATTTTTTCATTGTATTCGTTTCTTTATCAACAGTGTCCCACTTATTGACAACGATGACAATGGCTTTTCCTTCTTCGTGCGCATAACCTGCGACACGTTTATCTTGTTCTATAATACCTTGCTCAGCATCTATGACTACGAGTACAACATTTGAGCGTTCTATTGCTTTTAAAGCACGTAAGACAGAATATTTTTCTGTGGATTCATAGACTTTTCCTTTTTTACGCATACCAGCAGTATCTATAAGGACAAAATTTTGATCATCATATGAATATTCTGTATCAACCGCATCACGTGTTGTACCAGCAACATTCGACACAATAACACGATCTTCACCTAAAATTGCATTAACTAAACTAGATTTACCGACATTCGGTCTACCAATTATAGAAAGACGAATTGTATCCTCATCATAAGGATCTTCCACATCTTCTTTAAAATGTGTAACAACAGCATCTAATAAATCGCCTAATCCTAAGCCATGTGAACCAGAAATTGGATAAGGTTCACCAAAACCTAATGCATAAAAGTCATAAATTTCGTTGCGCATTTCCGGATTATCAACTTTGTTGACTGCTAATACTACTGGTTTTTTGGATTTATATAATAATTGTGCGACTATTTCATCACTTTGTGTTAAACCTTCGCGAATATTCACCATGAAAATAATCACATCTGCTTCATCAATCGCAATTTCTGCTTGTGCTCTAATTTGAGTTTGGAATGGAGCATCTCCAATTTCAATACCACCTGTATCAATGATATTGAAGTCATGAGTTAACCATTCTCCTGTAGAATAAATTCTATCACGAGTAACACCTGGAGTATCTTCGACAATAGATACACGTTCACCCACTACTCTATTAAAAATTGTAGATTTACCGACATTCGGTCTACCGACAATTGCTACTATAGGTTTAGTCATTACCTAACTTCCTCTCTATATTAAATCTCTATAATTCTATCATATGGCATCACTAAAGAAAAAGAAATTTTGAAACAACTTTCCTGAAATTAATTCGGCAGTTTTTTATAAATACCCTTTAACGACGTATATACTTACATTACTAATATTAATTGTTTTATCAACAAAGTTAATAAATTCTGAAATTATTATAATTTTGAACATAAAATAAATCTTGCCCTTCTGTCAATCAGGACAAGATTTAAGTTTAATATTTAATTGAAAACTTTAAAATTTGAAGTCTTTTAATTTATCTCCAAATACATCTCCTAATGTAGGATTGTCTTCTTCATCGTCACTTGTATCTAAATATGATTTCGTCGTTTCATCATCACTTTCGACAACATCTTCATTTGGTAATGTTGCTTTGATTGATAAAGAGATACGTTCATTTTCGACATCGACACCAAGGACTTTGACACTCACTATGTCACCAGCTTCTAATACTTCGCCTGGAGTACCGATATGTTTGTGACTTATTTCTGAAATGTGAACTAAGCCTTGCACACCAGCTTTAATTTCCACAAAAGCACCAAAACTAGTTAAGCGTACGACTTTACCTTCAATGATATCACCTTCATTGAATTCGCCACGGATAGATTCAAACGGGCTAGGTAAAGTGTCTTTAATAGATAAGGAAATACGTTCACTATCTTTATCTATAGATTTAATTTTAACTTTAACGTCGTCGCCAATAGCAACTACATCTTCAGGTGTTTTAACATGTTCATGTGCTAATTCAGATACATGCACTAAACCGTCAACACCGCCAATATCAATAAAGGCGCCAAAGTTAGTTAATCGTGCGACTTTACCTTCAATGACATCACCTTCAGTTAGTGATTGGAGAAGTTGATCTTTCTTTTTAGCATTTTCAACTTCTTGTACAGCTTTACGACTAAGAATGACACGATTATTTTTTGGATCTAATTCTTCGACTTTTAATTCTAGAACTTGTCCATCAAAATGAGAGAAATCCTCAATGAAATCAGTTGATATTAATGAAGCAGGAATAAACCCACGTTGTCCAACATCTACTACTAAACCGCCTTTAACTACTTCGGTAACTTTAGCTTCAATAGTTTCATTACTATCTAGTTTTTCTTGTAAATAGTCATAAGATTTCTCTGTTTCTAGTTGTCTTTTAGATAAAATGTAAGCACCTGTTTCGTTTTCGTCGTCTAATTCGACTTTCGTAACATATGCTTCAATTTCATCACCTACGTTTACCGCATCACTTGGATTATCGATATGATGTGTTGATAATTGACTAATTGGGATAATTCCGTTAAATTTACCGCCATTGACATGGACAATCACTTGTTTGTCTTCTAATGATTGAACTTCACCAGTAATTTTATCTCCCTCTTTAATGTCATTAATCATTGATTCATTAAATTCTTCAGTCATCTTGTCTGCCTCCTTATTACACTACATAATTATAACATCTTACAAAGTAACCAAATTGTCAAGAAATACCACAGCAACCCATGTTTTGTATAAAAACTATGTAAAAGTGAAGTTAGAACTCCACAATTTATCAATTATTTTAGTAGTATATAACAAAACGAATTAAACTATTCTTGCAATTTTTGAAACATATAGTTTCTAAGTACCCTATTTTAATTAAATTATAAACGTAGAATAAGAAAATTTTGAAAAAAAAGACGAAATTCTATAAATCAACTATGAAAATTAATTTAATTGACTTATTTATTTAATATTATTGACCATTTCTAAAATTTCGTTAGTTACTGTTTCAATAGATTTACCTGTAGTATCTAAAGTCAGTGCATCGTCTGCTTTTTTTAATGGTGAAATTTCACGATTCATATCATAATGATCTCGCGCTTCAATTTCAGCTTTTAGTTGTTCGATATTTGATTCGATGCCTCTTAGTTCATTATCTTTTTGTCTACGTTCTGCGCGTTCCTCTACAGAAGCAATCATATAAACTTTTAAATCAGCATTTGGTAAAACGACAGTACCGATATCTCGCCCATCCATGACAATACCTTTGTTATTCGCAAGTTCTTGTTGTTTTTTTACGGCAAAAGTTCTTACAGGCTCTTTTGAAGCAACATATGATACATGATTTGTAACATCATTTTCTCGTAAGAAATCAGTTACATCATTGTCATCAAGTATAATGCGTTGGCCTTTGTCTTCATCATACGTTAAAGACAATGTTGTTGATGCAATTAGCTTGGCAAAATCTTCTGGCTTATTTTGTTGTAAATATTTATATGTTATAGCGCGATACATAGCACCTGTATCTACGTAAATCATTGCTAACTTAGCTGCTACTAATTTAGCAATTGTACTTTTACCAGCTGCTGCTGGTCCATCTAATGCAATATTAATTAAATTCATTGTACGAAACCCTTCCTTGTTGTATTATGAATTATATTTTATCATAAATACGTAGTTTATAAATAGGAGGAATGCAGTCATGAAAAATCTTCTTGTCATCCATACAGGCGGTACTATTAGTATGTCGCAAGATGAGTCAAATCAAGTTGTTACCAATGCTAATAATCCAATATCAAATCACGTAGAGGTAATTGAAAAGTATGCAGATGTAACCGAAATAACCCCAATGAATGTACCATCACCACATATGCAAATTCATCATATCCAACAATTGAAACAAATAATTGAAGAAGCACACAGTATACATGAATATGATGGTTATGTAATTACTCACGGCACTGATACATTAGAAGAAACTGCCTATTTGCTAGATTTGTCAATGGATATAACACAACCAGTTGTGATTACTGGAGCAATGCGCTCATCAAATGAAATAGGTTCAGACGGTTTATATAATTTTATTTCCGCTATTCGAGTTGCATCTACAGATGAAGCAGCAAATAATGGTGTTATGGTTGTCTTTAATGATGAGATTCATACTGCAAGAAACGTGACAAAGACACACACATCTAATACTAATACGTTCCAAAGTCCTAACCACGGTCCATTAGGTGTTATTACTAAAAATAGTGTTCAGTTTCATCATCGCCCATATGACCATATGATCTTAAATAATATTAATGCTGAACTCAATATTCCTCTAATCAAAGCTTATATGGGAATGAAAAGTGATGTGTTATCATTTTATAGTAACGAAAATGTTGATGGAATTATCATTGAGGCATTAGGACAAGGTAATTTACCTCCTACATGTTTAGAAGGTTTGCAACAATGTTTAGCTAAAAACATTCCAATTGTATTAGTTTCTCGTTCCTTTAATGGTATAGTCGGCCCCATTTATGCATATGAAGGTGGCGGAGCAACATTAGAACAAAAAGGTGTTATTTTCTCAAATGGTCTAAACGGTCCTAAAGCTAGGTTGAAATTATTAGTTGGCTTAAGTAATAATTTGTCTTATGAACAATTAAAGAAATATTTTGAATCACAATTATAATAAAAAAGCTAGTGTCTATATATTATAAGACACTAGCTTTTTTTAAGATTCTAAAGGTGTTTGCTTTTTAGTTAAAATACTTTGAGTAATTATACCGCCGTGGTATTTACCATTTTCAATAAATATTGTATTTGCATCATTTCCTGCTGCAATCACACCGGCGATAAAACAATTGATTACATTTGTTTCAAATGTTTCTTTGTTATATACGGGAGCAGTACCAAACTCATTAGTATTAATATCGATACCAATAGATTGTAAGAAAGTATAATCGGGATGATATCCAATCATTGCAAAGACGTAATCATTTGGAATTTCATATGTGTGACCATCGTTTTCATATTGAACAGATGTTTCTGTAATTTTGGTTACTTGAGCATTAAATACCATATTGATTTTTTCGTTTCTCACTAATGATTCAAAGTTTGGTAATATCCAAGGTTTAATAGCATTAGGATAATCTTGACCTCGATATAAAACGGTAACGTGTGCGCCCGCTTTTTCTAATTCTAAAGCCGCATCAACCGCAGAGTTTTTCCCACCAATAATAACAACGTTTTGTCCAAAGTAAGGATGAGCTTCTTTAAAGTAGTGATTTACTTTAGGCAATTCTGCACCTTCAACTTCTAACTGGTTATGTTGGCCATAGTAACCTGTTGCGACAGTTAAAAAGCGACACTGATATACATCCTTAGTTGTTGTAATAGTAAAACGATTATTGATTTTTTTAACAGTTAATACTTCTTCAAAAGGATTAATATTAAGTTGATGATGTTTTACTACTTCTCTATAATAAACCAATGCTTGGTTTCTACGTGGTTTACTTTCTTCTACAATAAAAGGAATATCACCAATACTTAATTTATCACTGGATGAGAAAAATGTTTGATGTGTAGGATAATTATAAATAGCTTCTACAACATTACCTTTCTCTATTACTAATGTTTCGATTCCTTTTTTCTTTTGTTCGATTGCGGCACTTAAACCACATGGGCCACCACCGATAATTATGCTTTCTACAGTTTGCATTATTGTCTGCCTCCTTTAACCACTAATATATTATACCAATAGTATAGAAAAATCCAAATAATCGAATTGAAATTGTGTTGCAAGTCGCTGAATTTTTATAAAACTTATATTAAAATTGCACAAAAAAAACCGAGCAATTACTGCTCGGTCTTTCATTTTCATTATTGAGGTATTACTAGACGTTGACCATTATGAATGTCATTGCCTGAGATACCATTAGCTTCTCTAATTTTTTCAACATTTTCTGGTGAGCCTTCACCGTAATATTGAATAGCAATACGATATAAGTTTTGACCATTTACAACATGTGTACGTTGACCTTGTGAATCATTGTTTGTGGCTTGACTACTATCGTCTGTAGAATCGGACGTATTACTGTTTGCTTGATCTGATTGTTGATTATCAGAGCTTTGCTGACTTTGTTGTGATTGACTTTGACTATTTTGATCAGAAGAACTACCAGCATTACTAGCATCGCTAGTATTTTCGCCACTAGTGTTAGCAGTACTTTGACCATCTTGGTCTGATGATTGTGAGTTGCTTGAGTCACTTGAATTGCTTGAGTTGTTAGCTGAATCATTAGCATTAGAATCATCAGATGTTGCGTTATCACCATTATTGTTTTCGTCTGATGATTGTTCGTTGTTTGAATCATTGTCATTTTCACTATCTGAAGCTTTGTCTTTATCTTTGCTATTGTCTTTGTCATCAGCATTTTTATCTTTATCGTCTGATTTATTTGAAGCTTTATTGTCGTTATCGCTATTACCATCATCATTGTTACCAGTTAAAGCCATTCCTGCAAAAATAGCAATAGCTGCTAAAATTAATATCGCGGCAAGTATAGGCAATAATTTACCAAGTAGTCCTTTTTTCTTCTTGCCGTCGTTATCATGTTGACTATTATCACCGGATCCGTTGCCACCATTGCCACCGGAGCCATTGCCTCCATTACCACCAGAATGTGAAGCTTTGGAAGCGGCAGCAGCACCACCCGCAGCACCAGCACCTGCAGCGGCTGCACCGGCTTTCTTACCTTTTCCATCTTTTGATTCATTTTTGTTTGATTCTTGTTGTTTGCTGTTATCTTTATCATGTGATTTCGCACCAGCTACACCAGCAGCTCCCGCACCTGCACCTGCAGCGGCTGCAGCACCAGCTTTCTTACCTTTATGATTTTTAGAATCATTATTGGTGTCATTGTCATCATTTTGCTGCTGATCATCTACCTGCTTGTTCTCTTGATCTTGCTGTTTATCACTATCATCATGTGATTGAGCATCATCGTGTTGTCCTTCTTGATTGTTGTCATGATGTTTTTTGGCAGCGTATGCACCTCCGCCAACAGCAGCAGCACTACCTGCAACAGCGGCCCCTTTTTTCTTGTTGTTACTTGATTCATCTTGTGAATCAGGCTCATTGTTTGAGTCCTGTTGCGCATCACGGTCAGTATCATGTTCATCATGTTGACGTTCTACATCTGAATCGTTGTTGTCTGTTGTAGGATGTTGTTCATCATGATCTTCTTGATTCACAGTGTCTTGTTCTGAATTTGGTTGATTTGTAGCAGTACTACGACTACGTTGTCTACGCTGTGAATTTCTTGGTGGAAATTGCTCGTCAGCCTTATCTGTGACTTTTTCCGTTTCATTGTCTACAGAACCTTTCGCTTTATCTGTATCTAGATGTTCTTTCGGGTCAATAGATTGACGATTTTTTTCGAAATCATCTTTAAAATTATTATTAGACAAACCGCTCATCCTTCCTTTTGCTTTTTTGCATACAAAGCTATACCCTATACAATGGTAGATATGTATAACAATTTAATGAAAATAAAATTATACTTGTTATATGCTTTATTATAGCTTGATTAAAAAAGTGAAGTAAAGCAATTACTCATTTATTTGAACAAACTTTGTAATTTTTCTAAATAATCCATTTTTCGTTTTACTTTTTTTCTATTTAATTGTTTTAGGTCTAATTCTTCACTGTCTATATCGCAACAATAAGTGGGCTTGTTAATAAATGACTCACCAAAAAATTCTAGTAAGTATTTTCTTCGACATTGATCAAGATTTATATAACCAAGCATTCTATAATAGCTTAACTGTTTTCGTCGAAATACTGTGTTAAAGATACGTTTAAGCGTTTGGATTGTATATATTTCATTTAACACTGTTAATATTTCATGCTTATTCATATCAATTAATTCACCAAGTTCAAATAATTGAATATCATTTTCTGATATGGCGTCAGTAAACAACAAGGTTTCTAATAAGAAACTATCGTCTGGTTGATATAAACTAATCGCTTGGCTTAAAGTACCATCTCTACCAGCTCTTCCTATTTCTTGTAAATAGTTTGAGGGGCTCGTTGGTAAATGATAATGAATAATAGTTCTTATGTCTTTTTTATTAATTCCCATACCAAAAGCGCTCGTAGCTACAATAACCGGAATTTCATTGTTAATAAATTGATGTTGAACAGTATGCCTTTCTTGGTAAGACATATCTCCATGATATATTCCAGTTAAAAAGCCATGTTCATATATAGCATGTGCAAGAGTGGCACACATTTTTTTAGAAGATACATAAATAATTGTGGGCCCAGAATTTTCTATAAACGGTAATAGCCATGTTAATTTTTCGTCATCGTTACTAAAATTTTTATGAGACAACATAATATTATTTCGATTCATAGTTGTTTTAATTTGATGGAACTTTGTTTCCAACATATCATTTAAATCATCGATTAAAAAAGGTTGAGCTGTAGCAGTTAACGCTAACAATGTAGCTTGTGGAAAGTATTTTGTTACCTTTCTAATTAATGCATAATGAGGTCGGAAATCATAGCCCCATTCAGATAGACAATGTGCTTCATCTAAGACAATCATGCCGAGATTTATATTTTTTATGAGCTTAATATTAGTACCTTGTAATAAGAATTCGGGACTTAAAAAGATAAAGCGACTAGATGATAACTTGTCGATGTTTTGACGTTTTTCTTTAGCGTCCATCCCAGAATGTACACAACTGACAGATGATTCTCCTTGTGCTTTCATTTGACTCACTTGGTCATCCATTAAGGATATTAAAGGTGAAACGATAAGTGTTGGTTGTCTTTTGATATAAGTTGGCAATTGATAACATAAACTTTTGCCACTTCCTGTTGGTAAAATACCTAATGTAGGTTGATTTTTTAAAACGCTTGTAATGATCTCTTCTTGTCCTTCATTAAAATGATCAAAACCAAACCAAGTTTTTAGTGCCTTATGTAGCATTTAGTTCACCTCTTTGATAACCGACAATCAGTAGTTTAAGTTGGAAATAACTTAAATCAGAAAATCTTGCTTTCATATCTCTCAATCGTTCATTTGAATGCTCAGGATAGTAGTGACTAAAGTCCCCCATCATTTGAGTAGTTACATATGTTTCATAATCAGATAAATAACCTTTGATAAATAATTCAATGAGGTGATCTTCAATTGTATTTATTTTGACGTTTTGCTCTCGTAAAATATCATTTAAAGATTGCTGCGCCAGTATACTGTGCAAAGTTTGTTCAGTTTTATTTAATAAAGATGGACGCAAAACGAGTTGATGAAGTAATGGATATTTTGAATTATTCTCTAATTGGGTAACCATCTCAACTAAATCATTGTATTCTAACTCCATTAAAAGATGTTGTGGGATATTCTCTATTAAACTAACTTGTTGTCGCGTATACATACTTTCATTATAGCCTTGTAAATAATAATGTATGTAAGTTTTACCGTTTGTATCATGAATGGCAGTCAACAATTGTTGTAGTTCGGCTAGAAAATTATCTGTTTCTTGTTGCTTTTTAATAGTATTAAATAGTTTTTTAACCTGTTTTTGAACTTGTAGTTGTTGAGATACTGGTGTGAATTGATAAAATTTGTGTATATCACACGAAATAGTTTGGATAAGTAATTGTAAGGCATTAAAAGTGTTACGCATACTGTCATAGGTATGCTTATTGTTGCACTTTAATGTTAAATTAGTATGATTATCATTAGTTTCCGTTAAAATTCGCTCGAATGACTGATATTTTAAGTTGGGTAAACTATGATAAAATGATAGTAGATGTTGGCTAGAAGCATCAAAAAAGGTTTGATGAGACTTTTTGCCTGTGATAATATTAAATATGCTTTTTTGAGTTTTGTAATCATGTGCTTGCGAATGCACAAAATTTAATATATTATACATGTTTTACTCCTCTTATTTATTAAACAAAAACATTTGAAAAAAATAAATGGGATGATTACAATATTAGGTATGATATTATTGTAGCATTTTTGTCAAAGGAGGCGAAAGAAATGGCTAAATATACGATAGTAGATATGGATACATGTATAGCATGTGGTGCATGTGGCGCCGCTGCCCCTGATATATATGACTACGATGACGAAGGTATAGCATATGTTATACTTGATGACAACCAAGGCACAGCGCAAGTGCCTGAAGAATTATATGAAGATATGGAAGATGCATTGGAAGGTTGTCCAACAGATTCTATTAAAATTGAAGAGGAACCATTTGATGGGGATGCTTTAAAATTTGAATAAGTGCTTGTTGATGACGATTGACAATCACGGTAAGAATTGAGAATGGGACGTAAATCCTTATTCTCAAAATAAGAGGAGGCTGGCACAACATTGATTCGTTCCAGTCTCCTCTTATATTTAAAACCTACGATTTTGATCGTGCATGCTTGCCTAGGGTATGGTTCGAGCCTGTAGTCTCTCACTTATACTATTCCTCCGGGCGTCAGCACATTTCAAAATCACTACCATAAAGTAAAATTTGGTGTTCCTAAATGATAATATATATACGAAAGAAAATAGTACAGCGAGCTAGAAAATTTCATAAAACTAAAATAAACGTCAATTTCTATATCTTCTTAATAGAAATTGACGTTTATTTTTTAGTCAGAAATATTTATATCCCGTGCACTTTTTATGATTCTATCACTTTACTAAGACGACGATATAATAAGATAAAGATAATTGAAATTACAATACCTTTAATAATATTGAATGGTATAACACCAGAAACAATAATAATTTTCAAATTATGCATAATGTCTGTTAAATTCATTATCATGCCATATAGTGGCAACAATACAAAGTAATTGAGTATACTTAAGACTATCGTCATAGCAATTGTGCCACTGATTAATCCAATAATTAAGGATTTAGTATTATGTTTATTTTTAGCTACAAGATAAGCAACCACTAAAAATGATGTTGCTGCAAAAAAGTTTGCCATAGGACCAATTGGATCCCCAATATTAAATAAGAAATTAAGTAAATTTTTAACAAACTCTACAATGATACCTGCTACAGGTCCAAGTGTGAAAGTTGCTAATAGTGCAGGTACATCACTTATATCTAATGTTAAATACGGTGGCAGAAATGGTATAGGAAACTTTAAAAAAGTTAAAATAAACGCTACCGCACTTAACATACTTATAGTGATAAGCTTTTTTTGATTATTACGCATTATTTAGTTTTCTCCTTCCATTCATCTTACTTCGAATAGGAGGAAAAATGCTAAATAAAATGCCTAAATCCTCCATCTTCTCCCATCCAGACTTTACTGTCGGCTCTAGATTTTCACTAGATCAGCCATATTGTCTAAAAACAACAATATGGGTCGCAGGCTTTGATTACTGCCGGTTGGGATTTGCACCCTACCCCGAAGATGAATATACAAATTTTATAGATATATCATAGCTTATTACTCGGTTAAAAACAATACTATTGCTCAAGATAGATTAATAATTAATTATGCTTTAGGTAATTTAATGATAAACGTTGTTCCAACGCCTAGTTCGCTTTTTACTGATATGTTACCACCATGTTCTTCGATAATCATTTTACAAATAAATAAGCCTAAACCAGTACCTTGTTTACCACGCTTTCTAGATGTATCAACTTTATAAAATCGATCGAATACTTGGTTTAAATGTTCAGGTGCGATACCTGTACCTGAATCATTGATATATAAGATATCTTCAGTGTCAGTTTCGCCATAATTAATAGTAATAACATCACCTGGTTCAGTGTAACGAGTAGCATTGTCAATTAAGTTTGTCAGTACTTGTTCAATTCGATCTAAATCAAATAACCAATATTGACCACCAGTGTTAGCATTTAAATACATTTCTAATTGCAAATCAATTGCTTGTTGTTTATATTTTTGTTGCATTTTTTCTAATAACTCATCTATAGAATGTAGCTCTTTTTCGACTGTTAAACCTTCTGCATCCATACGTGCAACATTTAACAACTCATTGACTAATCTGTTTAAACGATTAGTTTCATCCAATACAATAGATAATGACTCTTTAATTTCTTCAGGTTCAGTTACGATACCGTCGACTATGGACTCAGTATAACCTTGAAGCAGTGAGATTGGTGTTCGTAATTCGTGTGATACATTAGCGATAAAATCTTTTTTCATTTGATCTAAATTATGCTCATTAGTCATATCACGAATAATAGCAACGATACCACTGCGGCCATCAGGTTGAATTTGTTCAATATAACTCATTATTATAACAAAATAACGGGTGTTAATTTCATATTCTTCAAATTGTGTCGTTTTATTTCTTAATGTTCGCTCATTTTGTTGATCTAGTTTTTCTGAGCTGTATTCATCCATAGAGTGAATAATATCTCGAGCCATTTCATTAGACAGAATAACTTCTCGTTTATCATTAAAACCTAAAACACCCTCAACCATAGAGTTAATGAGACTATCTCTAATATTTTTGGAAGATGATAAGGCCTCGATATGTTGTCGAATTTCAGAACTCATTGTGTTGAATGCGCGTGATAGCTCGCCTATTTCATCTTTGGAATTTACTGGAGGCGTTTGGGTATACTCGCCTTGTGATACTTTAAGTGCTTGTGTTTGTAACTGTCTTAATGGCTCAGTGATTCTTGAAGATAAAAAGAACGCAAAGACAGTAGTAATAGCAAGAAAAATAACAGCAATAATAAGAATAATGACAGTAATAGCATTATTTGTTTCTTCTATACTTTTTAAGTCTTGATAGATGAATACACCGCTATATTTACTGTCCGACTGGCCATTAATATGCTGAGTTGGATAGCCAATAAGCACATAAGTACGTTGTTTTCCATTAACGGTAATATTAATATGTTCAGATTTTTGTTTACCGTCATCAAATACTTGTTGATAGTCTTTGTCTGTTTGTATAATTTCATACATTTGTTTTTTGATTTGATTTTTATTGGATTGTGCTTTGTCTTTATCAGGCATAATAATTAAGCCCACTGGTCCTTCAATTAACTTGCGACTATGTTCAATAGCAATGTCTTTATTATCGGAATCTGCGACAAGTTGGCTAATTTGTTTAGCGTCCTCAAGTAAAGAGTTTTCAGTTTCTTGTGTGAAGTATGATTGAATAAAAGTGATGAGAGCGGCACTTAATAAAATTAAAACTGTCGTTACTATAAAGATAATAGTTAACCACAGTTTTATGACAACATTATTCAGTCGATTCATTGTCTGTTTGTACCTCAAATTTATAGCCTACACCCCACACAGTTTGAATCATATGAGCCGCATCGTTAGAGACACGATTCAATTTCTCTCTAAGACGTTTGACATGAGTATCTACAGTTCGTAAATCTCCATAAAATTCATAATGCCAAACTTCTTTTAATAGTTGTTCACGATCAAAAACTTTATTTGGAGTTTTAGCGAGAAAGATTAATAATTCATACTCTTTAGGTGTTAAATTCACTTCTTTGTCATCAGCTAAAACACGATGTGCATCATTATCTATCACCAGATGATCAAATTCAATCAAATCCTTAGCATGTGGTTCACTTTGTTCTGTGTGTGCTACTTGAGTACGTCTCAGCAATGCTTTGACACGTAATACAACTTCGCGAGGTGAAAATGGTTTAACAATGTAATCATCTGCACCAGATTCAAAGCCTTCAACACGATTAGTTTCTTCGCCTTTAGCAGTAAGCATTATAATAGGTGTTTCCTTATATTCTCTTAGTCGAGAAGCGACAGTTATACCATCCATTTCTGGCAACATTAAATCTAATAAGATACAAGCATAGTCATGGTGAATAGCCATTTCCAATGCTTCTTTACCATCTTTCGCTTCATGAATTTCAAAAGATTCTCTTTCTAAGTATAATTTTAATAATCTTCTGATTCTATCCTCATCATCTACGACGAGTATTTCGTTTGGCATGTTTAATACCTCCCACACATGATTACTTTATAATTTAATTGTATTATATCACAGTAATTAACGAAAAACTTCACAAACAGAACAAGTTTGTGAAGTTTTTCTCAAAGATTTTGCTAATGTCATAGATTAGTCACATTAATTAGCCGTTTTCTGCCATGTGACGTATAGTTTTAACTTCATGAGGTGTCATGACACGACCTTCACCTGCATTTAAGCCTTTCAAATTGAGCGGTCCAAATTCAATTCTTTGTAGTTTGCTTATTGTATGACCAAAGTGTTCAAACATACGTCTTACTTGGCGATTTCTACCTTCTGCAATAGTAATTTCTACTAATGTTGTATTCTTTTCTTTGTCTTGATTTTTAACTTTAACGATTGCTGGTTGAGTTAAACCATCTTCAAGCATAATACCTTTTTCTAATGCTTTTACCTCTTCACGCATTAAGTAGCCTTTAAGTTTAGCAACATATTTTTTTTGAATTTTGTATCTAGGATGCGTCATCAAATTGGTAAATTCACCATCATTTGTCAGTAATAATAGCCCTGAAGTATCATAGTCTAATCGGCCTACTGGATAAATACGCGTATCAAGTTCTTTGAAATAATCAGTAACAACTGTACGGCCTTTATCATCAGAGACACTTGTTATGACTTGTGATGGTTTATAAAATAAAATATAAAGCTTGTCTTCTTGCTCTAATTTAATACCTTCTACTTCTATGACGTCAGATGGTTTTACTTTCGTTCCTAACTCATCAGTTACTGTTCCATTAACTTTAACCTTGCCTTCAACTATTAATGTTTCTGCTTTACGGCGTGATGTATAACCACTATTTGCAATACGTTTTTGTAATCTTTCGAACTCTTTACTCATTATATTCTCCTTTTTGGTTAACTAAATTACTGAAAAATTCTTCTATTTCTTCGTCTTCTTCATCTGTTGTAGGTAAAGCTTCTAAACTGTCTAAACCAAAGACATTTAAAAATAAATCTGTAGTATAGAGTTGTTGGCTACGTGAATTATCTTCGTCTTTTGCCTCGATGATTCCTCTTGCAATGAGTGTTTTAACTGCACCATCAGAATTAATACCTCTAATCATTTCAATGTCTCCACGTGTAAGGGGTTGGTTGTAAGCTATAATAGACAACACTTCCATAGCAGCTTGTGATAATTTCATATTTGATTTTTGTTCGATTAGTTTTTCAATATAATGCGCAGCAGCTTTTTGTGTTGTTAAGACATATGTCGTCCCAAATTTTTGAATCATCAGACCTTCTGACTCATAATTATTGATTAACGTTGTTAATTGATCTTCTGTAATTTCCAAAATTTCAATTAGTTGTTTAGTCTCTAGGCCTTCATCACCAGCTGTATATAACAGGGCTTCTAAGATGCCTTTATCCGTTAATGCCATAGTTTACTCCCCTTATAATGTGAATATCTTCAAAACTTTTTATTTGTTCTATATTTATAATTCCCGATTTTGACATTTCCAATATTGCTAAAAAGTGTGTAACGACCATTTCTACGGGTTCGGTAAAATTAAATAAGCTAAAAAAATTGAATGACTGTTCTTGTTGCAATCTTGATTGTACTTGCGTTGTTGCTTGTTGAATTGTGAAAGTTTCTTTATGTATGTCTACAGTCTTAGGTGTTTGAAAAGCGATTCTATTTTTTACTTTTTGATATGCAATAATAAGTTCTGTTAAATCAATAGTTTGATTGCTATCCCACGTTTCATTGCGCTCTAAATGAGATAAATCAGTTGGATGTTTTGAAAAATAGCAAGTACGTTCTGCTTTTTTAGAGTTTAACAGTTCTGTATACTCTTTATAATTTTTGTATTCAATCAAACGTCCAACTAAATCTTCACGGGGATCATCTTCTAATTCAATTTCTGTTTCAGTTTGTGGTAATAATAATTTACTTTTAATCATTAATAATTCGGAGGCCATAACGAGATATTCACTTGCAACATTGATTTCTAATTGGTTCATTGCATGAATATATTGCATATATTGCTCTGTTAAAGACTTCATAGGAATATCATAAATATCTATTTCAAATTTTTGGATAAGATGTAATAACAAATCTAAAGGTCCGTTAAAAGCATCTAATTTCACTTCATACATTTTTATCTACCTCATATTGCAAGTTATGTGCGTAATTCACTAAAATATTATACCATGTTTACGAAGAAGATTAAATTTTGGAGCGATATAAAATGAAAGAAGCATTGAAATTATTTTATTTTCAATTTCATACTGAACAACATTATTTTTTATGTCATGATATTTTAGAAGAAGCGTGGAAAGAAAATCCCCATTTTAATAAAAATGATGCAATTGTAAGTTTAATATTATTTTCTACAGGTTGTTACCATTATCGTAGAGGCAATTTAATAGGAGCAAAACGATCATTTATAAAAGCATTGTCCGTAATAAATTCAGTTAACATTAAACCAGATTTAGGCTTAGATATAACTACCTATAAATCATTAGTTCAAAATATGATAGATAACGTGAGTCAAGAGCAGCCTTTTGCACCTGTCCATTTACCTCTTAACACTGCGTTTGAGCAACAGATAATCCAACAATTTCCTAATTATATAGTGACACCGTATGTAATTGATGACGACTATATTGTTCATCATCATATAAAACGTGATCGTTCAGAAGTAATTGCTGCTAGAAAGCAAGCTTTGCAACAACGAAAATTTCACGGTTACAATTAAAAATCCACAAGCGCTGTTTTCAGTGCTTGTGGATTTTTAATTGTTATGCTCTTGGATGAAATTCATTATACATTTTACGAATTTGTGATTTTGACACGTGCGTATATAATTGTGTGGTTGATATATCCGAGTGACCTAACATTTCTTGTACGGCACGTAAATCAGCACCATTTTCTAAAAGATGCGTTGCAAATGAATGGCGCATCGTATGAGGAGTTAAGGTTTTATTAATATTAGCTTTGATGCCGTTTTGTTTTATCATTTTCCATATACCTTGGCGTGACAAAGGCTTGCCATGTAAATTTAGAAACAAAGTATTAGTTAAAGTTGTTTTTAACAATTGTGGTCTAACTGTTTCAAGATACGTAGATAAGTAGTCAATTACTGTATCTCCTAAAGGGACAATACGTTCTTTGCCCCCTTTGCCAAACACTTTGACAAATCCCATAATTAAATTAACATTTTCAACCTCTAAATCAATTAATTCTGTAACTCGCATACCAGTAGCATACAATAATTCCAATATCGTTCGATCTCGATAGCCATTATTTTTACTTAAATCTGGAGCATCTAACAATCTTAAAATTTCATCTTCTGCAAGTACGTCAGGTAATTTTCGATCATACTTAGGCGTTTCAATAAGAACTGTAGGGTCTTTTGCGGCGTATTTCTCTCTTAAAGCAAATTGATGAAAGCTACGTACGGTTGAAATAAATCTTGCTAACGATTTTGTTGATGCACCTTCATCATGCAAAAAACCTAAACATTGTTGTAAAGTTTGACGATCTACAAAGTCTATATGTGTAATTTTATGATCTTGTAGATATGTAATGTATTTATTTAGGTCCCTACGGTAAGCGCCTATAGTATTACTACTTAAGCCCTTCTCTAA
This sequence comes from Staphylococcus sp. GDY8P72P, assembly GCF_016890655.1. NCBI lineage: Bacteria > Bacillati > Bacillota > Bacilli > Caryophanales > Staphylococcaceae > Staphylococcus > Staphylococcus sp. GDY8P72P. The sequence goes on along the minus strand of NZ_JAFEQJ010000006.1, from coordinate 149,733 downwards.
CTGTATGAATTTCAAGTATTCATCTTTGATTGTTTCCATATTCACACCTCAACATTTAAGTGGTTGTGATTTACTTTTCTTTTGATTGGCAAGTTTCACACACACCGTGAAAAGTTAATCGGTGGTCTAAAATTTTAAAGTTAAAATCGTGTTCTACTTTTTCTTCTACTTGTGGCAACAAATCTTCTTCAATTTCTTCAACTTTTCCACATTCCATACAAACTAAATGATGATGAAAATGTTTAGCCCCTTCTTTACGTAAATCAAAACGAGCAACGCCATCGCCAAAATTAATTTTGTCTACTACTTTTAATTCGGCTAATAATTCTAATGTTCTATAAACCGTTGCTAAACCTATTTCAGGTGCTTTATCTTTTACTTTTAAATAGACATCTTCAGCACTTAAGTGATCTTTTTCATTTTCAATTAAAACTCTTAAAGTTGCTTCACGTTGTGGAGTTAATTTGTATGATGACTGTTGTAATTGTTGCTTCACGCGATTTAATCGTTCTTCCACGGAAGCCTCACTCCTCTACTAATAATTATAATCATTTTAATTTACATAATGATTCATATATAAAATACCAATAATTGATAAAATGTGCAAGTTTAAATACTTTTTATTTAGAATGATTATAATTAAGTAATAGGTATTGAATGGCTATAATGGTTTTGGCATCTGTAATTTCGCCGTTTTGTAATTTTGTGGTTGCTTCCTCAATTGATAATTCATGTAATTCTACAAACTCATCATCATCTAAATTCATTTCACCAATTCTCAAGTTATCAGCAAAATAAATTGATATTTTCTCATTTGTAAACCCTGGAGAACCATACATTTCTGTGATTAACTGTAAATCGTCAGCAATATAACCAGTTTCTTCTTCTAATTCGCGTTGTGCTGCCGATGTTCTGTCTTCATTTAGTTCTAGTTTACCTGCTGGTATTTCTAATAAAGTATTTTCTATAGGTTTTCTAAATTGCTTCACTAATATGATTTTATTATTAGGTGTTATAGCACATACTGCAACAGCGCCATTGTGCTTAACAAGTTCACGTTTTGACGTTTGTCCGTTGGGTAAAGCTATATCGTGGACTTCTAAATCTATAATCTTGCCATTATATATCGTAGTTTTGGCAATTGTTTTTTCGTTTAGTTCCATTGTAATCACTGTCCTTTTAATTAGTATAAGTTATTGTTAAGATTAATTTATTGATAATTGAGGTGTAGTATAAACACATGGGCATATTTACATTATGTCATACGTTAATTATTCAGTGTTTTGCAACGACTAAATGGCACCTCTTTATCTTATTTAATTAGTGTATCGAAAGGAGTATTAACATGCAAAAGAACATATTAAAAAGTGGCATAGAATTATCAGAAATTGGTTTAGGTTGTATGAGTCTTGGTACAGCATATGATCATGCTGAAAGTATCATTGAACGTGCAATTGAACATGGTATCACTTATTTTGATACAGCTGATATTTATGATAAAGGTGTGAATGAAGAAATCGTAGGTAAAGCACTTAAAAAATACCAAAATAGAGATGATATTGTTGTAGGTACTAAAGTAGGTAATCATTTACAACAAGATGGTTCGACATTTTGGGATCCATCAAAAAAACACATAAAATCTTCTGTTAAAACGTCGTTACACAGATTAGGCTTAGACGAACTACAACTTTATCAATTGCACGGAGGCACAATTGATGATCCGTTAGATGAAACGATAAGTGCATTTGAGGAATTAAAGCAAGAAGGTATAGTTCAAGCTTATGGTATTTCTTCTATTCGACCAAATGTTATTCGTTATTATTTAGAGCATAGTGACATTGAAACACTCATGTCTCAATTTAATTTAATTGATAACAGACCCGAAGCGCTTGTAGATGAAATACATGCACATAATGTTAAAATTTTAGCACGTGGTCCTGTTTTTAAAGGATTATTAACAGCAAACAGCAATCAAGCGTTGGATAACAAATTTGCTGACGGTATTTTTGACTATAGTTATCAAGAACTTGGAGAAACAATCGCTTCTGTTAAAGAAGTAGAAAATAACCTGACAGCACTAACTTTTAACTATTTACAATCACAAAATGCGTTAGGTTCCATTATTGTAGGTGCAAGTAGCGTTGAGCAATTAGATGAAAATATTGAAAATTATAAAGCTGCTAAAGCCATTGGTGTCGATCAATTAAAAGCAGCACGTGAACGCGTAAAAGATTTAAATTACACACAACACCTACAGTAAAAAGTCATATTTTGAATATCAATCCATTAATATAAAAATATTATTATGGTCACATCGTAAACTATCATTTGTTTAGATGTGACCATTTTTTATTGTTTGTTTTTGAATAATTTAGGTAACAATCGCTCGAACGTACGAGGTGCTAAATTATAAAATTTAAGTAATACATTCATCCAATAAGGTTTATTGATTTCTGTCTTTTTCCAAATGATACCATTAATAATATCTTTTGCTAATGTATCCGCATCAAGCATTATTGATTGATATTTTTGGGCGTATGTTAATGAAGGATCAGCTTTTTGATGAAATGCAGTATCAATCGGACCGGTATTCACAACCATGACATGGTAATTAGGATGCTCGAGACGTAATGCATTGAGTAATTGATTAAAAGCAGCTTTGCTAGCACCATAATGAGCAGCATATGCCTGTGTAATATGACTAGCTTGACTCCCTATACCGACAATTGTAGCTTTTGTAGCTAAATGAGGTTGCAAAACTTTAAATAGTAAGTTGAAATGGACTACATTCAAATTATATGTGTCAGTGATTTCTTGGACATTATGGTCAGATATAGATTTAAAGTAACCCATTCCTGCACTATAAATTAAGCCAGTAATCGTGGTGTTTTGAAAATATTGGTGCAATCCATTAATATCATCCATATTAAGTAAATCACATTCTATAATTTGCAATAAATTGTCTTCGTCTTTACTTTTTAATGCTGTTAATTTTTGTGGCGACCGTACTAATACAGTTACTCTAACTTTTTGTTGTAGCAGTAACTTTAATAAGGATAGCCCTACACCACTCGTAGCACCGGTCAAAACAAAGTGTTGACTACTCATTATAACGCTCCTTTATTTGTAATGATTTAATTATAGGATAAACGACATTGATATGTAAGTATCGACAGAAAATATTAGGAATATTCATTATCTATGTTAGTATAGAAACATCAAAAGATAAGGAAGTGTTGAAACTACATGAAACTAGTATTTTATGGGGCAGGCAATATGGCACATGCTATATTCACCGGCATAGTAAACTCAAATGTTATTGAGTCGAACGACATTTATCTAACGAACAGATCAAATGAAGGTGCACTAAAAGCATATGCAGAAGAATTAGGTGTGAACTATAGTTATGATGACCACGCCCTACTTGCTGATGCCGATTACGTTTTTTTAGGTACAAAACCATATGATTTTGAAAATTTAGCTGAACGCATAAAACCACATATTGCTCAACAAAATAAATTCATCTCAATTATGGCTGGCTTACCGATAAGCTATATCCAAGAATTACTAGATACAAAAAATCCAGTAGCACGAATAATGCCAAATACAAATGCACATGTTGGACATTCGGTGACTGGTATAAGTTTTTCAAACAACTTCGGCCCTTCTTCAAAAGAAGAAGTAGATGAACTAATTAATGCATTTGGCTCTGTTATTGAAGTATCAGAAGATAATTTACACCAAGTAACAGCAATTACAGGAAGCGGCCCAGCATTTTTATATCATGTATTCGAACAATACGTAACTGCAGGTACGCGTTTAGGTTTAGAAAAAGACCAAGTAGAAGAATCAATTAGAAATTTAATTATTGGGACAAGTAAAATGATTGAACGTTCTGAATTGAGCATGGAACAACTGAGAAAAAATATTACTTCTAAAGGCGGTACTACGCAAGCAGGTTTAAATGCCTTATCTGAATATGATATTGAAGGTATTTTTGAAGATTGTCTACGTTCTGCAGTTAATAGAAGTGTAGAATTATCAAATCAAGATGACGAAGTTTAAGGGAGTGGGACAGAAAT